>DASQGR010000163.1:0-3103 GCA_035632515.1 Allostellaceae bacterium | reverse complement strand
TACGGGCTGCAGTCGCTGGCGCAGAACATCGAGGATGCGGCGCACAACACCACCCGTTTCCTCGTCATGTCGCGCGACGAAAAACGGGCGCCGCGGGGAGCGCCGCCGGTCACCACCTTCGTCTTCAACGTGCGCAACGTGCCGGCGGCGCTGTACAAGGCGCTCGGCGGGTTCGCCACCAATGCCGTCAACATGACCAAGCTGGAAAGCTACATGGTCAACGGCAATTTCACCGCGACCCAGTTCTATGCCGATGTCGAGGCCCATCCCCACGACCGGCCGCTGCAATTGGCGCTGGAGGAGCTGCGCTTCTTCTCGCACGAGGTCAGGATTCTGGGGGTCTACCCCGCCGCGCCGGAACGCGCCGCCAAAACCTGAGCCGCCAAAACCTGAAAGGAACGCCATGCCGGTCATCGACCACGACGAACTGCGCCGCATCGGTCGCCGCGTCTTCGCCGCCGCCGGCAGCGACGAGGCCGAGGCCGCGATCGTCGCCGACCATCTGGTCGAAGCCAACCTCAAGGGCCATGACAGCCACGGGGTCGGCATGATCCCCAGCTACCTGCGCAATCTCGGCAACGGCAAGGCCGCCACCAACGAAAAGGGCCATGTGGTCAGCGACAGCGGGTCGATGATCGTCTACGACGGCGCCCGCGGCTGGGGCCAGATCGTCGCTCGCGAAGCGACCCTGCGCGGCATCGCCAAGGCGAAGGAGACCGGGGTCGCGGTCGTCGCGCTGCGCAATGCCCACCATATCGGCCGGGTCGGCACCTATGGCGAGATGTGCGCCGGGGAAGGGCTGGTCTCGATCTCCTTCGTCAACATCACCGACCAGCGCCCGGCGGTGGCGCCGTGGCGTGGCGGCGATGCGCGCTTCGGCACCAACCCGGTGACCATCGCGCTTCCCGGCCCCGCCGCCGACCGGCCGATCATCGCCGACATGGCGACGAGCCGGATCGCCATGGGCAAGGTTCGCGTCGCCCGCAACAAGGGCGAGCAGATCGCCGCCGACACGCTGCTCGGCCCCGAGGGGCAGCCGACCGGGGATCCCAATGTGATGTACCGCCGGCCGCGCGGTGCGCTTCTCACCTTTGCCGAGCACAAGGGCTACGCGCTGGCCTTCATCTGCGAGATGCTGGCGGGCGCGGTCACCGGCAGCGGCACGATGCGGCCGGAGCGGCAGGACGCCGAATCCGTCACCAACGGGATGCTGCTGATCGTCATCGACCCGTCGCGACTCGTCGACCGCGCCTGGCTGGTCGACGAGGTCCGTGCGATGGCCGACTACATCACCGCCTCGCCGCCGCGCAGATCGGGCGAGCCGGTGCTGATCCCCGGCGATCCCGAGCGGCTGATGCGGGCCAAGCGCATCGCCGAGGGCGTGCCGGTCGACGACGAGACCTGGCGCGAGATCGTCGAAGCGGCGCGCGGGGTCAACGTGCTGGTCGAGGCGCCGAAGGGCTGAGGGAGAGGAAGCATGAAGATCAAGCGGATCGAGCACATCGCCATCGCCGTCAACGACCTCGACGAAGTCGCCGGCCTCTTGCGGGACAAGTTCGGCATCGAACTCGAATACGCCGAGGACCGGCCGACGACGCGGCTGGCGATGCTGCCCGTCGGGGAGAGCTATATCGAGCTGCTGCAAGGCATTTCGGCGGAGTCCGGCGCAACCAAATGGATCGCCGAGAAGGGCCAGAGCCTTTTTCACATCTGCTTCGAGGTCGAGGACATCGACGCCGCGCTCGCCGAATTGAAGGCCAAGGGCACGCCGCTGATCCACGAGACGCCGGTCATCGGCCACGGCAATTGCCGCATCGCCTTCATCGATCCGAAGGCGACCGGCAACCTGCTGTTCGAGCTCGCCGAAATGCCCAAGGACGGCCACGCCCACTAGCCGCTCCTGTCGTCCCTGCCGGCAGGAGACGGGATGGCAAATCAGGGCAGCGCCGCCCCGCTCTCCGGCGCGTCGGCGTCGGCGAAGGCGGCGAGGCTTTTTTCGATCTGCTCCTGCGGCAGGTCGCGGGTGATGAAGACGATGCGGGTGCGATGATCCGCGCTCGGCCATTCGGGGAGCAGCACCGGCGGGTGGAACAGATGTTGCACCCCGTGCAGCACCACCGGCTGGCCGGGGCGGTCCTCGATCGCGACGATCGCCTTTATCCGCAGCAGATCGGCGCCGCGCATCGTCGCCAGCGCGTCGAGCCAGCCCGAGAACGCGGTCCACGAGATCGGCCGCTCGCGGGTGATGCAAAAGGCGCGGATATGTTCGTCATGCCGATTGGCATCGTGGTGGACGTGGTGGCCATGCCCGTCATGCCCGTGCCCGTCATGCCCGTCCTCGGCGAAGGCTTCCTCGCGCAGCCAGCGCTGCACGTCGACGCTCTTGGTCTCGGGGTCGAACAGGCCGAGACCGAACAGAAATGCCGGATCGACCGCGCCTTGCGCCACCGCCTGCAGCTTGGCGGTCGGATTGAGCGCCGCGAGGCGGGCTTCGAGCGCCGCGCGCGTGGCAGCGTCGGCAAGATCGCCCTTGGTCAGCAGCAGCCGGTCGGCGACCGCGGCCTGCTTCAGCGCCTCCGGCTGGCGGTCGAGCGTGTCGGCGCCGTTGACCGCGTCGACCGTCGTCACCACCCCATCGATCATATAGCGCTCGCCGACGATCGGGTCGGACATCAACGCGTGCAGGATCGGCGCCGGGTCGGCAAGGCCGGTGGTCTCGATCACCACCCGCTCGAACCCGGGGATACGGCCCTTGGCGCGATCGACAAACAGGTTCACCAGCGTATCGACAATGTCGCCGCGCACCGTGCAGCACAGGCAGCCGCTGCTCATCAGCACGACGTCATCCGTCGCCTTTTCGACCAGCAGGTGGTCGATGCCGATCTCGCCGAATTCGTTGACGATGACGGCGGTCGCCGCCATCTCCGGCTGCTTCAGCACGTGGTTGAGCACGGTGGTCTTGCCGCTGCCGAGAAACCCGGTCAGCAGGGTCACGGGCGTGCGCGACGCAGCCTCGAGCGCGGTTATCGGCACATGAACAGCCTTACGCGGCCTTGGGCAGCAGGGCTTCGCGATAGCCGCGGCGCTGCATGTGGTCGAGCAC
>DASQGR010000162.1:0-21834 GCA_035632515.1 Allostellaceae bacterium | reverse complement strand
ACCCAAATCATCGCGACATAGGGCACCAGCAACAGCAGATACCAGAGCCGCGACGCCTTTTGGCCTGAGCCCGACGGACGGGATCCGTTGCCTTGCATGCGCTTCCCCCAGCCAAATAGAGCGCAGTTTCACGCTCGTCGTTACTTGTCGGGAAACTGTCCTGCATCACCAACGCGAATGCAAATCAATTGGGATAGCAGAACCGTAAGGCTGAGCCGCGCGATTGCGGGAAACGACCGGGGGTTGATGCCAATCATCTGGTTTCGGCCGTGGCGGCTCTATACTCTCACGACTCGGTGGCAAGCAGGGGAAGCGCGGGTGGAGCAACGCAATCTCGGACGGTCGGGGCTTGCGGTTTCGCTGGTCGGCCTCGGCTGCAACAACTTTGCCGGGCGCATCGATTTCGAAGCGACGCGCGCCGTGGTGCACAAGGCGCTCGACCTCGGCATTACCCTGTTCGACAACGCCGACACCTATGGCGAGCGCGGCGGCGCCGAGGAATATCTCGGCCGCATCCTGGGGCCGCGGCGCAAGGATATCGTGTTGGCGACCAAGTTCGGCCGGCCGATGGATATGGCGGGCCGGCTGCAGGGCGCGTCGCGCGGCTATATCATGGCCGCGGTCGAGGCGAGCCTCAAACGGCTGAAGACCGATTACATCGACCTCTACTGGCAGCATATCGAAGACCCGCGCACCCCGGTCGAGGAGACGATGCGGGCGCTCGACGACCTCGTGCGGCAGGGCAAGGTGCGCTACATCGCGTGCTCGACCCTGTCGGCCTGGCAGGTGGTCGAGGCGAACTGGGTGGCGAAGTCGCAAAACCTCGAGCCCTTCATCGCGTGCCAGGAGCGCTACAGCCTGCTGGAGCGGGAGTACGAGCCGAATATGGCGCGCATGGTCGAGGCGTGCGGTCTCGGCCTGATCCCGTTCTCGCCGCTGGCTAATGGATTGCTGACCGGCAAGTATCGCCGCAACCAGCCGATGCCCGACGGAGCGCGGCTGACCGTGACCCAGCGCATGGCCGAGCGCTACCTGACCGAGCGCAACTGGGCGACGGTCGAGCGCCTTGCCGATTTCTGCGCTGCGCGCGGGCGCTCGATGCTGGAGCTGGCGATGAGTTGGCTGGCGTCGCGGCCGGCGGTGTCCAGCATCATCGCCGGCGCCACATCGCCGGAGCAGCTTGAGGAAAACGTGCGGGCCGTCGAGTGGACGCCGACGACCGACGATTTGGCCGAAATCGACCGGCTGACCGCCGCCTGACCGCGGTTCGCCATCAACAATAGGAGGGTTTTCATGGATATTCGACTGGACGGCAGAAGCGCGATCGTGACCGGCGGCAGCAAGGGGCTGGGCCTGGCGATCGCCAAGGAATATGCCGCCTCCGGCGCCGACGTTGCGATCCTGGCGCGCGACCAGGGCGCCCTCGCCGAGGCCAAGTCGGCGATCCAGGCGATGGGCGGCAAGGGCAAGGTCGCGGCGATCAGCTGCGACGTGTCGAAGGCGGGGCCGATCAAGGCGGCCTGCGACCAGGTCATCGGCGAGTTCGGCAAGGTCGACATCTTCGTCAACAATGCCGGCCAGTCGACCCGCGGCCCGTCGGAGACCATTACCGACGAGATGTGGCAGGCCGATCTCGACCTCAAGCTGTTTGCCCAGGTCCGCTTCTGCCGCATCCTGATGCCGCTGATGAAGCAGCGCAAATGGGGCCGCATCATCAGCGTGCTCAACATCGGCGCCAAGGCGCCGGGCGCCGACAGCGCTCCGACCTCGGTCAGCCGCGCCGCCCAGATGGCGTTCACCAAGGCGCTGTCGATGGAAGGCGCGCCGCACAACGTGCTGGTCAACTCGCTGCATGTCGGCGTCATCGTCAGCGACCAGATCGTCCGCCGCCACGCGCGCGAGGGCGCCAATGTCTCGCTCGAGGACTTCATCGCCCAGGCCGGCCGGGCCGTACCGCTGGGCCGCATGGGCAAGGCCGAGGAATTCGCCAATGTCGCGACCTTCCTCGCCTCCGAGCAGGCCGGCTACGTCACCGGCTGCGCCATCAATGTCGACGGCGGCCGCTCGCCGGTGGTGTAGCGCGCCTTCTGTTCATCATTACCGAGAAGGCGGGAATCCGGGGGCAGCCGCGCCGTCGCTTGCCCCTGGGCCCCCGCTTTCGCGGGGGTGACGATTGAAAGGGCGGAGGCGGCGAGGTGAGGTGAGGTGAGGTGAGGCAGGTCAATACGACCGCGGCATCCCCAGCACATGCTGGCCGATATAGGCGAGGATGAGGTTGGTGGAGATCGGCGCGGTCTGGTAGAGGCGCACCTCGCGCCACTTGCGCTCGATATCGTATTCCTTGGCGAAGGCGAAGCCGCCGTAGGTCTGGAAGGTCGCGTCGGCGGCATGCCAGGTTGCCTCCGACGCCAGCAGCTTTGCCATATTGGCGTCGGCGCCGCATTCCTTGCCGGCGTCGAACAGCGCGGCGGCGCGGCGGCAGATCATGTCGGCGGCCTCCAATTCGGCCCAGGCGCGCGCCAGCGGGAACTGCACCCCCTGGTTCTGACCGATCGGGCGGTCGAACACGACCCGCTCCTTGGCGTATTCGATCCCCTTGTTGAGCAGCCAGCGGCCGTCGCCGATGCATTCCTGGGCGACGAGGATGCGCTCGGCGTTCATGCCGTCGAGGATGTAGCGAAATCCCTTGCCTTCCTCGCCGATCAAGTTTTCCGCCGGCACCTTGAGGTTGTCGAAGAAGATCTCGGTGGTGTTGTGGTTGATCATCGCGTCGATCGGGCGGATCTCGACCCCCTTGCCGAGGCTCTCCTTGAGATCGACAAGAAACACCGACAGACCGTCGGTGCGCCGCTTCACCTCCTCGACCGGGGTGGTGCGCGCCAGCAGCAGCATCAGATCGGAGTGCCGCGCCCGCGAGGTCCAGACCTTCTGGCCGTTGACGACGTAATGCGAGTTGCCCTCGCGCACCGCGCGGGTCTTGAGCTTGGTGGTGTCGGAGCCGGTGGTCGGCTCGGTCACGCCAAACGCCTGCAGGCGCAACTCGCCGGTGGCGATCTTCGGCAGGTAGCGCTGCTTCTGCTCGGCGCTGCCGTGCCGCAGGACCGTGCCCATGATGTACATCTGGGCATGGCCCTGGCTGGCGGTGCAGCCCGAAGCGTTGATCTCTTCGAGGATCACCGCCGCCGCGCGCAGCGGCAGGCCGGAGCCGCCATATTCCTCGGGGATCAGCGAGGCGAGGAACCCGCCTTTGGTCAATTCCTCGATGAACTCGGTCGGATAAGCCTGCTCGTCCTCGAGCTTGCGCCAATAGGCGCCCGGATAGCCTTCGCAGATCTTGCGGATCGACTCGCGCAGTTCCGGGTAGTCCTCGCCGAGGGCTAGCATCACCGGATCGTCGGATTGATCGCCATAGGGCATCGCGCCCTCCCACTGTGCTGATGAGCTTCGTGCGGCCACAATAATCCGCCGCCGCGCCGACGCCAATTCGCCGCGGCCGTGTTTATCCGGGGGAGCGCCATGCCGGGGGGCGCCATGCTGGGGGAGCGATGCGGACCATCCTGCTGCTGATCGGGTCGAACGTGTTTATGACCCTCGCCTGGTACGGGCACCTCAAGTACCGCGCAGCGCCGCTCTGGGCTGTCATCCTGGCGAGCTGGGGCATCGCCTTTTTCGAGTATTGCCTGCAGGTGCCGGCCAACCGCATCGGCTACGGCGAGTTTTCGGCGGGGCAGCTGAAGATCATCCAGGAGGTCATCACCCTCGTCGTGTTCGCGGCGTTCGCGGTGCTTTATCTCGGCGATCCGCTGTCGTGGCGCTATGCGGGGGCTTTCGCCTGTCTGCTCGGCGCGGTCGCATTCATGTTCGTCGGGAGGCCGTGATGGCGTAACCCGCGGACTTTGCGTGCGGCCGCAATCACGGCACTATCATCTCCATGCCCTCCGTGCCTCTGTGGTGAATTCATGTCGAGCCCCCAACCCCTTGCCGGCCTTGTCGTCATCGAGATCGGCCACAGCATTGCCGCGCCCTATGCCGGGATGATCCTCGGCGAGTTGGGCGCCGAAGTCCTCAAGGTCGAAAACCCGAAGGGCGGTGATGCCTGCCGCGGCTGGGGCCCGCCCTTCACCGAGGGTGCGGCGACCTGCTTCCACGCGGTCAATCGCGGCAAGAAGGGCATCACAGTCGATCTTGCCGATCCCAAGGACGCGGCCCGCCTCAAGGCGCTGATCCTCAACCGCGCCGACGTGGTCATCCACAATCTCAAATACGGCGCGCTCGACAAATACGGGCTGTCGGCCGGTGCGCTGGTCGCCGAGAAGCCGAGCCTCGTCTGTTGCAATCTCAACGCCTTCGGCGCGACCGGGCCGCTGCGCGATCGCCCCGGCTACGACCCGATGATGCAGGCCTATAGCGGGTTGATGAGCCTGCTGGGCGAAGACGGCCGCCCGCCGGTGCGGGTCACCGCCTCGATCATCGACATGGGCAGTGCCACCTGGTCGGTGGTCGGGATCCTCGCCGCACTGCGCGAGCGCGACCGCACCGGCAAGGGCAGTATCGTCGACACCTCGCTCTACGAGACCTCGCTGGCGCTGATGAGCATCCTGCTCGCCGACCATCTTGCGACAGGCGACGTGCCGCAGCGCCACGGCTCGGGCGTTCCGATGATCGTCCCCTACCAAGCGTTCGAGGCGTCCGACGGCTACATGATGGTCGCCGCCGGCAACGACAATCTGTTCCGCCGCCTCGTCGCGGCGCTCGGCCGGCCGAGCCTGGCCGAGGATCCGCGCTATGCCACCAACGGGGCGCGCGTGGTCAATCGCGGTGCGCTGATCGCGATCCTCGCCGATATCTTCAAGACCGAGACGGTAGCGCACTGGGCGGGGTTGCTTGAGGCCGCCGGCATCCCCAACGGCCCGATCAACGCGATGAACCAGGTTGTCGCCGATGCGCAAACCCAGGCGTTGGGCCAGATTCAGCATCAGGGTAGCCTGTCCCTCGTCGGCCTGCCACTCTCCTTCGATGGCGAGCGTCCCGCCTTCGCCAAACGCGCGCCGGCCCTCGGCGAAGACAACGCCGCTATCCTAAAGTAGGCCTCGATGATCCAGAACCTTGCCGCAGCCGCCGGTCTCGCCCTGATCCTTGGCGGTTGCGCGGCGCTGGAGCCGGAAACGCGGCTGTCGCCGCAGCCCGGCGCCGAAGGCGTCGAGATGACCAAGCAGCAGAATGGCCGCTTTATCGCCTTTGTCAGCAAAAGGCTGCAGCATACCGAGCCATTCCTCGGCGTCGCCGGCACCAATTTCTTCTGCCTGCGCAGCTGGCTCGACACCCAGACCGGCGAGGTCGCGCATCAGGTTTACGTCGCCGACAGCTATTACGGCGGCCCCAACAAATGGGACGGGGTCCATGATGCCGATAGCAAGGCGCTGCGCTTTATCGCGATCGGCCGCAACGAGATCACCTGCGACGCCGGTTGCGCCTATTTCGACGAGTTCGCCGCGGTCGTGCCCGAGGATGTGCTGAAGGCACATCGCGACGGGCTGTCGCTGACCTTCACGGCGAAGGACGGAAAGCCGCTGGCGATCACCGTGCCCGGCCGGCTCGTTGCCGAAGAGCTGACCGCGGTCAACACTGTCCGCGACGCGCTGCCGCGAGCAGGTGCCGCTCCCGCGGCAGCGGGCACCCCAGCGCCCGCGACCGCTGCGGCCGTCTCACCGCCAGCGGCGGCCGCGGCGCCCGTCCCGCCGCCAGCCGCCACCGCGGCGCCTGTTCCGCCGCCAACGGCCGCCGCAACGCCATCAGCCGCGGCCGTTCCGCCGGCAGCCGCCAGTGGTCGGTGAGGAGCGTCGATCCCTGGCGCAGCGCCGGGAGAGCGGCATGTCGTTGACCACGCTACGCAATAGGAGGCCCCAATGACCCCACGCCAGGCACTGCGCCGGCTGATCGCGCGAGACGGCTATACGATGGTGCCGGGCGCCTACGACACCCTGACCGCGCGGCTTGTCGAAGCGGCCGGTTTCGAGGCCGTGTACCTGACCGGCGGCGGCTTTTCGCGCGCGAGCGGCTATCCCGATCTCGGCCTGCTCACCGTAGTGGAAAACGTGCATTTCATCGGCCTTACGGTCGAGGCGGTCGGCATTCCGGTCATCGCCGACGCCGATACCGGTTACGGCAACGCGATCAACGTCATCCGCACGGTGCGCGAATATGAGAAATCCGGGGTCGCCGGATTTCACATCGAGGACCAGGTTGCGCCGAAGAAATGCGGCCACTACGAGGGCAAGGAAGTAATCCCCGTCGCCGAGATGGTCGGCAAGATCAAGGCGGCGGTCGATACCAGGCGCGACCCGGAGATGGTCATCATCGCCCGCTCCGACTCGCGCGCGGTCGAGGGGTTGCAGGCGGCGATCGACCGGGTCAACGCCTATCTCGAGGCCGGCGCCGATGTCGGCTTTGTCGAGGCGCCGCAAAGCGTCGAGGAGCTGCGCATCGTCGGGCGCAGCGTCAACGGGCCGAACCTGGTCAACGTATTCGAAGGCGGCAAGACGCCGATGCTGGCGGCGTCGGAGCTGGAGGGGATGGGTTTCCGCCTCGGCATCTACCCGTCACAGACCCACCGCGCCGCCATCCGCGCCGCGCAGCGCGTGCTCGCCGTCCTCAAGGAAGACGGCCATGTCACCCGCATCGAAAGCGAGCTGGCGACCTTCCAGGAACGCGAGGAAGCCGTCGGGACGGCAGCGTGGCGGGCTCTCGAAGAGAAATATCTGCGCGCCGGTTAGAGCCTTATCTGTTAGGCCGAACCGCTTTGTGTAGCGCCTTGGCCGGGCTTGACCCGGCCATCCACGTCTTTTTCTCCGACGTTCGCAAAAGGAAGACGTGGACCCGCGGGCCAAGCCCGCGGGAGGGGAACTGCTTTGAGGCTTCGATCTAAACCGATCGTGCTCTATTTGGCGGCGAGCCGGGTCAGCACGCCGACATCGGCGAGGCCATCGAGCTCGGCGACGGCATCGCGCAACTCGCGCGCGCGGGCGGCGCCGACGACCGGTGCGGCCAGCGCGTCGAATTTCGCGGCGAGGCGGCGGCCCTGGTCGGCGATGTCGCGATTGGGGATGCCGGCGTCGAACGTGGCGCCGGCCTTGCGGCCGTCCTTCAGCTCGACCTCGATCTCGGCGCCGGCTTCCGGGAAGTTCTGCCGGAAATCGAAAGTGACACGCTCGCGCAGCCGCACCAATGCCGGGTCGGTCGCGGTCGCGGCGCTATAGGTGCCGAGGCTCGCGGTGTCGACGCCGCTCAGCGCCATCGCCACGGTCTGGCGCAGGCTGAACTTGGCCTCGAGCCCATCGCTCGGGGCCGGGATGTTGCAGATGCGGCGCGACGCCTGGTGCACCGCCAGCGCGATCGAGGCGATGTCCTCCGGTGCCACGCCGTGCTGGTCGCGGAGCTGCCGCGCGCATTCGATCGGCGCGTGCGTCATGTAGCAGGCGGCATGGTACTTGAAGAGATTGTTGAACAGGTGGAAGCCGTGCTCCGGCTCTGCCAGCGCCTTTTCCGGGTGGAAGTCGGGCGCGTGGGTCGCGGCGAAGCCCTGGGCGCACTCGACGAGGTCGGGCCGGCTGGAAAACCCGCGCGCCGCGAGCCGGGCTGCCAGAAGGCCGTTTTGCGCCGCCTTGCCGGCGTGGAACGGCTTGCACATCGTGCCGAACTGCGACTTGAGGCCGGCCGACTGCGTGCCGGCGATGCCGAGCGCGCGGCCGGTCGCCTCGGCATCGAGGCCGAGCAGGTGGGCGCAGGCCGCCGCCGCGCCAAACGCGCCGATGGTGCCGGTCGCATGGAAGCCGCGGTCGTAATGGCCGGGACGCAAGGCCATGCCGATGCGGCAGCAGGTCTCGTAACCGGCGACAAAGGCGGCGATCACCGCCTTGCCCGAGCTTTTCCGCTGTTCGGCAAGGGCGAGCAGGGCCGGGAGGATCGCGACCGAAGGATGCCCCGGCATCGCCAGGTTGACGTCGTCGTAGTCGAGCGCGTGGGTGATTGCGCCGTTGACGAGGGCCGCCGACAGCACGGGCAGGCGCTCGGCATGGCCGACCACCCCAGCCTGCTCGGCGCCGCCGGCTTCGGCGAACTCGTCGAGGAGGATGCGAACCAGCTCGTCATCGGCGCCGGCAAGCCCGACTCCCACATAGTCGAGCACGCATTGCCGGACGAGCTCGCGCACCTCCGCCGGCAGCCCGTCATAGCTGATCGCGCAGGCGCGTTCGGCGAGGGCGCGAGTGAGGTCCGTGCTGCCGACTGCCGATGCTCCGTCCATCTCATCCCTCCGCAAAAAAATGTCGTCATCGCCGAACTCGATCCGGCCGTCATCGTACTAGCGTCCCTTGAACACCGGCTTGCGTTTTTCGTTGAAGCTGGCGATGCCTTCGCGCCGATCCTCGGTCGGGACCATGCGGTTATAGGCCTCGATTTCCAGCATCATGCCGCTGGCGAGGTCCATCTGCAGCCCGTAATGGATCGAATGCTTGGCCTGGCGCACCGAAATCGGTGCGTTGTCGGCGATGCGGCGGGCGGTCTCCATGACCTCGTCGCGCAGCCTGTCGGGCGCGCAGAGCCGGTTGACCATGCCCCAGTCGTAAGCATCCTTCGCCGAGAAAGGCCGGCCGGTGAGGATGATCTCTTTGGCGCGGCGCTCGCCGACCGCGCGCGGCAGGTTCTGGGTGCCGCCGGCGCCGGGCATGATGCCGAGCGTCACCTCGGTCAGCGCGAAGCGGGCGGTCTCGGCGACGTAGATGAAATCGCAGCACAGCGCCAGCTCGCAGCCGCCGGCATAGGCGGCGCCGTTGATCGCCCCGATCACCGGCACCGGGCAGGCGATAAAGGCGCGGATGGCGCGTTCGAACAGCAGGTGCTGCGCGGCCCAGGTTTCGTCCGACATGCCTTGGCGCTCCTTGAGGTCGCCGCCGGCGCAGAACGCCTTGTCGCCGGTCCCGGTCAGCACGATGCAGCGATGGGTGAGCGGATCGGCGTTCACCGCGTCGAAAAACGCCAGGAGGTCGCGGCCCATCTGCGTGTTCATCGCATTGGCGACGTCCGGGCGATTGAGCGAAAGCAGCGTCAGCCCGCCGCCCTGATCCTCGACCCGGATGGTTTCGTAATCCTGCCTCATTTCCCGCCCGCTCCGCTTGCCGCGCGGTAGCTTATACTCGACGGGAACCCTTCGCGAGCGCTGCCGAATGAAAACGATTCACGATGATTGGAACGCTGCCCCCGACGCCGTCACCCTGATCGATGCCCACCATCATCTGTGGGATTTGTCGCAGAAAAAACATCCGAACCTGCTCGACGCGCCCCGTCACGATTTTTTCATGGGGGACAATTCGGCGATCCGCCGCAACTACCTGCCCGAGGACTATCGGCGCGACGCCGCCGGCCACAATGTGCTGGCGACCGTGCATTGCGAGGCGGAATGGGACCGCGCCGATCAGCTCGGCGAGACGCGCTGGGTGATGTCGATGCATGAGCGCCACGGCATTCCCGGCGCGATCGTCGCCCATGCCTGGTTCGATACCCCCAACGCCGAGGAGATCATCGCGGCGCAGGCGGCATTTCCGCTGGTGCGCGGCATCCGCTCGAAGCCGGTGACGGCGGCCTCGCCCACGGAGATGACACCCGGCGCGCCCGGCACGATGCAGGACGACAACTGGCTGCGCGGGTTTGCGCTGCTCGAAAAATACCATCTGTCGTGGGATCTGCGGGTGCCGTTCTGGCATCTCGAAGAGGCGGCGGCGGTGGCGCGGGCCTTTCCCAAGACCGCGATCATCCTCAACCATACCGGTTTCCCGTGGGATCGCAGCGCGGAGGGGCTGGCCGCCTGGCGGCGCGGCATGGAGACGCTGGCGCGCGAGCCCAATGTCCACGTCAAGATCTCCGAATTCGGGCTCAAGGACCGCGCCTGGGATTACGAGGAGAACCGCCGTGTCGTGCTCGACGCGATTCGCATCTTCGGCATCGAGCGGTCGGTTTTCGCTACCAACTTTCCGGTCGCCAGCCTGCGGATCGGCTATGGGGCGCTGGTCGCGGCGATGAGCCGGATGCTGGCAGAACGCTCGGCAGCGGATCGCGAGCGGTTTTTCTGGAAAAACGCGGCGGCGTTTTATCGCCTCGAGCTGTAGGCCGCGAATCGGTACGGCACTACCACTTGTGGCTAGGTGGTGCCGGGCGCACAAGACATCCGTGAAGCCATTGGAACTTCACAGGTTTCGCGGAGGAATGCGGAGCGCAACCTGCAAGCGCAAAGGCCGCTTATAGACTGGCGTCTTCCTCAGCCCCTCGGGGGACGCGCGCGTTGGCATCCCAGCTGGTGGTCGTTGTCGACAACAGCGCCACCAACCTAAAAATCCTCGCTCGGCTGGCTTCCTCGCTCGGCGAGGCGACGGTTGTGCGGCCGTTCACCGATCCGGCGGCGGCGCTGAGCGCGTGCGCCGAGCAACGGCCCGACCTCATCCTCGTCGCCGGCGAGATGACGCAGCTCGACGCCGCAGGCTTTATCACTCAGCTGTACGACGAGCCGCGCTGCAACGGCGTACCGGTGATCGTCGTCGCCGGCTGGGAGGAGCGCGATCATATCGACCGGGCGCTCGGCGCCGGTGCCGCCGACCATCTGCTCAGCCCCGTCGATCATCTGGAATTTCGCACCCGCGCGCGCAACCTGTTGCTGTTGCGGCGCTATGAGCGGGTCGCGCGGGACGAGTTCGCTCCGCTCGAAGGCATCCCGTCGCGGCCGGAACAACCCGAGTCACGAGGCGGTCTGACGCGCGCCCATGAGCGGCTGCTGCGGGTCATCGACGCGGTGCCCGCGATGGTATGCGCGACCGATGGCGACGGCCGCTACATCTTCTGCAACCAGCAATTCGCCGCCTTTGTCGGATCGCGGCCGGGCAAGCTGGTCGGGCGTCGGCCGCTCGAGGCACACAAGGATCCGCTGGCCCGCCGCCTTACCGATCTCGACGCTCGCCTTCTTTCCGGCGATTTGCCGCCCTCCTCGTTCGAGGAGGAGATCGTCGATCGCGACGGGCATGAGCGCAATCTGCTGACGACCAAGGCGGTCTATCGCGACGGCGACGGTGGCGGCGAGATGGTGGTCACCGCATCGCTCGACATCACCGCGCGCAAACGCGCCGAGCTCGACCTGACGGCGCTCAAGGAACAGGCCGAGATCGCCAATCGAAGCAAGACCGAATTCCTCGCCAATATGAGCCACGAGCTACGCACGCCGCTGAACGCGATCATCGGCTTCTCGCAGGTGCTGTCGAGCGAGATGCTCGGGCCGATCGCCGAACAGCGCTATGTCGGCTATGCCCGCGACGTGCTGTCGAGCGCCGAGCATTTGCTCGGCATCATCAACGACATCCTCGACGTGGCGAAGCTCGAAAGCGGCAAGCTCGACCTCGCCGAGGAGGCGATCGACTTGCCCAAGGCGATCGCCAACCTGATCGCGCTGCTCGCGGACAAGGCGCGGCAGGCCGAGGTACGGATCGTCGCCCGTCGCGAGGGCGAGGTGCCGTGTCTGCACGGCGATCTGCGCAAGGTCAAGCAGATCGTCCTCAACCTGCTGACCAACGCGATCAAGTTCAGCCGCGCCGGCGGGGAGGTCGAGATCATCCTGCGCAACGATGCCGGCGCGGTGGCGATCACCGTCGTCGATCGCGGTATCGGCATGGACCCCCACGAGGTCGAGCTGGCGATGAGCCGGTTCGGCCAGGTCACCGGGCCGTGGACGCGACAGCATGCCGGCACCGGGCTCGGCCTGCCGCTGGCGATCGGTCTGGCCGAACTGCACGGCGGGACGGTGAAGGTGAAGAGCATCAAAGGTGTCGGCACGACGGTGACGGTCGCTTTCCCTCCGGGGCGTTCGGTCGCGACGCCCGGCGGGGCGGCGGCTGCAATCCTTTCGGCCGGCTAGGTGAGGAGACAAGGAGTGGCCGTGCTGCGCGCCTCCAGAAACATACCCGGGACGATGCCGGTTCCGGCCGGCGAGCCGACCGCTGCCGCGCCGGGACCACCCGCGGCAGGACCACCCACGCCAGGCATCAGCGCGACGGTGGAGCGGCTGGCGCGCTTTGCGGTCATCGGCTTGGCGATTGCCGGCGTCCTGCCACCGCTCGCCTTTACCGCGCGGCCCGGCGATCTCGGCCAGATCGGCGCAATTCCGGTCGTGATTGCGCTGATCGGGCTGCTGATCCTGGCGCCGGCGCTGGTCGGGCTGGTGGCGGCGCTGTTCGGCCTCGACGGGGTGCGCGACAGCTTCCGCGTGCGCGGCGACAAGGAGCACCAGCAGGCGGTCATGCGGGTGTTTGTCGGGGCGCTTGCGGTCGGCTACGGGTTTGCGGTGGCCGCGGCGGCGCCCGGCGACCCTGCGGCTTCCGCCTGCCAGATCGTTGCCTCGCTGGGGCTCGCCGGTGCCTGGCTGTTGCTGCTGCTGGCGATGCTCGACCCGGTGCCGTCGTTGCTGCGGCAGTGCTTGGCGATGATCTTCGATGCGGTGGTGTTGTCGGCTTTCCTGCATTTCGGCGCCAGGTTGGCGGCGCCATGGTATCCGCTCTACCTGCTGGCGACGTTCCATGCCGGATTCTGTTTCGGCCCGGCACCGCTGGCGGTCGCGGCGGTGGTCAATCTGATCGGTTTTGCAGCGGCGGTGGCGACGACCCCGTTCTGGCATGAGCAATTCCTGCTGGCCGGCGGGCTGATCGTCGCGCTTGTGGTGCTGCCCGCCTATGTCGGCAGCATGGTGCGCGAAGTCGCGACCTCCCGCGCCGAGGCGGCAGCCGCGCGGGCGGCGCGGACCCGCTTCTTGATGGTGATCAGCCAGGCGCTGCGGGCGCCGCTCGACGCGATCATCGGCACGGCCGTATCCGGCAGCCGGGGCGGTGACCGGGGCGGTGACCGGGTGGCCCCGATGCATGAGCCCGAGGTGCCGGCGGTGGTTCCGGCCGCCCGCGCCTTGTTGTCGCAGGTCAATAACATCCTCGATTTTTCGGCCATCGAGGCCGGTGCTTTCGTGCCGGCGACGGAGGCGTTCGACCTGCACAAGCTGGTCAACGACACGCTTGCCGACCGCCGCAGGGAGGCTGTCGCCAGGGGGCTGCGGCTACAGATCCACATCGATCCGGCGCTGCCCTACCGGCTGCGCGGCTGGCCGCAGCAATTGGCGCAGATTCTCGATTATCTCGTCGCCCGCGCGATCGAGGTCACCGGCGAAGGATCGGTGCGGATCGCGCTCGACACGGTGGGCAACGACGATACCACCTTGCACCTGCGGCTGACGGTGCGCGACGAGGGCGCGCCGATCGGCCGTTCGGAGGCGGAGGCGATGTTCGACCCGTTCGCTGCCGATGTCCGCAATATCCCGACGATCGGCCGGCAGCCGTCCAGCACGCACGGCGCTTTCGGGCTTGCGGTGGTCAAGCGGCTGGTCGAGCTGATGGGCGGAACGATCGAGATCGAGAGCGGCGTCGCAAGGGGCGGCTCTTTCACCATCGTCGTGCCGCTGGCAATCGATCTGCCGGCGGTCGACAGCGAGCTCGACCTCGGCCATACCCTCGTGCTGATCGCCACCACCGATAGCCAATTCGCCAGCGACCTCGCCGAGCCGCTCAATGCCTGGCAGGGCGATCCGCGCTGGATCGACAGGCTCGACGGCACACTTGGCTTCGACCGGCTCGATGCCGGCGCCTGCAGCGTGCTGATTGTCGACGGGCGCAGCCATACGCTTGCCGCGTTGAGCTTTGCCCATCGCGCGGTCACCGGGCCGGCAGCGCCGTCCTTTGTCCTGGTGGTGGCGGAGGCGGCGCAGATCGAGGGCCTGGTCGAGCTCTCCGACGGCGAGCTCGATGGGGTGTTGCCGGCGCCGCTCAACGACCAGCTTCTCGCCAATGCGCTGCACGCGCTGCCGCTGTGGCACGGCGCGGCGGCGCGGCCCATCGTGGTTCCCGCGCGCGACAACACTGTGGCCGCGGAGCCGCCGCCAGCCGAGGCGGCGGCGCCGGCGACAGGGCCGCAGGTGGCCCCGATCGTCGCCCACCCGCGGTTTGGCGCGGACACGCCGGTGGTCGATGCTCGCGCCGTCGCCGCCTTGCGCGGGCTCGGCGACGGCGACGATTTCCTCGCCGAGGTGATCGACAGCTTCCGCGCTGACGCCAAGGAGATCATGCATCGTATCGTGCGCGCGGCGGCGGCGGCGGACGGCAGCAGCTTTGCCCGCGGGCTTCACGCGATGCGCAGCTGCGCCGCCAATCTCGGCGGGCTGCGCCTGTGCGAGCTGCTGTTGTCGCTGCGCGAGGTCAGTGCGCCAGAGTTGCGCGAGCAAGGCAGCGTGCTGGTGCAGCGTCTCGGCGACGAACTCGCCCGGCTCGACGCGGCCCTCGCCGACTTCCTGCCGGAGGCCGAGGAGCGGGCGAGCGGCTGAAGGGCCATTCGCGAGCCGGTGAGACCCCGGGTCAACGGTAGGCGGCGGTTATCGAATGGCGAGCGCCTCGTATACGGCCTGCCAGCGAGCGAGCTTCTGGGCGAAGCTCAGGCTGGCATGGGCAGGGCTGGTCGAGGGCAGCGCCAGGTAGAGCAGGCCCGGACGGCGTCGGAAATGACGGTCGTAAAGGCGCTGCGCACCGCCGCCGTTGAAAGCGACCGCGGCGATGCCGGGGTGGGCGTCGAGCAGATCGTCGATCGCGTTGGGCACTTCGCGCTTGATCGCGGAATCGAGGCTGGCGCGGCGTTCGGCCATAGCGCAAACGTCCCAGAGGGCGATGCCGCGGGCCGCGACAAAGTGCAGGCGGTCGGCATAAAGGGGCGCCGGCGCCGCACCGAACAGGGCAAAAACGATCGGCCAGAACAAATTGCGCGGATGGGCGTAGTATTCGACTCGCCGCAACGATTCCTCGCCCGGCAGCGTACCGAGCACCAACACGCGCGGGCGCTCACCGACGACCGGCGAAAAGCTGTGCTTTTGAACAATTACGGTCATATCCGATTGGTCCGGAGCGGAGCCCTGAAGGCAAATGTGCGCCTCAATCGTCTACCGACAGCGCCAAGATCAGGCTTAATTGCGACAGTGGCCGACCTGTCTCCGCAGCCCAGGCGTTGAACACGAATTGTGCCGCTTCGCGGTCTTTCCGGTTCTTCGGCGGCGGCAACTCGGCCCAGTGTTTCAGTCCGGCGACGACCGATGGCGACAGGATGAAGGTGTCCTTGCCGACCATGCGCAGAAAGGTCGGGCCGGAATTGCCGCCCATCTGGCTGAACCGCGCGGCCAGGGCCTCCCAAAGCCCGACGATGTTGCTGCTCGGCCAGGTGCCGATCCAGGCACCGAAGCTGCCGAATTCCTCCCCGACCTTCAACATCGCGGCGGCGTTGTCGCGCACCGATTTCAGCTTGCCCCAGTGCCGGATCAGGCGTGCATCGCCGAGCAGCTTTTCGAGCGCCTCGTCCGGCATCGCGCGGATGCGGCGGGGGTCGAACCCCTCGAACACCTCCTCGAAGGCGGGCCATTTGGCATCGACCAGGCTATGCTTCAGCCCGGCGCGAAACACCCGCAGCGACATCTGCGACAGGAAGCGGTCGTCCGCCGTTGCGGTCAGCTCGGACGCCGAGCGCGGCTGCGGCAGGCGGGCATCGATCGCGGCGGCGCCATGACGGGCGCGCGCGGCGTCGAGGATCGTGGCGAAGGGCGTGGCGCTCATCGGCCTCACTCCGCAAACAGGACGGTTCAGTAGGACGTTGGCGGGGTCGATCCGCCGATATCGACCGCGGCGACCTGGAATTTCTCCTTGAGCCGCATCAGCCGATAGCCGAGCCCGAGATAGATTCCGCACTCGGCGCGGGCGGCAATGAAGGCTTCCGGCGTCGTGTCGTGGCGCTCGCGCAGGTGGGCGACGACAACCGAATCGACGGGGATGCGGCTGAAATCGTGCAGCAGCATCCGGCAATGCGCCGCCGCATAAGGACCGATGCCTTTGAGGCTCGTCAGGTAGTCATGGTCCAGCCGCTCCGGGTCGCCGTGCCCGGATTTGTCGATGACGCCCTCGTCGAGCATCCGCTGCGTCGCGGACGCCACCACCGGAGCGCGGAAGCCGAGCTTGGCGATGCGGCGCAGGCGTTCCTCGCCGTAATCGACCAGCATTTCCGGCAGCGGGAAGGCGCCGCCGCCCGGCTCGGCGACCAAGGCCGCGCTCATCCGCTCGGTCGACGACCAACTGGTATTGATCGTCAGCACGGTCTTGATGAAGTCTTCGTAGAAGGTTGAGCAGCGCAACAGCCGCCCGCCGCCGCGGGCGATCAGGGCCGCCTCGTCGGCAAAGCCGGCGGACAGCGCTGCCACGGCCGCCGCGGGGCTCCAATCGGCCGAAACCCAGCGTGCCGTGCGGAACAGGACCTCGTCGCGCGCGGCCGGATCGAAACCCGTCGACGAGATTTCGAGGGTGCTCGGATCGCGCTGTCGCACCGCAATCGTGCCGAATTGGCTGCCGATCCGCTCGGCACGGGAGAGGGTCCCGGTCTCCGCATCCCAGCGCCAGGGTTGGAGATGCACCCAGCCGTGACTGGCGACGGTCAGGCCGAGATCGACCGGCCAGGCGAGTTGGAGTTCAAAACGCGTCATTGCGAACGCAGCGAAGCCGTCTCGGGCCGTCTTGGCTTTCCACTGCCCGGGATTGCCGCGGCGCCTTTTGGGCGCCTCGCAATGATCCGGTGGTGGTCAGGCCGCATTCAACGCCTGGCTGAGGTCGGCGATGATGTCGTCCTCGTGTTCGAGGCCGATCGACAGGCGGACATAGCCGTCGGTGACCCCGGTTTGCTGCTGCTCTTCCGGGGTGAGCTGCGAGTGGGTCGTCGAGGCCGGATGGATCGCCAGGCTGCGCGTATCGCCGATATTGGCGACGTGGTAGAACATCTTCAGCGCGTCGATAAAGTTGCGGCCCGCCTCCATCCCGCCTTTCAGCTCGAAGCCGAGCAGCGCGCCGTAGCCGCCTTTCAGATAGGCGTCGGCGCGACGCTTGGCCTCGCCGGTCATGACGCTGGGGTGGATGACCTTGCTGACTTTGGCGTGACCCTGGAGGTATTTACTGACCGCCAGCGCGTTGGCGCAATGGACGCGCATGCGCAGCGGCAGCGTCTCCAGCCCCTGGATATGCAGAAAGGCGTTGAACGGGCTCGCCGCCGCGCCGATATCGCGTAGAAGGGTCACCCGCATCTTGATGATGTAGGCGACCGGGCCCATCGGCTTCACCGCCTGGGTCCATACCGCACCGTGATAGGACGGGTCGGGCTGGTTGAGCAGTGGAAAGCGGTCGGCATGGGCCTCCCAGTCGAAATTGCCGCCATCGACGACGATGCCGCCGATCGAGGTGCCGTGCCCGCCGATGTATTTGGTCGTCGAGTGCATGACCACCGCGGCGCCGTGATCGAGCGGGCGGCAGATCACCGGCGCCGAGGTGTTGTCCATGATCAGCGGCACGCCCATCTCGCGGCCGATCTTGGCGACCTCGGCGATGGGGAAGACCTCGAGCTTCGGGTTCGGCAGGGTCTCGGCGTAGTAGCAGCGCGTCTTGGCGTCGGTGGCGCGGCGAAAATTCTCCGGGTCGCTGGGGTCGACGAAGCGAACCTCGATGCCCATTGTCCGCTGCATCGTGTGCAGGAACAGGTTCCACGTCCCGCCGTAGAGGTCTGTCGAGCTGACGAAATTGTCGCCGGCTTGGGTGATGTTGTTGACGGTGAACAGCGAGGCGGCCTGGCCGGAGCCGAGCGCCAGGGCAGCGACTCCGCCTTCGAGCTGGGCAACGCGCTGCTCCAGCACGTCGTTGGTCGGGTTCATGATCCGGGTGTAGATGTTGCCCAATTCCTTGAGCCCGAACAGGTTCGAGGCATGCTCGGTATCGCGGAACTGGTAGCTCGTCGTCTGGTAGATCGGCACGGCGACGGCGTTGGTCGCCGGGTCGCTGCGATACCCCGCGTGCAGCACAATGGTTTCCGGATGTTTGCTTTCCGTGGGCATCGACATCTCCATGGACGAGAGAAGCTGTTGCGGCACTTTGCCATGCTGGGCTCGGTGGCGTAAGCGCCCATTTGCCGAGCGAGCCGTCCCTTGGTTGCGCATGTCCAGGAGACCGGGAGCGAGGAGGAGCCATGCAAAGCGGAACGCCAAGGAACGCCACTGGTAACGCCACTGGGATCGGCACCGGGATCGCCATCGGCTTTGCCGCGGTCGTCGTCGCGGTGCTGGTCATCGTCAGCGTCGGCAACTGGGAACGGGTCGGCGACACGGGTATCAGCGTGAATGGCTGGATCGCGTTGGTCTTGGGCGTCATCGCCACGCTCGTCGTCGGCGGCGGGTTGATGGCATTGATTTTTATCAGCAATCGGCGCGGCTACGACGAGCCGCCGGGAGGGGGCCGCTAGGTCACGCCGTTCGCCGCAGTTTTCATGAGGGAATGGCGCTTGCCGCCTGTCCGTTTCGATGATAGGTGGCGCCACCTCAGGATAAGGGAAGCACCTTTGAGACAATCGAAAACCGCCGGCGAACCCCCGCGATATGGGCGAGGAACCGGCATACCCAATCCCACCGACGTTCATGTCGGCAAGCGCATTCGCATGCGCAGGCTGCTGCTCGGGATGAACCAGGAGACTCTTGCCAACGCGCTCGGCCTTACCTTCCAGCAGGTACAGAAATACGAAGGCGGCGCCAACCGCGTCAGCGCCTCGCGCCTGCAGCAAATGGCCGAGATTCTCGGGGTGCCGGTCGCCTTCTTCTTCGCCGATCTGCAGGCCGGAGACACCCAGCAGACCGCGGAAGAGCAGGAATGGCGCGAGCGGTTGGAGCGGCCGGAGACGATCGAGCTGATCCGCCTGTATTACGCGATCTCCGATCCGGCGGTGCGCCAGCACTTCCTCGAAATGGTCAAGTCGGTCGCGGGTCCGGCCAAGCCGCCAGGCTGACGCCCCGCGGGCGCCGTTCCGCCTCGCCCGGAAATAAGCTAAACCGCGGACCGTCAGGGCTGACGGCCTGACGACCGACGAGCTGACGACTGACGAGCTGACGACTGACGGACCGACGGGGAATGTGCGGGATAGCCGGACTGTTGCTGCCGCAGGCGTCGCTGCCGCACGCCGAGATCGAGGCGCGGCTGTGGGCCATGACCGGCGCCATCGAGCATCGCGGGCCGGACGATCAGGCTGTGTGGACCGATGGGCTGGCCGGGCTGGCGCAAGCGCGACTCGCGGTCATCGATCTGTCGGCTGCGGCCAATCAGCCGATCGCCAGCCAGGACGGCTCGGTGTGGCTGACCTATAACGGCGAAATCTACAATTTCGCCGAGATCCGCCGCGACCTCGAAGCGCTCGGCTATGTCTTTCGCAGCCGGGGCGACAGCGAGGTCATCGCCAATGGCTGGCACGCCTGGGGCCCGCGCGTCTTCGACCGCCTGCGCGGCATGTTCGCGCTGGCGCTATGGGACCGGCGCTCGCGCCGGCTGATCCTTGCCCGCGACCGGGTCGGCAAAAAGCCGCTCTACTACGCACCGACCGCTTCGGCCTTGCTGTTCGGTTCCGAGATCAAGGCGCTGCTGAGCTGGCCAGGCATCGCGCGCCGGCCGAACCTGTCCGCCATCGACCATTACCTCAGCCTGCAATACGTGCCGGCGCCGGAGACCGCCTTTGCCGGGATCTACCGGGTGCCGGCGGCGCATTACCTGGTCGTCACCCCCGATGCTGCCGGCGAATGGCGCAACATGGAGCTGGTGCGCTATTGGCAATTGCCGGAGCCGAGCGCCGCCCGCGCCGCCCGTCCCCGCGCCGAGCTCGAACGCGAGCTTGTCGCCCACCTCGATGAAGCGGTACGGCTGCGGCTGATCGCCGACGTGCCCCTTGGCGCGTTTCTCTCGGGCGGCATCGACTCGGCCAGCGTCGTGGCGACGATGGCGCGGGTCGGCGGCGGCCGGGTCAAGACCTTCACCATCGGCTTTGGCGACAAGCGCTATGACGAGACCCGCTATGCCCGCCTGGTCGCCGAGCGCTATGGCACCGAGCACGAGGAATTCGTTGTCGAGCCGGATGCGGTCGCGATATTGCCGCGCCTGGTCTGGCATTACGGCGAGCCGTTCGCCGACCCGTCGGCGATCCCGACCTATTACGTGTCGGAGATGGCGCGCCGCAAAGTTACCGTGGCGCTCAACGGCGACGGCGGCGACGAGGCCTTTCTCGGCTACTCCCGCTACCGCGCGATGCGCCACCTGGCGCAGCTCGACAGGCTGCCGCGATGGAGCCGGCTGGCGCTGGCGCGGCTGCTGGCCTGCGCGCCGGCGGGCCTGCAGCGGGAGCTGAGGCTGCCGCAGATTCGCGACATACTGGAAGCCTCGGCCGGACGATCGGAGCGACGCTATGCCGGCACGATCGTGTTCTTTGCCGATCGCGACAAGCAGGCCGGCTACGGCGAGGCGATGCGGACGCATCTCGACCGCTCGGCGCTCGATTTGCTGGCGCCGTATTTCGCCGCGGCGGGCGGTCTCGTCGCCGGCGCCAACTGGGCCGATCTGCACACCTACCTGCCCGACGATCTGATGGTGAAAGTCGACGTCGCCAGCATGGCGCACGGGCTCGAAACCCGCTCGCCGCTGCTCGACCATGTGCTGCTCGAATGGGCGTTGAGCATCCCGGCCGAGGTGAGAATGGCGGGCGGACGCACCAAGGCGCTGCTCAAATCGGCGATGGCGCCCTACCTGCCGCGCGAGGTGATCCACCGCCGGAAAATGGGATTCGGCTGCCCGATCGACAAATGGCTGCGCCACGAGCTGAAGCCGCTGGCATACGACACGCTGATGTCCCAACCGGCGCGCGAGCGCGGCTTGCTGCGCCCCGACTACGTCGGGCGGATGCTGGACGAGCATTGTTCCGGCGAACGGAATCATCACACAAGATTATGGGCGCTGCTGATGCTGGAATTGTGGTTCCGGATGTGGATCGACGGCCCCGAAGAACAGGCGAGGCTGCGTCCCGCGGCGTAGGCGAGGCCCGGGGTTGTGTCGGCCTTGCAACAATTGCTGATCAAGCTGCCGCTGCACTGCCATAACACTTTGTTCTGGCGGCAAGACTCTGTAACGTGCCGGCTGTCCTGATCGCGGGGGAAGGGATGATCGCTAGCCGAAGGCACGCGGGGGTTGGGCCACGGAAGCGGGCCTTCAGGCGGCTCGCCATTGCCGGTCTATTGGCATTGGCCGCGCTGTCGCCGACGCGCTCGCACGCCCAGAACGTGACTTACAACGAGATGAGGCTCGGCGTGTGGGCGCACGACCCGCACGCGCTTGGCGGCAAGGAGCATGGCGCCGACCTCAATCTCGAATGGAATTTCGCTTCGCCGGTTAGCGACGACTGGGCTGCGACGGTGCCGTCCTGGATACGGTGGGCGCTACAGCCGCGGCCGACAATCGGTGGCTCGGTCAATACTGCCGGCGGCACCGACCAGTTCTACGTCGGCGCCAATTGGTCGTGGAAGCTGGTCAGCAACATCTTCAACCCGGATGACGGCATCGTCTTCGGCTATTTCTTTGGGCCTGGCTTTAACGACGGGCACCGCAAGGAGAACAATCCGAACCGCAAGGCGCTCGGCTCGCTGGTGCTATTCCGCGAGTCGGCCGATATCGGTTACCAGTTCAATTCGAAATACCAGGTATCTCTGTTTATCGATCACATCTCGAACGGTGGTCTGGCCAAATATAACCAGAGCATAAACGACATCGGCGTCCGCCTGGGGGTCCGTTTCTAAAGCACGATCGAATTAGATCGGAAGCCTCAAAGCAGTTCCTC
>DASQGR010000161.1:0-5213 GCA_035632515.1 Allostellaceae bacterium | reverse complement strand
TGCCCATCGCCGCCAGGAAGGCGCCGCGGTGGTGATAGACGACACCCTTGGGATTGCCGGTGGTGCCCGAGGTGTAGTTGAGCGAGATCGGCGCCCATTCGTCCTGCGGCGGCGACCGGCGAAGCGTTCGCCGGCGGCTGGTTCCACACCGGCGATCTTGGGGTCATGCACCCGGACGGGTATGTCGAGATCAAGGACCGCTCGAAAGACATCATCATCTCCGGCGGCGAGAATATTTCCTCGATCGAGGTCGAGGAGGTGCTGTACCGCCACCCCCAGGTGATGGAGGCGGCGGTGGTCGCCAGGCCCGACGAGACTTGGGGCGAAACCCCGTGCGCCTTCGTCACGCTCAAGCCGGATGCCGAGCCGGTGGCGGCCGCCGACATCATCGCCTGGTGTCGAGCCAACCTTGCCCGCTACAAGGTGCCGAAAGCGGTGGTGTTCGGCCCGCTGCCGAAGACCTCCACCGGCAAGATCCAGAAATACGCGCTGCGCGAGCAGGCGAAGGAGATTGTTGCGTGAACCTGGCGATCGGTGACGACCCCTCACCCCAACCCTCTCCCTGCAGGCGGGGCGAGGGAGATCGCCGACGCCTTGCCTCTCGCCCCATTTACGGCCGTTTGCGGGGAGAGAGGGAGGGGGCCACCCCGCGGGGCTGGGAGGGTGAGGGGCCATGCCGCGGTCCAGAAAGAGGGCAGTCGTGAGCGAGCCGGCCTTGCCCAGCTTCTCGGTCGCCGCCGAGGTCGCGCTGGTCACCGGGGCGTCGAGCGGGATCGGGCTCCATCTTGCCGAAATCCTGGCGCTGGCCGGCGCCAAGGTGGCGCTGGCGGCGCGGCGCATCGACCGGCTCGAACAGGCCTGCGAGGCGATCCGGGCGCGCGGCGGCACCTGCCTGCCGGTCGCCTGCGACGTCACCAGCCAGCAGAGCATCGCCGCCGCGCTCGAAGCGGCCGAAACCGGGCTGGGGCCGCTGTCGGTGCTGGTGAACAATGCCGGGGTGGTGGTGTCGAAGCCGTTCTTCGACCACACCGAGGAAGACTGGGACCACGTCGTCGACACCAACCTCAAGGGCGCCTGGCTGGCGGCGCGCGAATTCGCCCGCCATTTGGTCGACCGCAAACGCGGCGGCCGGATCATCAACATCGCCTCGGTACTGAGCTTTCGCACGATCGCGCGGGTGCCGGCCTATCTCGCGGCCAAGGCAGGGCTGCTCCACCTGACCGGCGGCATGGCGATGGAGCTGGCGCGCTACGGCATTCTCGTCAACGCGATCGCGCCCGGCTATGTCGTGACCGATTTCAACCGCGAATTCCTGATGAGCGAGGCCGGACAAAAGCTCGCGGCGCGCATCCCGATGAAGCGGGTCGGGCAGGTCGAGGATCTGGGCGGCGCGTTGCTGTTCCTTGCCTCGCCGGCGAGCGCCTACGTAACCGGCGCGGTCATCTCGGTCGATGGCGGCCACGGCGTTGCCGCGATCTGAGGCCGGTCCCGGCGACCGGCAGCGTGCGCTCGCCCAGTTCCTTGCCGGCGCCAGCGGGGCGGAGGCGGCCGCAGTCGTCCGGCTGGAACTGCTCGCCGGCGGCGCGATCCAGGAAAATTGGGGCATCGACGCCGAGTTCGACGGTGGAGCGTTGTCCGGACGCCACCGTCTGGTGCTGCGCACCGATGCGGCGACCGGGGTGCCGTCGAGCCTCGGTCGGGTCGAGGAATTCGCCGTGCTTCAGGCCGCCTATGGCGCCAGGGTCACGGTGCCCGAGCCGCTTTTCGCCTGTGCCGATCCGGCGGTGCTCGGCAAGCCGTTTTTTGTGATGCGGCGCGTGGGCGGCAGCGCCGCCGGCAGGTCGATCACCCTCGATCCTTCGCTGGAGGCGGCGCGCCCGGCGCTCGCCGAGCGCCTCGGGAGGGAGTTGGCGCGGATCCAGACCGTGCGCCCGCCGCGCGCCGATCTCGATTTCCTGACGGTGGCCGGCCCGGCACGACAGATCGCCGAATTCCGCGCCTATCTCGATGCGCATCCGGCACCGCGTCCGGTGCTCGAATGGGCGTTGCGTTGGGCCGAGACGCATCTGCCGGAGCCGCTGCCGCCAGTGCTGTGCCACCGCGATTTTCGCACCGGCAATTACCTGGTCGACGGCACCCGGCTCGCCGCCATCCTCGATTGGGAATTCGCCGGCTGGGGCGATCCGGACGAGGATATCGGCTGGCTATGCTGCAAGGGCTGGCGGTTCGGTCGGCTCGACCGCGAAGCCGGCGGCGTTGCCGACCGCGCGCATTTCTATCGCGGCTACGAGGGCGAGGCAGGGCGACGGCTCGATCCCGCGCGCGTGAAGTTCTGGGAGGTGATAGCGAATATCCGCTGGGCGGTGATTGCGATGCAGCAGAGCGACCGCTATTTGATGGGTGGCTCACGCAGCCTGTCGACCGCGATCACCGGGCGGCGCGCCACCGAATGCGAGCTCGAGTTGCTGATGCTGCTCGATCCGGCCGGCGCTGCGCAACGGGTGGCGGCCCATGCGTGATCTGCCGACCAGCCTGGATTTGCTGGCGCTCGGGCGGCAGATGCTGCTCGACGAACTGCTGCCGCTACTGCCGCCGGAGCGGCATCGCGATGCCCATCTGCTCGCTACCGTCATGGCCATCGTCGCCCGTGAGGCGCGGAATGAGAACGGGTGGCAAGAGGACATCTCGGGATTGCTGCGGGATTTGTATGGCGATGGCGCTGAGGCTCCCGAGCTTGAAACGGCTCCCGGCCCGACCCTCGCCGGCCGGCAGGGGCGGAATTGCGCGCCGCCGGCGGCCGGCGGCCGCGGGCTTCCCGGCTCCCCCGGGGGCTCCTCCGGGGCCGATCGGCTGCTGCGCCGCCTCGCCCGGAATTTGCGCAACGGAGCCTTCGAAACTTCCCCGTCGCGCGCGGCGGCAGCTCGCGCGATATTATGGCAGCTGACGATTGCCAAGCTGCGCGAGGGCAACCCGCACTTCCTCGCGGCGAACGGCTTTGATCCGGCGGGCGAGCAGGGAAAGTGAAGGGTGTGGCGCAATCGAGTGTAAGGGACGCGATCGAGGCGTTCGGCCGCGGCGAGATCGTGGTCGTGACCGATGACAACGACCGCGAAAACGAGGGCGACCTCATCATCGCGGCGGCCCATGCCACGCCGGACAAGATGGCTTTCATCATCCGCCACACTTGCGGCATCGTCTGCGCGCCGCTGACCGGTGAGATCGCCCGCCGCCTGTCGCTGTCGCCGATGGTGGCCGAAAACGACGCCATCCACGGCACCGCGTTTACCGTCTCGGTCGATTATCGGCACGGGACGACGACTGGCATCTCGGCCGAGGAACGCACCGCGACGGTGCGGGCGCTCGCCAACGGCAATACCGGGCGCTCGGATTTTGTCCGCCCCGGCCACATCTTCCCGCTGATCGCCAAGGATGGCGGCGTCTTGATGCGCTCCGGCCATACCGAGGCGGCGATCGATCTGTGCAAGCTCGCCGGGATCGAGCCGGTGGCGGCGATCTGCGAGCTGGTGAACGACGACGGCACGGTGATGCGCGGCAAGCAGGTCGCCGCTTTTGCCGGACACCACAAGCTGAAGCGAATCGCGGTCGCCGATCTGATCGCCTACCGCCAGGCGCGCGAGAAGCTGGTCACCAGGGCGGCCGAATTCAAGGTCGCCACCGAGGTCGGGGAGCTGACCGGATACGCCTATGTCACCCCGTTCGACCGGGTCCAGCATTTCGCCTTTGTTTACGGCGATGTCGGCGACGGCCGCGATGTGCCGACGCGGCTGCACCGCGCCAATGTGATCGAGGATGTGTTCGCCGGCGCCAAGCCGATCCACGCCGCGCTTGCCCGTTTCAAGCAGGAAGGGCGCGGTGTGCTGGTCTATCTGCGGGAGGGCGCCTCCGGGGTGCCGACGCAGGCAATCAGCGAAGAGGTGACCGCCTCCGAGCAGCAGCGCAGCGAGCAGTGGCGCGAAGTCGGACTCGGCGCGCAGATCTTGCGCGATTTGCGGATCTCGTCGATTCGCCTCTATGCGACGCGGGCGCGCACCTATGTCGGCCTCGCCGGGTTCGGTATCGAGATCGCCGGCACCGAAGTGCTGGAATGAGACGGAAAGCATGAAGCCCGAGATACTTATTCTCGGGCCGATGTATCCGGCGTGCCAGGCGCGGCTCGAGGCCGAATTTACCGCGCACCGGCTGTGGGAGGCGCCTGATCGGGACGCATTTCTCCACAGCCTCGCCGACCGGGTGCGTGCGGTTGCGGTCTATGCGCTGCACGGCTGTCCGGCGCCGATCATCGAGGCGCTGCCTAAGCTCGAGATCATCGCCTGCATGGGAATCGGGGTGGACTTGATCGATCTGGCCTGCGCCAAGGCGCGCGGGGTGCGGGTCACCAACACGCCCGACGTCGTCACCGAGGACACTGCCGACATCGCGATGGCGTTGATGCTCGCGACCGAGCGCCGGATCGCCGAGGCCGATCGCTTTGTCCGCCGCGGCGATTGGCTGAAGGGCGATTTGCCGTTCGGGCGGGCGCTGCGAGGGCGCAAGCTCGGCATCGTCGGGCTCGGGCGCATCGGCAGCGCCATCGCCCGGCGCTGCGAGGCGTTCGGCATGGTCGTCGCCTACCAGGGTCCGCGCCGCAAAGCCGGTGTTGCCTACGAATATTTCGCCGATCCGCTGGCGCTGGCGGCGTGGGCGGAAATCCTTGTCGTCGCCGCGCCCGGCGGCGGCGCGACCCGGCATCTCGTCGATCGAGCCGTCATCGACACGCTCGGCCCCGACGGAACGCTGATCAATATCGCCCGAGGCTCGGTGGTCGACGAGGCGGCGCTGGTGGAGGCACTGGGCGCCGGGAGGCTCGGCCGCGCCGGGCTCGATGTTTATGCCGACGAGCCGCGTGTGCCCGAAGCCCTGTGGGCGATGGACAATGTCGTGCTGTCGCCGCACACCGGCAGTGCAACCCACGACACGAGGCGGGCGATGGGCGATCTTATGGTCGACAACCTGCTCGCCCATTTTGCTGGCAAGCCTTTGCTGTCTCCGGTGGCCTGACGATGCGTGCGCCGGCTCGTTTCCATTATGCCTGGGTGATCATGGCGGCGACCTTTGTGGTGATCCTGATCACCGCGGGGATACGCGCCGCGCCCGGCATCCTGATCGTGCCGCTCGAAGCGGAATTTCACTGGTCGCGGGCGACAATCTCCTTT
>DASQGR010000160.1:0-5831 GCA_035632515.1 Allostellaceae bacterium | reverse complement strand
CGTCATGGAACGCGTCGGCGCGCGGCCGGGTCGGCTATGCGTTCCACCGGGCCCTGCTGTATGCGACCGGCGGTATTGCCTTCGCCGACGCCAGCATGAAGGCGACCTTTGTGCCGACGACCAGCGGCGGCGTGCCGTTCCCCGGCAGCACCGCTTCGGATTCGACGGTGCTGATCGGGCCGACGGTGGGTGCCGGCGTCGAATATGCGCTCACCCCCAATATCTCGCTCGGCGCCGAATACCGCTTTACGGATTATGGGCACGATCGGGTCAATCTCGGCCGGGTAGCGACCGCCGCGGGTCCCGGCGCAACGGCGGCCGGGCCCTTTGCGACGGCGCCGGCCACCGGCAATGTCAGCCTCAGCGAGCATACCCTGCTCGCCAAGATCAATTACCGCTTTGGTGCGCCGCCGCCTCCGCCACCGCCCGCTCCCGCCGCGATGCCGGCCGCGCCGCCGCCTCCGGCGCCAAAAGTGTTCATCGTCTTCTTCGATTGGGACAAGGCGACGATTACCTCCGACGGCATGGCGATCATCCGGCAGGCGGCCGATGCGTATAAGTCCGGGGCTCCGGTGCAGGTCCAGGTAACCGGCTACACCGACCGCTCGGGCTCGCCCGGCTACAACCAGCGCCTCTCGGAACGGCGCGCCAATGCCGTCGCCGAGGCGATGTCGCGGCTCGGCGTGCCGCGCACCCAGATGGCGGTCAGCGGGCGCGGCGAGAACGACAACCGCGTCCCGACCGCGGACGGGGTGCGCGAACCGCAGAACCGCAGGGTCGAGATCACCGCACCGTAACGCCGGGCGGTATTTCAGAGGCGACAGGGCGGCTCCCGGGCCGCCCTGTTTCGTTGGCTTGTTTGGTTATTGGACCAAGCTTTTCGACACCATCTCGAAGGTATTGGTGCTGAGCCCCGGCCGGTCGTGGATGCGCTGCAGCGCCGTTTTCATCAGCGCCTGGCGGGCGGGATCGAAACGGCGCCATTGCCCCAGGGGCTGGACGATCCGCGCCGCCACCTGCGGGTTGTCGGGGTCGAGCGCCAGCACCTCGTCGGCGAGCAGGGCGTAGCCGGCGCCGGAGGCGTCGTGGAAATGCAGCTGGTTGCCCTGTGAGAAGGTGCCGATCAGCGCCCGCAGCCGGTTCGGGTTGCTGCGGGTGAAGGCCGGGTGAGCGGTCAGGGCGCGCACCGCGTCGATTGTTCCCGGCAGGGCCGAGCGCGCCTGCAGGGCAAACCATTTGTCGACCACCAGCGGATCGTCCTGCCAGCGGCGGTAGAACGCGTCGAGCGCCACCGTCCGCTCGGTGCAGTCGATGTCGGTCAGCGTCGCCAGCGCCGCCAGCACGTCGGTCATGTTCTGCTGCGCGTCGAATTGCATCTTGGCGAGGCGCGCGCCCCCTTCGGGATGGCCGGCGGCGAGGTAGCCGAGGCAGACATTACGCAATGCCCGCCGCCCGATCGACGCGGCGTCGGTGCGGTAGGGGCCGCTATCGCCGAGTTCGCGATAGGCTTCGCCCAGCGCAGTGGCGAGCACCGCCGCGATCGCCGCGCGCGCCTCCTCGCGCACCGCATGGATCGCCTCGACATCGACGACCGCCATCTCGTCGGCGAGCGTCATTTCGCTCGGCAGGAGCAGCGCCTCGGCGGCAAAGGCCGGGTCGCGCGCAGCATCGGCGAGGGTGTGCCGCATCGCCGCGATCAGGTCGGCGTCGAGCGGTGGCAACGGCTTCCTCGCCTGACATAACGCCACCCGCTCGAGCAGCACGGCGATCGCCGCGCGCTGCCCGGCATCCCACCGCGCCACCGGGTCGGTATCATGGATCGCGAGAAATTTGAGCCGGTCGAGTGGCACGCCCGCCAGCTTGACCGGCGCCGAGAAGTCGCGCAGCAGCGACGGCACCGGCGCCGCCGCGACCTCGACAAAACGAAAGGTCTGGTGCGGCTCGTTGCAGACGAGAAGGCGGGTGCCTTCCTGCGCCTGCGCATCGCCGTCAAGCCGGGTCGGCAGCGCGTCGCCGTTCGGCCCGATGAGGCCCATCGCGATCGGGATCGGCACCGCCGCCTTGTCGGGTTGGCCGGGGGTTGGCGGTGTTTTCTGCGATACGGTCAACTCGAAGGTTCGCGACGCCGGGTCGTAGCGGTCCTCGACGGTGATCTCCGGCGTCCCGGCCTGGTGGTACCAGCGCGCGAATTCGCCGAGGTCGACGCCGCTCGCATCCTGCATCGCCGCGACGAAATCCGGGATCGTCGCGGCCGAGTTGTCGTGGCGCTTGATGTAGAGGTCCATGCCGCGGCGAAAGCCGTCCCGCCCCAGGAGCGTGTGCATCATGCGGATCAGCTCGGCGCCCTTGTTGTAGACCGTCGCGGTATAGAAATTGTCGATCCGCAGGTAGCTTTGCGGCTGCACCGGATGCGCCAGCGGGCCGGCGTCTTCGGGGAACTGGGTCGCCCGCAGGGCGCGGATATCGGCGATGCGGCACACCGCGGCGCTGCCCATATCGGCCGAGAATTGCTGATCGCGGAACACGGTCAGCCCCTCCTTGAGCGACAGCTGGAACCAGTCGCGGCAGGTCACGCGGTCGCCGGTCCAGTTGTGGAAATATTCATGGGCGATCACCGCCTCGATGTTCTCGTAATCGGTGTCGGTGGCGGTGTCGGGCTTGGCCAGCACGTAGCGCATGTTGAAGATGTTGAGCCCCTTGTTCTCCATCGCCCCCATGTTGAAATCGCTGACCGCGACGATGTTGAACACGTCGAGATCGTATTCGAGGCCGTAGACCTGCTCGTCCCAGCGCATCGACGCCTTTAGCGAGGCCATCGCATGGGCGCATTTGTCCTCGTCGCCGCGCCGGACCCAGATCGCCAGGCTCACCGGCCGACCCGAACGGGTGCTGAAGCTGTCCGTCACCCCGACAAGATCGCCGGCGACCAGTGCGAACAGGTAGGAGGGTTTCGGGTGCGGATCGATCCAGGTGGCGAAATGCCTGCCGTCGGGAAGGTGGCCCTTCGCCGCCGGGTTGCCGTTCGACAGCAGCACCGGATAGCGCGATTTGTCGGCGGTGATCGTGACCTTGTAGCGCGCCGAAACATCGGGGCGATCGAGGAACCAGGTGATGCGGCGAAAGCCTTCGGCCTCGCATTGGGTGCAGAAATTGCCGCCCGAGGTGTAGAGGCCGCTGAGCGCCGTGTTGAGCTGCGGCTTGATGCGCACGGCGATTTTCAGGGCGAAGGCATCGGGAACTTCGGATAGCACCAGCGCGCCATCGGGCTCGATGCGGTAGCGATCGGGGGGCAGGGCCGCGCCGTCGAGCGCGATCGACAGCAGCTCCAGCTCCTCGCCGTCAAGCCGCAACGGCGCCCGCGGAGCGTCGGAAGCGGGGTTGCGGCGCACGGTCAGCTCCGACTCGACCCGGGTCTCCGCTTCGCCGAGGGTGAAGGCGAGGTCGACCGCGTCGATCACGAAATCCGGCGGCCGGTATTCGGCAAGCAGCGTCGGCTTCGGCGGTGCGCTATCGTGCGGCAGGTCCGGCATCGGAAACCCATCCGTTAGGGAGGCAGGGAGAAATGAAGCTCTATACCTACTATCGCTCGCAGGCGAGCTTCCGCGTGCGCATCGCCATGAACCTCAAGGGGCTGACGGCGGAGCAAACCTATCTGCATCTCGAAAAGGGCGACCAGTTCGACGCCGGCTATCGCGCCGTCAATCCGCAGATGGTGGTGCCGACTTTGATCGACGGCGACGCCAGGCTGTTCCAGTCGCTGGCGATCCTCGAATATCTCGACGAGAAATACCCGAACCCGCCGCTATTGCCGAAAGATCCGGCATCGCGCGCCTGGGCGCGCGGGTTTGCCCTCGTCAACATCGCCGACTCGCATCCGCTGATCGTGCCGCGCGTCCGCCACTACATCCTCGATGAGCTGAAGCTGAGCCAGGAGCAGCTGATGGGGTGGATCAAGCGCTGGATCGGCGCCGGCCTGCAGGCGATGGAGGAGTTGCTGGCCGAGCACAAGGAAAGCGGCCGCTTCGCCCACGGCGACGCGCCGACCCTCGCCGATATCGGCCTGGTGACCCAGGTGACCCCGGCGCGCACCTTCAATGCCGACCTGTCACCCTATCCGCGGGTGATGCGGGTCTACGAGACCGTCATGGCGATCCCCGCCTTTGCCGACGCCGCCCCGGCCAAGCAGCCGGACGCGGAGTAGCCCTTCATTACCATTGCCAGGAGCGCCGCACGCGACAAAGCAATCCGGTCGGGATGAGTCGGTAACGGCACGAAATTGCTTCGCTGCGCTCGCAATGACGGCTAAGCGGCAGCCACCGCCTCCTCGGCCAGCCGGTTGTCGACGCAATCGGCGAACGGCACCGTGCGGGCGAGAAACCCGGTCGCCAGCAACGCCCGGCGCAACCGGTCGAAGCCTTCTTCGGGAAGGACCGGGTCGGCGCCCCACACGCCCTGCGCCTTGTAGCGGGCGAGCGCGCCGGTCAGCACCGCATGGTCGAGCGCCGGGAAATAGCCGGCGACCGCCTCGGCGATTGCTCCGGGCGACTGGGCATGGACCCATTGCTGGGTGCGGTACATCGCCCGCACCATGCGGCGGAACGGTTCGGCATCCGCGGCAAGGCGCTGTCGGGTCGTGGCAAACACGGTGTAGCTGGTGCGGCCGCGCGCGCTCGCCGGCAGCCAGACATGGGCGGGTCGACCATTGTCCCTCGGGCACACCGCCAGCTCGACAAACGGCTCGAACAGCTGGGCGACGTCGATGTCGCCGGCGGCAAGGCCGGCGATGTTCTCCGGCATGGTCCGGCCGATCAGCCGGTCGAGCCGGGACGGGTCGATGCCGCAATCGCGCAGATCGCCCTCGAGGCACAGCCACGGGGTCGGCACCTCGCTGGTGCTGGCAAAGCGCTTGCCGAGCAGGTCGGCCAGGCGGAATTCGGGGCTGGGCGTGCCGCCGACCAGCGAGAACGGGTCGCGGCACACCACCTCGGCAAAAGCGGTAAGCGGCGAGGCCGGGTCCTGCTCATGCGCCTTCATGATGCGGATCGGGCCCATCCACATCACGTCGACCTCGCCGGCGAGCAGCGCCGCCTCGGCCTTGCCCGGTCCCGGCGAGGGCAGCAGCTCGACCTCGAGCCCCTCGGCCGCATAGGCCCCGGTGGCATGCGCCGCGTAGAACGGCGCGTACAGCACGAAGCGGTAGTTCTCGAACAACCTAAGGCGCATGGCTTCTCTCCACCAGCTTCGCTATCGTTAGCACACAACATGTCCGAGGGAGTGACGCTATGACCGAAGCCGCCGTCGCACCGAATTGCCTTGCCGGGGTGCGCGTGCTCGACTTGTCGCAGTTCGAGGCGGGGCCGACCTGCACCGAGGTGCTGGCGCAATTGGGCGCCGAGGTGGTCAAGGTCGAAAATCCGCGCGGCGGCGAGCCGGGCCGCATTCTCGGCACCGGCCCCAAGCCCGGCACCGATGCCTATTACTTCATGATCTACAACGCCAACAAGAAATCGGTGACGGTGAACCTCAAATCGCCGCGCGGCCTGGCCATCGTCAAAGAGATGGCGGCGAAGGCCGATGTCTTTATCGAGAACATGGCTCCGGGCACGATCGAAAAGCTCGGTCTCGGCTACGACGTGCTCTCGGCGATCAACCCGCGGCTGGTCTACGCCCAGGTCAAAGGGTTTGGCACGGGCAGCCCCTACGAGCACAACCTCGCCTTCGACATGATCGCGCAGGCCTGCGGCGGCACGATGGCGATCACCGGCGAGCGCGGCGGCCCGCCCGTCCGCCCCGGCCCGACCCTTGGCGACACCGGCACCGGCATGCTGATG
>DASQGR010000159.1:0-7116 GCA_035632515.1 Allostellaceae bacterium | reverse complement strand
GAGCCGCCGCGAATCCTCGCATTAGGGATCGGTGTCGGCCGGGTCGGTGAGGATGCCGATCGGCCCGAGGCGCTGGCGCAAGCGGCCGATCAGCCCGGCATAATCTATGTTCATGGTATGTCCCGTCACACTTCGGCCGGCATCGTAACCTTCGGTGGCCGTTAGCGCCTATGCTGCTCCATCACCATTCATCGGGGAGAATATGATGCATGCCGTAATTTTCGAAGTCTGGCCCAAGGAAGACGGTCGCCAGGAATATCTCGACATCGCCGCCGCGCTGCGGCCGAAGCTCGAAACGATCGACGGCTTCATCTCGATCGAACGGTTTCAGAGTCTTTCCGAGCCGGGCAAGATATTATCGCTGTCGGTCTGGCGCGACGACGCGGCGATCGCCGAGTGGCGCCGGGTTGAGGCGCACCGCATGGCGCAAGGGAAAGGCCGCAAGGAACTGTTCGCCGACTATCGGCTGCGGATCGCTGCGGTCGTCCGCGACTATGGGATGAACGAACGCGCCGAAGCGCCCGCCGACAGCCGCGAGCAGCACGGATAGGAGCGGTTACTCGGCCGCCTGCGGCAGCTTTTCGGCAGAAGCACGCAGCCGCTCCATGACTTCCCAGTTGGTGTAGCGGGTAAAGCCGTTCTCGTCGAAGAACAGCACCGGCCCGCTGCAGATGAACAGGTAGGTGGTGTCTTCGAGCGCGGTCGTTGCGTCGTGCAGCACCCCCGACGGCTCGTAGACATAGTCGCCGGCATTGAGCACGCCGTCGCGCACCTGCAGTTTGCCCGAGACGATCCACACATGCGCGCCCCCGAGATGCTTGTGCGGCGGCGCGGCATACCCCTTTTTCCAGTGGTGGAGCGAGGCCCAGGTTCCGGTCTCGCGCCCAATCCACAGCACCTTGACCTGGGATAGCGGCGTCTGCTCGATCCACGGCGCGTCGGAGCGGATCAGCGTGTCCTGAATGTCCTGGAACACCGGGCGGATGTCTTGCGGCAGCGGCATTTGGCCCCTCCTCTCTCTAGAATTTCTCCTGGCCGGTCACCCGACCCGGATCGGGGAAATCGCGGTAGAGCACAAAGAACACATCCTGGACCTTGGAATTGACGGCGTGGTGAAAGCTCTCCACCGGGTCTACGCGCGACGACACGCGGGAAAAGGCCGTATCCATCTGGGCCATGCTGTCGAAGTCGAGGGTGATGTGCCACTCCGGCAGGCTTGGATGGCCAAGGCCAAGTTTGCGGCGGGTGATGCGATAGCCGGCGACTGCCCCTTCGGTTTTCAGGTGCTCGAAATAGGCGCGAGCGCTGTCGGCGAACTCGGTGTCGCGGACGCCATCCTTGAGGTTGCACCAGATGTGGTAGACGTCCATCGGCCCTTCATCCAGCCGTCCCCGTCATCGAGCTTTGCCCGTCATCCAGCTGTCCTTGCGAGGAGCGTGGCGGCGAAGCAATCTCCCGCGACTGGCCACGCCGGATGGAGATAGCGTCGCCACGCCCGCAATGACGAAGCAAAATCAGGGGAAGCGCGAAACGTCGGTTGCCTTCTCGGTGATGAATTCGAGCAGCGCCGGCTTGCCGTCCTTGTTGGCGGCGATGCCGCGCTTGATCGCCTCCTTGATCTGCCCCGGCTCGGTGACGCGCTCGCCGTAGCCGCGGAGGGCCTTGGCGAAGTCAGCGTAATTGCCGCTGATGTCGGTCGAACGGTATTTCTCGGTCGCGATCGCCATGACCTTCAATTCGATCGCCATCGAAAAATTGTTCATCAGGATCGACAGGATGGGAATGCGCTCGCGCACCGCGGTCTCGAAATCCATCCCGGTAAAGCCGATGGCCGCATCGCCCCAGACATTGATGCAGAGCTTGTCGGGCGCGGCGAGCTTGGCGCCCATCGCCAGGCCGAGCCCGTAGCCGAGCTGGGTGGTCTTGCCCCAGCCGATATAGGAAAGCGGCGTCTCGCTGCACCAGAACGGCGAGAGCTGGTCGCGCGGGCTGCCGGCATCGTGGGTGATGATCGTGTTCTTGACGTCGACCGTGTGCAGCAGGTCCCAGATCACCCGGTAGGGCGACAGCGGCTTGCTATCGGCGGTGAGACGATGCATCCACTGCCCCATCCACTCTTCCTTGAGGCGGCGGATGTCGCTGGTGACGCGAGCGAGCCGGTCGCGGCCCTTGCCCTTGAGCCGGTCCTTCACCTCTTCCAGCACCGCATCGAGGGTCAGCCCGGCGTCGCCGATCGCCGCGAGCTCAACCGGCACGTCCTTGTTGATATCCACCGGGTCGAGCGTCGCGTGGGCGATCTTCTTGCCCTTCGGCATCGGGGTGGCAAAGCTCGACCGGGTAAAGCTGCAGCCGATGCCGAAAACGAGGTCGGAATTCTCGAGGAACACATGCAGGGCCTTCGAGATGCCGATGCCGCCCGAGCCGAGTGATAGCGGATGGTTCTCGGGGAAGGCGCTCTTGCCCGGAAGCGTGGTCATCACCGGAGCTTCGAGCAGCTCCGCAAGCTCTTTGAGCTGCTTCCACGCCTTGCCGTAGTGCACGCCCTGCCCGGCGCAGATCACCGGCCGCTCGGCGGCGACCAGCGCCGCGGCGATTTTCGATACCGATTGCGGGTCGGGCGCGCTCTTGAAGGTCGGCGCCGGCGTATAGTCGAGGTTGTCGGGGACGTCCTCGCGCAGGATGTCGGTCGGGAACTCCACCAGCACCGGCCCCGGACGGCCGTTGCGCACCTGGGTAAAGGCCCGGCGCATCGCCTCGACCGTGGCGTGCGCCACCGTCACCTGCTCGGACCATTTGGTGATATTGCGGAAATTGAGCGCGGCGTTGAAGTTCGGCCGCACCTGGTTGATGTCGCGGGCATAGCCGGCCGGAAGCACCACCACCGGGCACGAGTCGCCATAGGACTGGGCGACGCCGCCAAAGGCGTTCTCGGTACCCGGCCCGTGCTGCATTGCGAACACGCCGATGCGCTCGCCCGAGGTCACCTTGGCGATCGCGTCGCACATGTGCAGGCCGATACGCTCCTGGCGCACCATGATCGGGCGGATATCGGCGTCCGCCGCCGCCTCGATGATCGGATTGACCGGATAGCCGATCAGGAAATCGATCCCTTCGCGCTTGAGGATTTGGGCAATGGCGGCGGCGACTTTCATGGGCACCCTCCTGGCGCTGGGCAGATCTGCGAACGCGGCAGGTAGCTTAAGGCAAGAAACCCGGCGACGTATACCGGATCATCGCGCAAACCTGCCGCGCCGATCGGAACTTGCATGGCGTTTCTGCTGGTGGTTACCTGGCTCGGCTGGGGGCTTGCCTATCCGTTGACCGGCATCGCGCTCAGGGGCTTTGACATCATCACCCTGCGCTGCATCGTCCAGACGATCGGCGCGGCGGCGTTGCTGCTGCAGGCGGCGCTCGCGGGCCACAGTCTGCGGATCGAGCGCCAGGCGTGGAGCGACCTTGTCGTCTCCGGGCTGTTGAACATGGCGCTTTTTCCGGTGTGCATGACCTTTGGCATCTATCTGATGAGCCCGGGGCGAACGTCGGTGCTGGTCTACACGATGCCGATCTGGGCCATGGTATTTGGCCGGCTGATCCTCGGCGAGCGGTTGACGGCGGGCCGGATCGCCGCAATCGGCCTCGGCGCGGCCGCGGTGGCCGCGATGGTGTCGCAGGATTTGTCGCATCTGCGCGACGCCCCGCTCGGCGCGGCGCTGACGCTGTTTTCGGCGATGGCGTTCGGCCTCGGCACGGTCTGGCTCAAGCGGCGGCGCTGGCGCGCCGACCCGACCGTGGTCGCGTTCTGGCAATTGGTGATCGGCCTCGTCCCGATCGGCGCGCTGGAGCTCGTCTGGAGCGCGCCCATCGATGCCGCGCAGATCGGCGGCGCGCAGCTATGGACCGCGGCGTTTCTCGGCCTCGTCGCCAATGGCGCGGCCTATTTCGCCTGGTTCCGGCTGGTGCGGGTGCTGCCGGCGAGCGTCAGCGGGATCAGCTCGCTGGCGATTCCGTGCGTCGGCGTGTCATCGAGCGCCTGGATCATCGGCGAGCGCCTCGGCCCGCATGATCTGGTCGCCATGGCGCTGATCGGCGCGGTGCTGGCGATCATGCTCGCCGAGCAGCTGCATCGGCACGCGGGCGAAAGGGCCTAAAGCTCCGTCTCGGTATCTTCGCCGGGGAACAGGATCGCCCGGCTCCACCCCGACCATTGTCCGGGGGTCGGGTTTGCCGGGTTGCGATCTTTCCGCCAGCAGATGCTGGTGCCGTTGGGCGCGAGGATGGTGCGGCTGCGATCCTTGACCAGAACGAATTCCTGCTGGCCGACGAATTCCGGGCCGCGATTGTCGCAATCGCTGCTCTTGGTGATCACGACCTGCACGTTGACCCGGTCGAGGAAGGAGTTCTTCAGGGTCAGCTTTGACGTATCCCTCGAGTCCGACCCGCACGCCGCCAGCAACAGCAGCGCGGCAAGCCATGCCCGCTTCCACATGCGTATGCTCCTGATTGGGAATCCTCAGTAGGGCCGGTCGCCCTTGACCTGGGTGCGGTGCATGACCCGGCGCGCGCCGGGGTCAAAGGCGTCGCGCCGGTGCATGACGCAGCGATTGTCCCACAGGATCAAGTCGCCGACCTGCCATTGCTGGTACCAGGTGAATTCGTCGCGGGTCGCATGCGCCCACAGCGCGTCGAGCAGCGCCTCGCTGTCGGCGAGCGACAGGCCGGGAATGTAGGCGTTGCGCCGGCGGCCCAGGAACAGCGCCTTGCGGCCGGTCGCCGGGTGGGTGCGGACGATCGGGTGGTCGACGCCGACGGTCTGGCTAGGGTCGGGAGCGTCGACAAAGCCGCGGCGCAGCTCGCCCGCACTGTTGCGGCTGGCATCGTGACGGCACACCCGGCCCTCGACCTGGCGGCGCAGCTCGGACGGCAACGTCTCCAACGCCCGATACATGTTGCAGAACCCGGTATCGCCGCCTGACGGCGGCACCTCGAGCGAATAGAGCGCCGACGCCATCGGCGGCTCGGCGATATAGGACATGTCGGTGTGCCAAATCGCCTCATAGGCGCCGAGCTGGCCGATCGCGACGCCGTTCTCGATCACATTCGAGATCACCATCACGTATTGGCGACCCTCGGGAGCGCCATCGATATAACGGTCTTCGCCCGGCACCTGGATCTTGGCAGCGGCGATCGGCGCCCAGTCGAGCTCGCCCAACTGACGGCTGAACCGCAACAGGTCGTCGTCGGACAGCGACTGGCCGCGGAAGCGCAGCACCAGGTGATCGCCCCAGGCTGCCTTGATCGCCGCCATCGTCTCGGGCGACAGGGCGCCGGCGAGATCGACGCCCTCGATATCCGCGGCAAGCGCAGCCCCGGTTGGCCGCACCTGCACCCGCTGCCTGTCGATCACGCTAGCCATCGATATGCCCTCCCGACCTATTGGCGCCAGCTTGCCGCTTTGCCGGGACGAGCGCAAATGGTTGACTGCAATCGGCAGCGCGCTGGCGCTTCCGCCGAGGATCGCCGGAGGGATCGATTGGACCTCGTCTGCTATCTGCACCCGGGTTGGGAACTGCTGATCCGCCCGGCCGAGGCGGTTCGCGAATGGATGACCAATACCCCGGAATCATTCGCCTATCGCTGCCTGCCGCTCGATATCGCCAATGCGCATGGCTGGGAGATCCTGTGGCCGTTTGGCTTCAGCGCCTGCTGGGCCGGCGGCACCGGCACCGATGCGGTGCTGATCCACGCCCCACCCGGCGCCGATCCGAACCGCATGCCGGTCTCGCTGTTCGGCCAGGGGGTGCTGACATTCCACATCGCCGGGTTGTTCCGCACGCCGCCGGGATGGAACCTCTGGGTCGGCGGGTCGCCAAACCGGCCGAAAGACGGGATCTTCCCGCTGACCGGCATCGTCGAGACCGACTGGGCGCCCTATACCTTCACGATGAACTGGCGCTTTACCCGGCCGAACCATTGGGTCCGCTTCGAAGCGGGCGAGCCGATCTGCTTTGTATTCCCCGTCCAGCGCGGCTATCTCGAAGAGGTCACGCCCAAGCTGGTGCCGATGGAGGCGGAGCCCGAGGTGCTGCGTCAATTCACCGAATGGAGCCGGTCGCGCAACGCCTTCCACGAAAAGATGGCCAAGGAGGTTCCGGCCAGCGGCTCGGAGAAATGGCAGAAGGATTATTACCGCGGGGTCGATGCCGATAACCGCGCCGCCGCTACCGATCACCAGACCAAGCTGCGCCTTGCGCCGTTCCGGCCCTCACCCGCCGCCAGCGCTCCGGGAGCATCGCGTTCAGCACATCGTCGCGACGAATGAAATGGTGGAAGAGGGCCGCGGCGGCATGCAGCCCGATCAGCGCCAGCAGCAGCGTCGCGACCAGCTCATGCATGTCGTGGAGCTGTCTGGCGAGCGGCTTGTCGACGCCGACGATGGCCGGCAGCTGGCCGAGCAGAAAGAAATCGACCCGTTGGCCGCGGGCATTGGTTTGCAGCAGCCCAAGCAGCGGCTGGCCGATCAGCAGGCCGTAAAGCACAGCCTCGGTGGCTCGCGCCGCGAGCTTTTGCGCCACCGGTAGCTCTGGCGGAAGAGCCGGAATGCGGGCCTGGCGGCGCCACAGCAGCCGAAACACCGTGAGCCCGAGAACGGTGAGGCCAAGCGAGCGGTGAACCTGCATCACCTGCCGGAAAGACTCACCGGCAAAGCCTGAATGCGCGGCCCACGCACTCATGAATACGGCCGTGATCAGCCCCAGGGTAATCCAATGGACGGCCCGCATGACCGGATCGTAGCTGTGCGGCCGACAATTCCGAGCTTTCATCCCGACCTCCGCCCGTGTTGCGAGGAGACCGGGTCGGGCCGCCGATTATTCGCTGAGCCGGTGCGAACGCGGCATTGATCGGGCGGAACGCCGTCGCTAGGTTGGCCGCAGGTCGCTTGCTGTCAATGCCGAGGAGGCAAAAATGCCCGATGACGTCCGCAAACCCGTGATCGACAAATCGCACCTGCCGAGCCGGCATGTCACGATCGGGCCTGAGCGTGCGCCGCATCGCGCCTTCCTCTATTCGATGGGCCTGAGCGAGGATCAGATCAACCAGCCGCTGGTGGGGGTTGCG
>DASQGR010000158.1:0-9449 GCA_035632515.1 Allostellaceae bacterium | reverse complement strand
ACGAGGGCGACCGCGCCGAACCCCAATTGCCGGTCACCAATGTCTACCGCATCGATGGCCGCACCGGACAGGTCACGGTGGTCGCCGACGACGTCCGCGGCCCCAACGGGCTTGCCTTCGCGCCCGACGAAACCCGGCTCTACGTCGTCGAGTCACGGGCTCAGCCGCAGCGGGCGATCCGCGTCTTCGACGTGGTCGGCGACGGGACCAAACTCGCCAGCGGGCGGGATTTTGCCGATCTCGGCAGAGGCACGCCCGACGGCTTTCGCTGCGACGTCGACGGCAATCTGTGGTGCGGCTGGGGAATGAGCGCGGAATTGAACGGCGTTGCCGTCTTCGCGCCCGACGGCACGATGATCGGCCAGATCCGCCTGCCCGAGCGCGCCGCCAACCTCTGCTTCGGCGGAACCAAGCGCAACCGCCTGTTCATGGCGGCGAGCCACTCGCTCTATGCAATCTATGTGAATACCGAGGGCGCGGTCGGCGGGTGACCCGACCGCTGCGCCCTCGCCGCCGTATCGCATTCGACGGCGATGAGCCGGCCGGTCGGCCCCAGCGGGCCGGTCGAGGTTCTGCCCGATCCGCGTAACCGTTACGGCAATCCACGCGCGTATAGAGCGGATCCCCGCCCGCCTCAGCGCCATCGCCGAAAGTGCAAATCTCGGCGGTTACTTCGTCTGGACAATGCAAGCCGAATTTCGAATGGCCGCCTCATGCGGCCAAGCGCGCCACTCTGACGCGCTCGCCAAGGGCTTCGTATGATTGGTTTGCTCGCATCTCTCGAACAAATGCTCTATAAACCTTCTACCCTGGCGCGATCGGGTCCACGTTTGACGCGTTGCCAGCGTCTGTGGTTGCTGCGAGGAATCGGGGCGGATGTTAACCATCCAATCACGCTTTCTGGTAGTATAATCAGGCGAGTTATTATATAGTGTGTGTTCTCAACTGTCGGAGGAAACCGATGAAGCGTGCCCTGGCCCTCTGTTCGCTCCTGATCATGGCGGCATGCGCGCCGGTGCCGGCGCCAGCCCCGCCGCCACCGCCCCCACCGCCGCCGCCACCGGTGGCGAAGGTATTCACCGTTTACTTTGCGTGGAACCGGTCATGGGTCGGCCCGCAGGGTATGGCGATCTTGAAGCAGGCTGCGGATACGTTCAAAGCCGGCGGAGTCGTGACCGTTCAGGTTACCGGCTATACGGATCGTTCGGGTTCGGCGCGCTATAACCAGCGTCTGTCGGTCCGCCGGGCGCGCCATGTCGCTCACATCCTCTCCCACATGGGAGTGCCGTGGAACGCGATGGCTGTTTCCGGCCGCGGCGAGAATGACAACGCCGTTCCGACCCCCGATGGCGTGCGCGAGCCGCGCAATCGCCGCGTGACGGTCGTCGAAGGCTAAATCAAAGCAGCGGCGAAGTATTCGCCGCCGCTTCCTTTAAAACGAAGTCGAGGGCACCAGTATTGGTGCTCTCGATTTTGTGCGTGTTGAAGGCTAGCTGCGCCAAAGCACGGTCTGTTCAGATCGAAGCCTCAAAGCAGTTCCCCTCCCGCGGGCTTGACCCGCGGGTCCATGTCTTTGTTGGCGAATGTCGCAGAAAAGACGTGGATGGGCCGGGTCAAGCCTGGCCAAGGGGGCACACAAAGCGATGCGGCCTAAACAGATAATGCGCTAAAAGGAATGGCGCCGGACAAAACTTGTCCGGCGCCACTTCTTTCAATCGGTACAAGCAATCCAGCGGCAAAGCGATTGGCGGGTGGTGCCCTCCGTGCCTCGCCCTCCGGTTCCGGCCGATATCCGGCAGTCGGCGAGCGCGCGCGGCCGCCGGCTCCGCCGGGTTACGCGGTGCGCTCGTAGGCGAAGCGGCGAATCTTGGTGACGTCGCGGCCTTCGATGCGGATCAGCCGCGTGGGGCCGTCGCGCCGCGGCGAGTGCAGGTCGCCCTCGTTGTAGACATAGGCCGTGCCCGGGGTCAGCGTATATTGCCGGCGGAGGCGAACTTTGCCCGGCTGGTCTTCGCTTGCCGGCGCGACCTTGTCCCAATCGCTCATCACCGTCTCACCCATTGCCTGGCCGTAAATTGCCCAGGTCGGCCCGTGATCGTGAGGGGCGCTTTCCTTGGCGTCCTGATAGACGTGGGCGAGAATGCAGAACTTGTAGTCGGGATCCTCGTAGAGGATCTTGCGCTCGGGTCCGTCGGCCGGCAGGTGCTTGGCCACGAAGGCCTCGTCCGAGCACGCTTTTTTCACCAGCGCGCAAACTTTCTCGCGGCCGCCCGGGCCCGGATCGGCAGCCATGATGCGACGCATTTCGGCCGACATTTCCTCGATGCTGTATGCCATCAGCGGACCTCCATGATGAGCGGCAGGCGCCGCACAATTAAGCGTATTCCGGCCATTGGATTGGGGCAAGGCCCGGCCGTATTGCGCGCTCGCGGCCGAAAGGCTACGGGAACGCGGCGATTTGTCGCCCGCGGGCGTGCTATCAACCGGCGGCTTCGCTAGACTGCCGCCAGCCAACCAGAGGAGACCGACCGCGATGGAGTCCGATCCCGCCCTCGCGCCCGAGCCGCCGGCCCAACGGCGTGCGCGCGTGGTGCTCGCCACGGGTTTCGCGCTAATCGGCCTGTGGATCCTGCGGGATTTTCTAGCGGCGCTCGCCTGGGCGGTCGTGCTGGCGATCGCGCTGTGGCCGCTATACGGGCGCCTGCAACGACTGTTTCCGCGCCGTAACAGCCGCGTTGCCGCGCCCTTGGTATTGACCCTTGCGGTCGGGGTCGTTTTCGCCGCTCCGCTGGTCTTGCTCGGGATCGCGGTGGCGCGCGAAACGCATTTTGTTATCCGGATGATCATCGCCGCGCGGCATAGCGGCATCGCCGTGCCCGATTGGATCCCGCAATTGCCGATCATCGGCACGTCCGTGGCGGATTGGTGGCGCGAAAACCTGTCCGACCCGATCATGGCGGAGGCTCTATTCGGCCGTCTCAATCCGCGCGTCGTCGCCGAATCTGCCCGCGAATATGGCGGCGAGATCATTCGCCGACTGGTGATCTTCCTGTTCACGCTGCTGACCCTGTTCTTTCTGTTCCGCGACGGCAGCAGGCTGCTCGAAGACCTGCGCAAGCTGAGCGACCGGGTGATCGGCGTGCGCGGCGAGCGGATCGGCGGGCACATGATTGACGCCGTTCAAGGAACGGTGGTCGGGCTGGTGCTGGTCGGGCTGGCCGAAGGCGTGGTGCTCGGCGTCGTCTATGTAGCTGTCGGCCTGCCCTATCCGGCCTCGGTCGGCGCGGTGACCGGCGTGCTGGCGGTAATCCCCTTCGGAGCACCGGTGGTCTACACGCTGGCGGTGCTGTACCTGTTATCCGTCGGCAATTTCGTGGGCGCGATCGTCATCTTGATCGCCGGCAACCTCGTCGTATTCGTTGCCGACCACTTTATTCGACCGGCGCTGATCGGCGGTTCGGCGCGGCTGCCCTTTCTCTGGGTGCTGTTCGGACTGCTCGGCGGGCTGGAGACCTTGGGCATCATCGGCCTGTTTCTCGGCCCTGCGATCATGGCGGCGCTGATCGCGCTGTGGCGGGAATGGACCGAGCAGCCGGGTCCAGTCGAACCGGCCCGGCAGCCTCGGTCCGAATAGCCTCTAGCGGCCCGACGCCGCGTTCATCGCCGCTTCGCGGGCGGCTTTCGCCGCCTTTCTGCCGGCGGCCAGATGGGCGGCGCGATCGTCGATATCCCGGAACGGCGACATGCAGAACCAGCGGACCCAGGCGCGGCCGCGCGGTGCGGCAGCCTGCAGTTCCGACATGGAGGCGAAGGGAGCGATCGCGGGGTTGTTCGACAAGAGCATGATGCTGAAATCCTTGCAGGAGTGACTGTCATCCCTGCTTCATGCTTCGTGCCACCGAGCCGATTTTCAAAAAGCCCAGGGTAACCGCCATTTCCGTCCCGGTCGCGGTAAACCGCCGGTTGCCCGCTCTCGCAAATTGCCTCGAAATTTAAGAGGCGACATCGCGCCGCGCGCCTGCCGGTCGGCTATATCCGTACAGGGTGTTGACTCTGTGCAGCGTCGGGATTTTCCTCTATCGCGGTCGTACCTACCGATCGTGATTTCGGTCCCATCGGGGACGGTCCTGGAGGAAGCATGAGGTACGTTTGCGACGCCTCCCACGGCAAAACCTGGTTTCGAATCGAGACCGAAGCTGAGGCGGCGGCCGAATCGGAAACGATGCGCCACGCCGTCGAGAAATATTTCCGCAAGGAGCGGGAGAAAGCTGCCGCAAGCTTTCGGCCGATCTCCAAGGTCTATTTCGAGCAGGAGATCGGGCTGAAGGCGCATATCCAGCGCGAGATGCCGCTGTTCGTGACCCTGCGCGACGGGGAAGGCAACCCGCTGGCGACGGCGATGCTGCCGCCCGGCGGCAAGGACGACCGCAGCTTCCGCCCGATCATCGTCGGGCCGGGCAATGCCGATCCCTACCCCGAGGAAGGCGACGCGATTCGCGCCCTCGGCGAGCATTACGGCATCACTCTCGAGCGCGCCCGCTGCTATCCCTATCGGCGCGATTAGCGCACGATCTATTTAGATCGAAGCCTCGAAGCGGTTCCCCTCCCGCGGGCTTGACCCGCGGGTCAACGTCTTTGTTTGCGAATGTCGGAGAAAGAGACGCAGATGGCCGGGTCAGGCCCGGCCAAAGGCGATATGCAAAGCGATTCAGCCCAAGCAGATGATGCTCCAAGCACGTTCGGGGGCTGCAAGCTCGTGCAGGAACGGTAGCGGCGTCATCCGCCGAGCTTCTTCTTCAACAGCTCGTTGACCAGCGCCGGGTTGGCCTTGCCCTGGGTGGCCTTCATCACCTGGCCGACAAAAAAGCCAAGGACTTTGGGGTTCTGCGCGTATTGCGCCACCTGGGCGGGGTTGGCCGCCAGCGCCGCGTCGACCGCGGCCTCGATCGCGCCGGTATCGGTGACCTGGCGCAGCCCTTTGGCCTCGACGATCGCCGCCGGGTCGGCACCGGTCTCGACCATTTCGGCGAAAACATCCTTGGCGATGCGGCCGGAGATCGTGCCGTCGGCAATCAGGTCGATCAGCCCGCCGAGCTGCGCCGCAGCCACCGGCGACGCCTCGATGCCAACCCCTTTCCGATTGAGCGCGCCGAACAGATCGCCGATCACCCAATTGGCCGCCGCCTTGGGGTCGCGGCCCTCGGCGACCGCCTCGAAAAACGCCGCGGTCGCGCGCTCGGCGACAAGCACCCCGGCCTCCTCCACGCCAAGCCCGTAATCGGCGATAAAGCGCGCCCGCTTCTTGTCGGGCAATTCGGGCAACTCGGCGCGCAGCCGTGTGACCCACGCCGGATCGAGCACCAGCGGCAGCAGGTCGGGATCGGGGAAATAGCGGTAGTCGTAGTCGTTTTCCTTCGACCGCATCGGCCGGGTTTCGCCGCGTGCGGTGTCGAACAGCCGCGTCTGCTGGGCGATCGTGCCGCCGTCCTCGATGATCGTGATCTGGCGGCGCGCCTCGACCTCGATCGCCTGCATGACAAACCGCACCGAGTTGAGGTTCTTGATCTCGCAGCGTGTGCCAAACGGCGCGCCCGGCCGCCGCACCGAAACGTTGCAGTCGCAGCGCAGCGACCCCTCCTCCATGTTGCCGTCACAGGTGCCGAGATAGCGCAGGATCGAGCGCAGCTTTCGCAGATAGATCCCGGCCTCCTCGGCCGAACGCAGATCAGGCTCGGAGACGATTTCCATCAGCCCGATCCCGGCGCGGTTGAGGTCGACATAGGTCTCGCGCGGGTGCTGATCGTGCAGGCTCTTGCCGGCATCCTGTTCCAGGTGCAACCGGGTGATGCCGATCTCGCGGGTGCTGCCGTCCGGCATGTCGAGCGTGACCCGCCCGTGGCCGACAATCGGCTGCTGGTATTGCGAAATCTGATAACCGGCCGGCAGGTCGGGATAGAAGTAGTTCTTGCGGTCGAACACGCTGTGCAGATTGATTTCGGCATCGATGCCGAGCCCAGTCTTGACCGCCTGCTCGACGCAGTGCCGGTTGATCACCGGCAGCATTCCCGGAAACGCGGCATCGACGGTCGAAACCTGGGTGTTCGGCTCGACGCCGAAATCGGTCGCGGCGCCGGAAAACAGCTTGGCCCGCGCCACCACCTGGGCGTGGACCTCAAGCCCGATCACGACCTCCCAATCCCCGGTTCGGCCCTTTATCATCAACGCTCTCCGGCGATGAAGCTCGGCAGATGCCTAAAATCCGCGGCGCGTTCCAGCACCGCGCCGACACGCAGGACAGTTTCCTCGTCGAAAGCGCGTCCGATGATCTGCAGCCCCAGCGGCAATCCCTCCGACAACCCTGCCGGCACCGACACCGCCGGCAGCCCGGCCAGGTCGGCCGGCACGGTAAACACGTCGTTGAGATACATGGCGACGGGATCGTCGCTTTTCTCGCCGATCGCGAAAGCGGCGGAAGGCGTGGTCGGGGTCAGGATGCAGTCGCAGCGCTCGAACGCGGCGGCGAAATCGCGCGCGATCAGCATGCGGACCTTCTGCGCCTTCAGATAATAGGCATCGTAATATCCGGCCGACAGCACATAGGTGCCGATCAGCACACGCCGGCGCACCTCGGCACCGAACCCGGCGGCGCGGGTCTTTTCGTACATGTCGTCGAGGCTGTCGCCTTCGACCCGCAGGCCGAACCTGACGCCGTCGTAGCGCGCCAGGTTGGAGGAGGCCTCCGCCGGGGCGACGATGTAGTAGGCCGGCAGCGCGTATTTGGTCATCTTCAGGCTGATCTCGACCGGCTCGGCCCCTGCTGCGCGCAGCCAGTCGATGCCCGATTGCCACAGGCTCTCGACCTCGGCGGGCATGCCGTCTACCCGGTATTCCCTGGGGATGCCGACGCGCAGGCCCTTGATATCGCCGGTCAGCGCCGCTTCGTAATTCGGCACCGGCACCGGCGCGGAGGTCGAGTCCTTGGGGTCGTGCCCGGCCATCGCGCCGAGCATGATCGCCGCGTCGCGCACGGTGCGGGTCATCGGCCCGGGATGATCAAGCGACGAGGCGAAGGCGATCACCCCCCAGCGTGAGCAGCGGCCATAGGTCGGCTTAAGCCCGACAATGCCGCAAAAGCTCGCCGGCTGGCGGATCGAGCCGCCGGTATCGGTGCCGGTCGCGCCAAACGCCGCCCGCGCCGCCACCGCCGCCGCCGAGCCGCCCGACGACCCGCCCGGCACCAGCGGCCGGTTGTCGCCCGGGCGGCGCCACGGATTTTCCACCGCCCCGTAATAGCTTGTCGTGTTCGACGACCCCATCGCGAACTCGTCGAGATTGGTCTTGCCCAGCATCACCGCACCGGCCGCCCATAATTTCGCGGTGACAGTGGATTCGTAGGGCGGGACGAACCCGTCGAGTATGTGCGACGCGGCAGTGGTCAGCACCCCTGCGGTGCAAAACAGGTCCTTGATCGCGAGCGGGATGCCCTCGAGCGACCCGACCTGACCGCTCGCCCGCCGCGCGTCGGAGGCCGCGGCCATCTCCAGCGCCCGCTCCGGGGTCGCCGTGATGAAGGCATTGAGCGGCTTGCTTGCCGCGACCGCGTTGTTGAGCGCGGCCGCGAGTTCGCGCGCCGAGAAGCGTTTCGCCGCCAGCCCGTCGCGCGCTTCTGCCAACGTCAGGTGGGTCAGCTCGCTCACTCGACCACCTTGGGCACTGTGAAAAAGCCGCGGGCGGTGCGCGGCGCGTTGCCGAGTACCGCGTCGCGGTTCTGGCCGTCCGTCACCGCGTCGTCGCGCATCGGCAGGGTCATCCCAAAGGCCATCTGGGCGACGCTGGTCATCGGCTCCACGTTGTCGGTGTCGACCTCGCCGAGCTGCTCGATCCAATCGAGGATGCCCGACAGCTCGGCGGCGAGCGGTTCGAGCTCGGCTTCGGATAGGCGGATGCGCGCCAGGGTGGCGATCCGCGCCACGGTGGCCTTGTCCAACGCCATGATTTTGATGTCTTTCGCGGCAAAATCAGCGGCTTCACGCTATCATCGGGCATGATCCTCGACAACCCTGCAGCGTTGCGCGCGGCGGTGCCGGCGGGGCAGCGGCTGATCGGCCTCGATGTCGGCACCAAGACGATCGGCCTCGCCCTTTCCGACACGAGGCTCGTCATCGCCAGCCCGCTCGACACAATCCGCCGCCGCCGCTTTCGCGACGACATGGCGGTGCTGTTCGCCCTGATCGACCGGCATGGAGTTGGCGGCGTGACGATCGGGCTGCCGCTGGCGCTCGACGGACGCGATAGCCCGCGCACCCAGTCGGTGCGGGCCTTTGCCCGCAACCTGCTGGCCTTGAGGGACCTGCCGGTGCTGCTGTGGGACGAGCGGATGTCGACCGCGGCGGTCACCCGCGAGATGATCGCCGCCGACCTGACGCGCAAACGCCGCGCCGAGATTGTCGACAAGGTCGCCGCCGCCTACATTCTGCAAGGCTGCCTTGACGCGATCGGCGCTGCGGCATGATCGCGGTTGCCCCGATGCCGGCCCTGGGCAATGCTTTCTGCGAAAGGATCGAAAGGCGCGGCGGTGAGCGCTCCCCCTGACCCCACCCGATACCGTCTGACCACGGCCGAGATCGTCTACCGGCTGCCCGACCAGCCGGAGACGCTGCAGACCTTCATCTGGCAGAAATTCGACCTCGCGCCGGATTTTCCCGAGCTCGCACGGTTTCTCGATTTTTGGCGGAAGAATATCGACGGTGAGCTGCATTCGGTGAAAGTCGGCCAAGGCAACGGACGCCCGCGCCGCTTCCCGCATATCGTCCCGGGTTCGGGCACGCGGCATTAGCGGTGACCGTTTCAGCGAGCACCGCGGCGACGCGAGCGGGTTCGGGCGAGCACAGCGCACGCCCGGTGGCGATCTGGCTTCTCGTCTGCTGCGCGATGATCTTTCTGATGGTGGTGATCGGCGGCATCACCCGGCTGACATGGTCAGGTCTGTCGATCACCGAATGGCAGCCGGTGACCGGCACCCTGCCGCCGCTATCGGCGGCCGCCTGGCAGGCCGAATTCGAAAAATACCGGCAGATCCCGCAATACAAGCTGATGAACGCGGGCATGAGCCTTGCCGATTTCAAGACAATTTACCTGTGGGAGTATACGCATCGGCTGTGGGGGCGGCTGATCGGCTTTGTCTACCTGCTGCCGTTTCTCTATTTCCTGATCCGCGGCCGCATTCCCCGGCGGCTGACCTGGCCGCTCGCCGGAATATTCGCCCTCGGCTTCGCCCAGGGCGCGCTCGGCTGGTGGATGGTCGAAAGCGGGCTCGCCAACCGGATCGAGGTCAGCCAGTACCGGCTCACCGCGCATTTGGCGCTCGCCTTGGTCATCTATGCCGCGACCCTGTGGACCGCGCTCGGGCTGCTCCGCAACCGAGACGCGCGCGCCCCGCCCTGGCCCAC
>DASQGR010000157.1:0-3988 GCA_035632515.1 Allostellaceae bacterium | reverse complement strand
CGGTCTTCGCGGCCGCAGGCGCGACGGCGTTGACCCGGATGCCGGTCTCGGCCAACTCCTTGCCGAGCGACTTGGTGAGGCCGATGACCCCCGCCTTCGCCGCCGAATAAGCCGAGGCGTTGGGGTTGCCCTCCTTGCCGGCGATCGAGGCGATGTTGACGATCCGGCCCTGGCCACGTCCCCCGGCGCGCCGCCGCATCGCCGGCACGACGGCGCGGCAGCAATAGAACACGCCCATCAGATCGATCTCGATCACTTGGCGCCAATCCTCGATCGGGTATTGGTCGAGCGGATGGTTCGGCCCGGTGATGCCGGCATTGTTGACGAGAATATCGGGCGGCCCGATCTGCGCCGTGGTTGCGGCGAGCGCGGCGGCGATCGATGCCGGATCGGTGACGTCGGCGGCGAAATCGACGGCGTTGACGATGGAGGCCGCGGTCATGCGGGCCGCATCGCCGTCGATGTCCCAGATGGCGACCCGGGCGCCCGATGCCGAGAAGCGATCGGCGATCGCGCAGCCGATGCCGCGCGCCGCGCCGGTGACGATCGCCACCTTGCCGTCGAGGTCGATGCGGTTCAAGCGGGCCTCCATCTGTTGTCCGCGACCAGTCTGCCCAGCACGGCGCTGAAATGCGATGCGGCGGAGCGCTCCAGCCCTTCGAGCCAATTCTGGTCGAGAAAGGAGGCGAGCGCCGGCTGACCCAGCTCCGCCTCCCACAGGATGCCGAGCAGCGAGGCCGCCGCCTCGTCCGCCTCGCGCTCGAGCAGCGGAAGGGCCGCCGCGCGCTCGGCACCGGCACGGTCGCGCGTATCGGGCCCGGGCCCAAGCCCGAAATCGGGCAGCGCCCGCCGTTCGACCGGTGCCAGCAGATAATGCGCAACTTCGTGCAGGATCACATAGGCTTCGACCGCGCTATCGAGCGCGGTGCCATCCCAGTTGTAGGCGCAATCGCTGCCGGGAGGGTGAATGGCCATGCCGTGGGCGCGGGCGATGTCAAAGGCCTGCTGCCGGTGCCGCTCGGCCTCGTCGCCCGCGGCGCGCGCGGCCGGCGTGGCGCGGATCAGGGCAAAGGCGGCGCGCGCTGTTTCGGTCGCCAGCCTGGCGGCAAAGCGGTCGAGCGCATCGGCCAGCCGATCGGGCGGGATCGGGGTCAGAATCATCGGCCGAAGATAATCCGCTGCGTGATTGCGCGCAGCCGTGCAATGTGCCGAGAATTGTTCGCTGCGAGAGAGACGAGGCGCCGCGATGGCCGGAGCTCTGTTGTTTTCCAGCCGCCTGGACGACCCGGTGGCGTGGTCGAAAGCGCTCACGGCCGAGATGCCGGAGCTCGATATCCGGGTGTCGCCGGAACTGGGCGATCCGGCCGATATCGAAACCGCGCTGGTGTGGCGGGCGCCGCCGGGCGAGCTGGCAGCGCTGCCCAACCTCAAGCTGATCGTCAATCTCGGCGCCGGGGTCGACCCGATCCTCGCCGATGCGACGATCCCGCCGCATATCCCGGTCGCCCGGCTTGGCGATGAGGTGATGGCGCAGATGATGGCGCAATTCGTCACGTTTTGCGTGCTGCGCCACTACCGGGAGATCGGCCGCTATACCCGCCAGCAGCGTGAGCGCGTGTGGAATTATCAGCTGCCGCGCGCGTCCTACGAATGCCGGGTCGGGGTGATGGGGATCGGACTGCTCGGCGGCGCGGCCGCGCGCATGCTGGCAGGGATCGGCTTTCCGGTGGCCGGATGGGGCCGCTCGCCGCGCACCATCGAGGGGATCGAAACCTTCCATGGCGCGGCAGGGCTCGCGCCGTTTCTCGCCCGCACCGAGATCCTTGTCGTGCTGCTGCCGCTGACCGCGGAGACGCGCCACATCGTCAACCGCGAGGTGCTCGCCCAATTGCCGCGCGGCGCCAAGCTGATCAACTGCGGCCGCGGCGGCACGGTCGACGAGGCGGCGCTGCTCGCGGCGTTGCGGGACGGGCAGATCGCCGAGGCGACGCTCGACGTGTTCGAGACCGAGCCGTTACCGCGGGATCATCCGTTCTGGACGATGGACCAGGTGCTGGTGGTGCCGCATATCGGCTCGATCGCGGTGCCGGAAATCGCCGCCCGCGACGTGGTCGAAAACATCCGCCGGATCGGTGACGGCCGGCCGCTCCTCAACATCGTCGACCGCGCCCGGGGCTATTGAGCGCGGCACCTGAACACGGCGCCCGGGCAATGACCGGCTGGTTCTCGCGGCATCGGCCGGAACTCCGCCTCAGCCTGCAGATGACGGTCGCCGGGCTCGCCGCCTATGCAGTGGGTCATCTTTTTGCGCTGAGCCAGGTCTATTGGGCGGTGCTGACGGCCGTTATCGTCATGCAGGCGAGCATCGGCGGTTCGCTGAAGGCCAGCCTCGACCGCTTTTTCGGCACCATCGGCGGGGCAGGGTGGGGCGTTGCGGTCAGCGTGACCATACCGCATGCGAGCGTGGCATCGCTCGGCCTGGCACTCGCCGTGGCCCTGGTGCCGCTCGCCGTCGCGGTGGCGCTGTGGCCGCGCTATCGGGTAGCGCCGGTGACCGCGGCGATCGTGCTGCTGGGGACCGCGGGCTCCGGCGGCGTTGCCGCCGCTGCGCTCGACCGCGTGTTCGAGATCGGCCTCGGCAGCGTGATTGCACTGGCGGTGGCCCTGGCGGTGATGCCGTCGCGCGCGCATCTTCTGCTGTTCGCCGCGGCGCGCGATGCGCTGTCGCCGATGCGCGACCTGATCGTGCTGCTGCTCCGCGGGATCGCGGCGGGCAGCGACCCGGCGGCGGTTCTGCGGCTACACGACCGCATCCGGGCCGCGATCGAGCGGGCCGGTGCGATCGCCGACGAAGTGGTGCGCGAGCGGGCGAGCCGCCTTGCCGATACCCCCGACCCCGACCCGCTGGTGCGCAGTTTGCGCCGGCTCAGCCACGATCTGGTGACGATCGGCCGGATGCTGACGACGGGTCTGCCGGACCCGGTGCAGCAGCGCCTGGCCGAGCCGGGGGCGGTGCTCGGCGCGGCCCTCGGCGCCGGTTTTGCCGGGATCGGGGAGGCCCTGTTGGCGCGCGTCCCGCCGCCCGACCTCGACGCCGTAGCCACGGCCCGTCAGCAGTACGATTCGGCGATGCGGGCGTTGCGTCGCGACGGCGTCGCCCGCGCGCTGTCCGATGACGATGTCGAGCGCGTGTTCGGTCTGGCCTTCGCGGTCGAGCAGATCTGCCGCAACCTGGAGGAGCTCGCCAACCGCGTCCGCGAGGCGGCGGACATGCGGGCGGCCTGAACGCCTGGCGATCCTGGCGTTTATGGTCTGGCGTTTATGGTATGGTAAACGCAACACCGGCAAAATGTGGCGATGGGCAAGAGCATCCTTGTGGTCGGCCGGATCGGTCAGATCGGGCACGAACTCGCGCGCGGCGCCTGGCCGACAGGAATGAGGATCGATTTCGTCGATCGCGATGAGGTCGATCTCGCGCAGCCCGGGCAGGTCAGGCGCCACGTCGTCGCGGCGCGGCCGGACATCGTTGTCAATGCCGCCGCCTTCATCGCCGTCGACGCGGCCGAAGCGGCGCGCCCCACAGCCTTTGCCATCAATCGCGACGGGCCCGCGGCCCTGGCCGACGCCTGCCGGGAGATCGGCGCGGCGCTCATCCATTTTTCCACGGATTACGTCTTCGACGGCGCCAAGGACGGCCCCTATACCGAGGACGATGCGGTCAACCCGTTGTCGGTTTACGGCGCCAGCAAGGCGGCGGGCGACGCGGCCATTCGCACGCGCCTCGACCGCCATGTCATTCTCCGCACGTCCTGGGTCTATAGCGCGGTGGGGAGTAATTTCGTGAAGACGATGCTGCGGCTCGGGGCCGAGCGCGACAGGCTCGGCATCGTCGACGACCAGCACGGCTGCCCGACCGCCGCCGCCGATGCCGCCGGGGCCGTCATCGCCATCGTCGATGGTCTCCCCGACGCCCGCCCCGATGCCCGGC
>DASQGR010000156.1:0-2751 GCA_035632515.1 Allostellaceae bacterium | reverse complement strand
CCTCGCCTGCGGCTTCGGCGAGCGGTTGCCCCTTATGGCCGATCCGGGCGGCAACGTCGTGGGCGGCGGCATAGCGGATGAAGACCTCGCCGTGGCCGGTCGCGGAGACCGCACAGGTGGCGTTGTCGGCATAGGTCCCGGCCCCGATGATCGGGCTGTCGCCGACCCGGCCGGGGTATTTCGCGGTCATGCCGCCGGTCGACGTGGCGGCGGCGAGATCGCCGGCCCGGTCCCGCGCCACCGCGCCGACCGTGCCGTGACGGCGGGACTCGTCGGCGTCGGCCCGGCCCTCGGCTTCCTGCGCCAGCGTGGCGGCAAGGGCCTGCCGGCGCGCCTCGGTGAAGAAATAGCTGCGCTCCTCAAAGGCGAGCCCGGCCGCGCGACAGAATGCCATGGCCCCTTCGCCGACGAGCAGCACATGCGGCGTCAGCTCCATCACCGCCCGCGCCGCGCGGACCGGGTTGCGCGGTCCGAAAATGCCGGCGACCGCGCCGGCGCGCCGGTCGCGTCCCTCCATCACCGCGGCATCCATCTCCTGAGTTCCGGCGCGGGTAAAGACCGCGCCCCTCCCGGCGTTGAACAGCGGATCGTCTTCGAGCGCGCAGACCGCCGCGGTCACCGCGTCGAGCGCGCTGCCGCCATCGGCGAGGATGGCGCGGCCGGCGACTAGCGCGGCGGCCACACCGGCACGGTAGCGCGCCTCCCGCTCGGCGGTCATGTCGCCGCGCCGCAAGGTGCCGGCGCCGCCGTGAACGGCGAGGGCAAAGCGCTGGTGATGGTCTGTGCCGCTGGGCAATCGGTTCGTCCCTGTTTTGTGCGACGGTAGATGCGCTCTGCCGCGATTTTCGGCAATCAACTTACCGCGAGGATGCGCGGCGCGGTATGGTGCGGGACCACGGCATCTCCTGGGTGATTTTGTCAGGTCGCAGCAGCACGCCGTTCTTCCCCGGCCCGACCCAAGGGTCCGCGAACACCCCCGATTCGGGGAGGTCCGCGGATCAACCCCGCGGAAAAGCCTGCGGTTCGCGCCAGCCAAAGGGGGTAGGCTAGTCTGGGTCGGCCTCGACGAAGACTGTTCAGGCGCCGCATTTCCAACCGCGAGACCGCCGCTTTGCCGCCAGCAGCGCACGACATCGCCGAGCGGCCCGCCCTGGAGGTGCGGCGAGGGCTGCGCCTGGTCATGCTCGGGCTGGGCATCGCGGTGGTGCCGCTGGATACCGCGGTCAACATCTCCTTTCCCGACATCACCGGCAGCTTCGGGCTGCCGATCGCGATGATCCAGTGGGTGGTGATCTGCTATGTGCTGACCTACGCGGCGCTGATGCTGGCTTTCGGTCGGATCGGCGATATTGCCGGCCGGGCGCTGGTGTTCCGCGCCGGCCTCGCGTGGAGCGTCGTCGCCTATCTTCTGTGCGCCGCGGCGCCGGGGTTCGGGTGGCTGCTGTTCTTTCGCTTTCTGCAAGGGATCGGCGCCGGGCTGGTGATCAGCTGCGCGCCGGCGCTGGTGACCAGCCTCTACCCCGAGGCGCGGCGCAGTCATGCCGTCGGCATCTTTACCCTGATCTTTGCGCTGGCCTCGGCATCGGGGCCGTTGATCGGCGGCATCCTGGTGGCGCGCTGGGGCTGGCCGGCGGTGTTCTGGTTCCGCGCCCCGATCGCGCTGGCCAGCCTTGTGTTCCTGCGCGGGCTGCCGGCAAGCGCGCCGGCCGCCGGCGGCGAGCGCTTCGACGTGCTTGGCGCCCTGCTGTTGGCGCTCGGCCTCACCACTCTGCTGCTCGGGATCAATACCTTGTCGCGGCTGGGCCGCGGCGACTACCTCGCCGTGCTGCCGCTCGCGGTCGCGGCGGCAAGCCTGGGCGCCTTTGTCTGGTGGGAGGGGCGGGCCGGGCGGCCCATCGTGCGCATCGCGCTGTTCCGCGACCCGGGCTTTGCCGCGGTCAACCTCGTCAACGTGCTGATGAACCTGTCGGCGTTTTCGGTGCTGCTGTTCGTGCCGTATTTCTTCGCCCGGTTCAGCGTGATGCCGCTGCCGCTGGCGGGGGCGGTGCTGGCGACCGGGGCGGTGGCTACCGCGGCGACCTCGCCGCTGGCCGGCCGGCTGATCGCGCGAATGGCGGCCGAGCGGGTCGCCGCGCTCGGCCTCTTGGCGGTCGGCGGCGGGTTGATCCTGACCGGCGGCTGGCCTGCCGAGGTGCCGCCCGGGGTGATGGTGCTGACCCTGGCGGTGCAAGGCGTCGGGGTCGGGCTGTTTCAGGTCGCCTATATGGACATCGTGATGCGCTCGTCGCCGCTTGCCGATCGCGGCGTGGCCGGCAGCCTGGGAATGCTGACCCGCACGATCGGCACCGTTACCGGCGCCACGGTGCTGACCCTCGTCTTCCACGCGTTCCAGGGCGGAGCGCCGAGCACCGAGGCGGCGGCAGGATTTCTCGCGCCTTTCCACCACGTCTTTCACCTTGCCGGAATCGCCGTGATGGCGTCCGTTCTGGCGATCCCGTGGTGGCGAGGGGCTAGATAGGGTCGGCCGGCATTGCCTGCCGGGCCAGGCAGAGCCGCACTGCGGCGAGCAGCTGGCTCGGGGTGAACGGCTTGGTGAGGCGGCCGGCGCCCGCGGTCGATATTTCCAGCAGCCGCGCGCCCGGATGGCGCCGGCGGATCGCCGACAGCGTCTCGGTCTCGGGCGATTCGATGTTGGCGACGATCAGGGTCGGGGCTGCCGTAGCCGCATCGGTAATGACGGCAAAGCCGGCG
>DASQGR010000155.1:0-5834 GCA_035632515.1 Allostellaceae bacterium | reverse complement strand
AACCCGCGCCGACGTCAAAAAGGCAGCCGAGTGTCGGATGGGCCCGGGTTTCGCGCCGAGGCTTTTAGAGCATTATCCGTGTAGGCAGAATCGCTTTGCGTATCGCCCTTGGCCGGGCTCGACCCGTCTTTTCCCCGGACGTTCGCAAAACGACGACGCGGACCCGCGGGAGGGGAACTGCTTTGAGGCTTCGATCTGAACAGATCGTGCCCTCAGCCGGGCTCGGCTTTGGGTGCTGCACCCGGGGGATGCTCGCCGGCTGACATCGCGGTGGTAGCCTCCTGGATCGCATCCAACATCTGGCTGGGGAGGAACGGCTTTTTCAAAAATCCTGCCGGCCGCAACGCGCGCGCCCGCGCAATCGTCGCTTCATCCTCGACACCGGAGAGGAAGATGGTCGACACGTTGAAGCGATCGCGGAGAATTCGGGCAATCTCAACGCCATCGGCCGGTCCGGTAAGGCGGATGTCGACGACCGCCAGCTGTGGCCGGGTTTGTTCCGCCAGCGCGATGGCCTCGGGACCGCTCGACGCGCAACCCGAAATTTCAAACCCAAATTCTCTAAAGATATTGGACACATAACTGCATAGTAGCGGCTCATCCTCCACGATCAGGATCTTGAAAGGTTCCTTAAGTGAAGCCATGAGCTCCCCTCGGATTTGGAAAGTCGTTAGTGTCATTTTAATTGGTTAACAATGAATTACCTTTCAACTGGCTGGGCAAGGTTAAAACGAATAAACGAGTCGGCGGTCAAGTAACCTCAAGTTGTGGTTTGCGGCGGTTTGGGTGATCAGTGAGCCTGTGCGCCGAAGCTGGTTCTGCTGGTCGGCAGGTTGACGCTGGCACGACATCGCCGCCGTGTTGCAGTTTTCCGGCGCCGGCTCCGCGTCACGCGCGCTTGCCCGCTGCTCCCGATAGAAACGCGTCGACGAGCGAGCCAAGCGTCGGCGCACCAGCATCGGCGAATTCGTAACGCGCCCTGACCACTGGCAGCTTGAGCCGCATCAGATGCATGATGTCGATAGGGGTTGCCGCGACGACGACATCGGCCGGTGTGGCGTTTATCGTTGCTTCGAGAGCGGCAAGCTGCGCCGCGCTGTATCCGACCGCAGGCAGAACCGGACCGATATGGGGATAAGCCTCATAGATTTGGCGGATTTCTGCGGTGGCGCCCGGGCGCGGATCGACGATCGCGGCGGCCCCGGCCGTGTGCGCCGCGACCCAGCCGGCGCCGTAGGCCATGCCGCCATGGGTGATCGTCGGTCCGTCCTCAACGACGACGACGCGACGGCCGCGCACGGCTGCGGGATCGTCGAGGCGCACCGGCGAGGCCGCTAGCACGATCGGTGCCCGCGCGTTCACCGCGCGCAACCTTTCGATCAACCCCTCGACGTCAGCGGGCGTCGCCGCATCGACCTTGTTGACGACGAGAATGTCGGCCATTCGCGCGACCGCCTCGCCCGGGTGGTGGGTGGCCACCTGGGCTGGTCGCAGCGCGTCGGCGACAGTGATCTGCAGATCGGGCCGGATGAAGGAAAAATCGTTGTTCCCGCCGTCCCAGACGACGATGTCGGCTTCGTTCTCGGCCGCGTCGAGGATGGCGGCATAGTCGACTCCGGCGAAGACGACATTTCCGGCCGCGATGTGCGGCTCGTATTCCTCGCGCTCCTCGGCGGTCACCCCGGCGCGGTCGAGATCGTCCATCGAGTCGAAGCGCTGAACCCGCTCGGCGGCGAGATCGCCATAGGGCATCGGATGACGGAGAACCGCGACACGCTTTCCCTTGCTGCGCAGATACCGCGACAGCCAGCGCGCGATCTGCGATTTGCCGCATCCCGTCCGCACTGCGGTGACGGCGATGACCGGGCGCCTGCTGGTCAGCATGGTGCGCCTCGGGCCGAGCAAGGTGAAGTCGGCGCCGGCCGCGAGCGCGCGCGAGGCGAGATGCATCACCTGCTCGTGCGGCACGTCGCTATAGGCGAAGACGACCTCGTCGACTGCCTCGGCGCGGCAAAGGCGCTCGAGCGCGCCTTCCTCTTCGATCGCGATGCCGTCGGGATAAAGCGCGCCAGCCAGCGCCGCCGGATAGCGCCGCCCGGCGATCCCCGGGATCTGCGCGGCGGTGAAGGCGACGACGCACACCGCCGGATTGTCGCGGTAGACGGTATTGAAATTGTGGAAATCGCGCCCGGCGGCGCCGAGGATCAGCACCCGCCGAGGCGGCACCCCTCGGCGCTCAGACGCAGTAGGTTCGGATTGGGGCAAAGCCATTGAATTCCACCGCTGCATAGCTGGCCGTATAGGCCCCGGCCGAGAGAAACTCGATGCGATCGCCGACCTGGAGATCGAGTGGCAATTCGTAGGGCTGCCGGCGATAGAGGATGTCGTTGCTGTCGCAGGTCGGCCCCGCGAGGATCACCGGGCCGCAGGCGTTGCCGTCGCTCGGCGTGCGAATGCGGTAATGAATGCGCTCGTCTTCCGTCTCGGGGAGGCCGTTATACCGGCCGGCATCGAGGTAAACCCAGCGCTCGCGCTCGCGCCGCGACTTGCGCGAAATCAGCAAGATTTCGCTGCGCAGCGTTCCCGCGTCTCCGACCAGATAGCGCCCCGGCTCGATAATCAGATGCGGCCGATTGCTGCCGAATTCATCAGCGAGGCCTGCTTCAATCGCCTCGGCATAGCTCTCGAGCGGCGGCACGGCGGCGCGATAATGCGCCGGCAATCCGCCGCCCAGGTTGAGCAACTCGAGATCGAGGCCGCGGTGCGCGCAAGCGCGGAAAACCCATGCCGCATGGGCGATCGCTTTTGGCCATTGACCGGGGTCGGTCTGCTGCGAGCCGACATGAAACGAGACACCGGTCGGGCGCAAGCCGCGAGCCCGCGCCTCGATCAACAGATCGGCCGCAATATGCGCCTCGCAACCGAACTTGCGGGAGAGCGGCCACTCCGCGCCTCGGTTTTCGATCAGCAGACGGCAAAAGACGCGGGCGCCTGGCGCGCTCCTCGCCAGCTTGTCGAGTTCCGCCCGGCTATCGAACGCGAAGAGATCGATGCCGGATTGGGCGGCATCGGCGATCTCGCGTTCGCGTTTAATCGTATTGCCGAATGACAGGTGCTCCGCCCTGACGCCGGCGTCGCGGCAGCGCTTGAGTTCGCCTTCGCTGGCAATGTCGAATTTCGCGCCGAGCGTTGCCAGGGCCGCGATAACGGGCGCGGCCGGGTTCGCCTTTACCGCATAGTAGATCGACGCCGCCGGAAACAGCAGCTGCAGCGCCGCGTACCGCTTCCGCACGACGTCGAGGTCAATGACGATGTGCGGCGTCGGCGGGTCCGGATCTGGCAAGGGCGCGGTCCCTTCCTCGCATCGAAGGCTTAATGGGCCGGCAGCAGCGAATAGGCTGCAAGCGCGAGCTCGGCGACGATCAGCGCGACGATGTACCACTCGACCCTGAGGCTGCTGCGCGTCTGCTCCAGGCTGAGGAGGGTCTCAACCGTCCGTGACACGATTTCGAGCTTGCGGTCGATCGCGCGGGCGCGTTCGCGCAGCTCATATTCCTCGGCCAGCCGCATGTAGAGCCGATCGAGTTCGGGATGCTCCCACACCAGCTCGGGTTTTTCGGCGGTCTCGACGCGGCCGACCATCTTTTGCTGCATCAGCAGCACGTTGCCGATGTGCTGCAGCAAAACCTTGCCGGGAGCGCCGGCGCGGCCCTTGTTGCGGAGCGCCGCGGCAAGCGGCTCGATGCGGTCGAAAATCGCCGCCACCTGAGTTTCGTAATGCGCCAGCACGAGGTTCTTGGCCAGCACGTCGGCGACCAACTGCAGGCGCTCGATCGTCCGATCGCGGAGCATGATGTTGCCCGCGGCATCGACCAGCTGGTCGGAGTCGCCGCCGACCAGCAGGTGCAGGTCTTCGTGCTCTGCAACCGCGAGCTTATCGGTCAGCAACGGATCGATTTTGGCGAGGAACCGCTCTGTCGCCGCCGCGGGGCTTTCGAACAGGACGATCGCACCATAGCGAAAGACGATCGCGATGCCGCCGCCTTCGATGGAATCGGCCAGCGGCGCCGTGGCAAGCACCGTACCGCCTTCGAGGGTGCGGGTATCGAGCCGCTCGCCGAGCAACAAGGCGTGGACCGCGATCGTCTGGAGGCGCGCTTCCGAAGCGGGTGCCGCGCTCTGCTGTCGCGGCCCCATGCCCGATTTCGAGGGCGCCGATAAGGGCTTTGCGGCCTTCATGGCTACTCCAGGCACCGCGCGGTCGTCGGATTTAGCGCCGACGCAGCCGGCGCGCCGCTCCGACCGGCACAAGGGCCGGCCGCGGGCAGGACGCGCGCTCGGCACCAGGTCCTACCATTGACGGCAATCGCAGCAGCAAGGTTGTGGTCATACCGGTTCCTTCGGGGGCTGCGCAACGGGTCACCCAAGCCAACGAAGCAGGCGCTTGCCGGTTGCACATTGACCCAGGTCAATGGCTCCGCGGCGGAAATCACCTTGGCATTTCCGGCTGCGCCGGGCCGGGGCGGTTGATGCAGGTCAATGAGATGCCGCGCCGCTTTGCTATCGGTAGCCCCGTTTCGGGGGCCCCGTGGTCACCCGCGCGTTCCGCGCAAAGAGGTCACGGGGCCGGCGCTGTGCGATAGGAGAGATAACGGCGATGACACACAAACATGTCCTCTTCCGTTCTGCCGCGCGCGAGAAGATCCTGCATGGGGCCACACAGCTGGCCGATGCCGTCCGCGTCACGCTGGGGCCGCGGTCGAAGGCGGTCTTGATCGAGAAGAAGTGGGGAGCGCCGCTCGTCTGCAACGACGGCGTGACGATCGCCAAGGAATTGGAGCTCAAGGACCCAGAGGAGAACCTTGGCGCGCGCATGTTGCGTCAGGCGGCGGAGAAGACCGGTGATATGGTCGGCGACGGGACGAGCACGGCCACGATACTGGCGCATGCGATCCTCGCCGACGGCGTCCGCAATGTCGTCGCCGGGGCGAGCGCGATCGACATCAAGCGGGGGCTCGACCGCGGCGTCAGACGTGCCGTCGAAGCGTTGAAAGCGCTGTCCCGTCCGGTTGCGACGCGCAAGGAGAAGTCGCAGGTCGCCGCGATCTCGGCCCACAACGATCCGATGATCGGCGAACTCGTCGCCGATGCGATGGACAAGGTCGGCAATGAAGGCGTGATCAGCGTCGAGGAATCAAAGACCACCGAAACCGTCCTCGAAGTTGTCGAAGGGATGCAGTTCGATCGCGGGTTTCTGTCGCCGTATTTCATCACCAGCCCGGAGACCATGGAGGCGGTGATGGAGGATTGTCGGATTCTCCTGTCCGATCACAAAATCGGTGCTCTGACCGACTTCGTTCCGCTGCTTGAGCAAGTGGTGAAGGCGGGGGTGCCTTTGCTGGTGGTGGCCGAGGATGTCGAGGGCGAGGCGCTCGCCACCCTCATCGTCAACCGTCTTCGCGGCGGGCTCAAGAGCTGCGCCGTCAAGGCTCCCGGCTTTGGCGACCGGCGGAAGGCGATGTTGCAGGATATCGCGGTGCTGACCGGCGGGCTGGTCATTTCCGAGGAGATCGGGCTCAAGCTCGAAAACGTCACCATCGAGCAGCTGGGGCGGGCCGCGCGGGTCGTTATCGACAAGGACAACACCACGATTATCGGCGGCGCCGGAGCGCACCCGGACATTGAGGCACGCATCGAGCAGATTCGCCGCGAGATCGACAAGACCACCAGCGATTACGACCGCGAGAAATTGCAGGAACGCCTGGCAAAGCTGGCAGGCGGGGTCGCAGTGGTTCGCGTCGGTGCACCGTCGGAAGCGGAGATGAAAACGAAGA
>DASQGR010000154.1:0-1802 GCA_035632515.1 Allostellaceae bacterium | reverse complement strand
CGGTGCCGGGCCGCACGCTCGTCGTCGGCGCCGGCAAGGCATCGGCGGCAATGGCGCGCGCCTTCGAGACCCTGTGGCCGGGTCCGCTCGGCGGCCTCGTCGTCACCCGCCACGGCCACGGCGTGCCCTGCGAGCGGATCGCGATTGTCGAGGCGAGCCACCCGGTTCCCGACGGCACCGGGCAGGAGGCGGCGCGGCGCATCCTCGATCTCGCGAGCGGCCTCGGGCCGGACGACCAGCTCGTATTCCTGGTGTCGGGAGGAGGATCGGCCCTGCTCGCCCTTCCCGCGCCCGGGATCACGCTCGAAGACAAGCAGGCGGTTACCCGGGCCTTGCTGCGCTGCGGCGCCACGATCAGCGAGATCAACGCGGTCAGAAAACACCTCTCGGCGATCAAGGGCGGGAGGCTGGCCGCCGCCGCTTCTCGCGGGCGGCCAGGCGCAGGCGCGCGGGTGGTGACGATCGCGATCTCCGATGTTCCCGGCGACGACCCGGCGGTTATCGCCTCGGGGCCGACCGTGCCCGACCCGACGAGCTTTGCCGATGCCCGGGCGGTGCTCGCCAAATACCGCATCGACGAGCCGGAAGCGGTGATCGCCCACCTAGCCGCCGCGGCCGACGAAACGCCGAAGCCCGGCGACCCGGTGTTCGCGAACAGCCGCTATACCCTGATCGCCAGCCCGCAGCAGGCGCTCGCCGCCGCCGCCGATGCGGCGCTCGCCGCGGGGGTCACCCCGATCGTGCTGAGCGACCGCATCGAAGGCGAGTCCCGCGACGTCGGCCTTATGCACGCCGCAATCGCCTTGCAGCTTTCGGCCGGCCATTTTCGCGTTGGCCGCGAGCCGGTGGCGCTGCCTGCGGTGCTGCTGTCGGGCGGCGAAACGACGGTCACGGTGCGCGGCCGGGGCCGCGGCGGGCGCAACAGCGAATTCCTCCTGGCGCTCACCGCCGGGCTTGCCAATGAGACTGGGGGGGCGCCGGGTATCGCGGCGATCGCTTGCGACACGGACGGTATCGACGGAACCGAAGACAATGCCGGCGCAATGGCTTTTCCGGATAGCATCGCGCGGGCGGCCGCGCGCGGCATCCCGCTCAGGGCGGCGCTGGCCGAAAATGATTCTTACGGGTTTTTCCGCGCACTCGACGATCTCGTCGTCACAGGACCGACACTGACCAATGTCAATGATTTTCGCGCCATCCTTGTCCTCCCTCCCCCGGCCGGCCAGCCTTTCGGCTGAACGCGGCACCCGCGGCAAAAGGCATTCGATGCGGCGACAGCGTAGCGCCAAGATTGTCGCGACTCTGGGCCCCGCAAGCTCGAGCGCGGAACGGATCCGCGCCCTGTTCGACGCGGGGGTGGACGTGTTCCGCTGCAATTTCAGCCACGGCACGCATAACGACCATCGCGCGCTGTTCGCCGCGATCCGCCGCGTCGAGCACGAGACCGGGCGCCCGATCGGCATCCTTGCCGATCTGCAAGGGCCAAAGCTGCGGCTCGGCAATTTCGCCGGCGGCAAGGTCAGCCTCGCTGCCGGCGACAAGTTCCGGCTCGATCTCGCCGGGCGGCCGGGCGACCGGCATCGCGCGCCGCTGCCGCATCCCGAGGTGTTCCAGGCGCTGCACCCCGGCACCGAACTGCTGGTCGACGACGGCAAGGTGCGGCTCCGGGTCATTAACTGCGGCACGGATTTCGCCGAGACCGAATGTCTGGTCGGCGGCGTTTTGTCGAACCACAAAGGGGTCAATGTCCCGCACGTGCTGCTGCCGATCTCGGCGGTGACCGAAAAGGACCGCGCCGATTT
>DASQGR010000153.1:0-8922 GCA_035632515.1 Allostellaceae bacterium | reverse complement strand
CGCTGGATCGGGCGGAGCCGGGATCAGCACGCTGTCGACCCATCGGCAGCGGAGAGCGATATCACGGCGGAGCTGAAGCGGCTGCGCCGGGAGAACGAGCTCCTTCGCCAGGAGCGGGACATCCTGAAGAAGGCCACCGCTTTTTTCGCCCGGGAGGAAAGTCGATGAGGTTCGCACTCATCGATGGGGCGAAAGCGCAATTCCCCGTCCACCGCCTGTGCCGCGTGCTTGGTGTCAGCCAAAGCGGCTATTTCGCCTGGAGAGGCCGGCTGGCCTGCCGCCGCCAACGTGACGACATGGTGCTGCTGGCGCATGTCCGGTCGGCCTTTGCCCTGTCGAACGGCACCTATGGCAGCCCCCGAATGACACGGGAACTGCGCGATAGTGGCCTCACGGCCGGTCGCCGCCGGATAGCCCGGTTGATGCGCGACAACGGCCTCAGGGCACGGCAGAAGCGGCGGTTCAAGCGGACTACCGACAGCCATCACGCTTGGCCGGTTGCCCCCAACCTGCTCGATCAAGACTTCACGGCAACGGAGCCCGACAAGAAGTGGGGTGCCGACATCTCCTACGTGTGGACCCGCGAAGGCTGGTTGTATCTCGCCGTTGTCATCGACCTGTTCGCACGTCGGGTCGTCGGCTGGGCAACAGGCGACCGGCTGCATCGGGACCTGGCTCTGTCCGCCCTGCGCAAAGCCCTGACCATGCGCCGCCCGGCAGCAGGGCTGATCCACCATTCGGATCGTGGCAGCCAGTATTGCTCGATCGACTATCAGGCTGAGCTCCGCAGGCACGGCATCCTGATCTCGATGTCCGGCAAGGGGAATTGCTACGACAACGCCATGGTGGAGACGTTCTTCAAGACCCTGAAATCCGAGCTCGTCTGGCGGACTGTCTTCTACACCCGCCAACAAGCCGACCAGGCCATTGGCCGCTACATCGACGGGTTCTACAATCCCGTCCGGCGCCATTCCGCCCTCGACTTCACAAGCCCGGCTCAGTTCGAAAAAACGGCCGCCGAATGACCCAGTGCCTCTCCACTAAAGCGGGGCAAATCCAGCACCAGGATTTCCGGCGCATCGATGAGATCGCGCAAGCGTTGGCCGGGAGTGGTCATGTTCAGCTCCTGTTAATGTCGCAGATGCAATAAACCAGATCGCGGCTGTACGGACATGGGCCCCCCGGAAAGGTCAGCTGATGGCGCGCTTTCGAGATCGTATTCTGCATCGACTCGGCTATCTGCCGGTCGACGAGGTGCAGGCGCTGTGCGTGCGCATCGGCCGACGCGTGGAACAACTCGACGAGTCCATAACCCGCGAATATGTGCTCGATCCCTACCCCGGCGGGATCGAACACAAGATCACGCTGCTATGCCGGCGCCGAAAGACCTATTTCACGCGCATCGCCGAGGAAGAGCTCGGCAAGATCACCGGCGAAGCTGCGGCGCCACCTTCTGCGCGAACAGGGTAAGACTCGCGGCGGCGACCTCGTGCGGCATCGGGCCGAGGCGGTAGCTGCCAATGACCCCGCCGATTCCGAGCTTTTCGATCTCCGAGAACGCCTCGGCCACCGTCGCCGGCGAGCCGCAGACGATGCCGTGGGCGGAGCTGGTGCGGGCTTGCGGCAGATCGCTCGCCGGCACCTCGATGCGCTGGCCGGTCTCGGCGTAGATGCGCTCGCGCATTTCGGCGCGCGTGCGGGTCATCTCCCGGAACAGCGGGATCGCGACCCGCTCGGCCTCGCCATCGGTCTCGGCGACAAAGACGTTGCGCCATACCCAGCTTGCCGCGAGGCTGGCGGCGATGGCCGCCTCACCATGCCCGGCCTCGCGCGCCGTGCGGCGATAGAGCTCGACCCGGCGGGCCGTGTTGTCGAGCGACTGCACGTTCATCAGGAACGGCTTGCCGGCGCGGGCGAACTCGACCAGCGAATGCTCGCCCGATGCGCCGCGGATGATCGGCGGATGCGGTTTCGTGTATGGGCGCGGGCGCAGCAGCGGCACATCGATCTGCCAGAACCGGCCACGATGCGAAAAGCCTTCGCCGGTCCACGCCTTGACGATAATCGCCTCGGCCTCGTCGAGCCGCTCCTGCGCCTCGCGGTGGTCGATGCCGAAGCCGAGATAGTCGTAGATATTGTAGGCGGTGCCGCGGCCGAGCCCGACGATCAGCCGGCCTTTCGTCAGGTTATCGATCAGCGCCAATTGCTCGGCGAGGCGGATCGGGTGGTGCAGCGAGGTCTGGATCACCGCAAAGCCGAGGGTCGCGCGCTTGACCGCAACCGCCAGCGCCCCGGCAAAGCTGAGCGGGTCGACATAGGCGCAGATGCCATCGAAATGATGCTCGGCCAGCCAGATCGCGTCAAAGCCGAGCCGGTCCGACAGCACCGCCTCGCGCAGGGTCTCGTCGATGACCGCGCCGTCGCTCGCCGGATCGCGGCTGTCGGGAAAGAGGAAATTGCCGAATTTCACATCTAGCCCTCGCGCTGCCCCCACGGTGTCGCGATTTATCAGCTCCCGGCGGCCGGGCCGATGTCAAGCTTCCTGGTCGGCTGCGATGCGGCGCTCCATCGCCCGACCGCGGCGAAAATTTCGGCAGAGGGCTCGAAATCGACGCGCGGATGGCGGAACGGGACCCAGTGAAACCGCTCGCGGAACAGGGTCCCGGGATGCGGCGGCGCGGCATAGTCGTGGCGCGGCAGCGGCCGATACGCCTCTTGCGTGAGGCGGATGTGGCGGAGATTGCCGCGCTCCGACGCATAGAGCGCCAGGGCGCGGCGCTTGAGCGCGGCCTCGTCCGGGTTCGGGTGCAGCTCGATAACGCCGCCGCGGGCATCGGCAAAACGGTTCGAACTTACCCGCCCACGGGCAAAATTGTAGGCGGCGAACTCCCACACCGCCAGGCGTTCGCGAAACCGCGCAGCCAGCGCGTTGGCCGCGTCGTGATCCTGGTGCGCGCCCTCGAAGGCAGTCACCCACAGCGTATCGGCCGCGGTCGCGCCCAGTGCGCGCTCGACCGCAGCGGCCGCCTCGTCGAGATGAAACCGCAGGCGACGTGACGGAATGTCGAGAAACCCGGCCGGTTCGAGCCGAAGCAGCGCCGCCGCCGCAGCGGCCTCGTCGCGGCGACGGGCGATCCGCGCCGCATAAGCCCGACGCTGCCACGGCCACAGCGTCTCCCACGGCGGCACCCCCGTCGTCAGGTAGACGACCGAAATCCGCGCGCCCTCCTGACGGGCCCGCCAGGCGCTGAGGCCGCAGGCGACGATCTCATCGTCCGGATGCGGCGCCAGGATCAGGATCCGGCGCGGCCCCGCCGCCGCCCCCGTCATCGCGCGGCGGCGGCCGCCTGCCAGACCGGCAGCAAGTCCTCGGTCACGACTTCGGCCCAGCTCGGCACCCGGGCCTCGACATAGGCCCGGCCGAGCCGGCCGAGCGCACGGCACTGCTCCGGGATCGTCGCCAAGCCAGCGATCGCCGCCACCCACGCTGCCGGCTCGTCCCCTGGCAACACTTGCACCGCCGGGCAGTCCGACATCCGCGCCGCCACACCGCTGCCGGCGGCGAACAACCCGGGCAGGCCGCAGGCCAGCGCCTCCACCGCCGCATTGCCGGATTCGTCGATCGTCGACGGAAATGCAAACGCATCGGCCGAGGCATAGGCGCGCGCCAATTCCTCCTGCGACAGGTTGCCGGGCAGGGTGACGGCGCTGCCCAGGCCGGCCGCGATGCGGTCGCGCTGGTCGCCCGTACCGGCGCAAAACAAATGGATCGGCAGCCCGTCCCGTCGTGCCCCGGCGACCGCGGGGGCCAGGAGCTGCACATTCTTGCCGGCATTAAGCTTGCCGGCATACATCACGACAAACCGGCCCGGCGGTATCCCGTATCGCGCCTCGAACCAGGCGCGGTCCCGCTTGTCGGGGGTGAACAGCGCGCGGTCGAGCCCGCGGCGCAGCGCCACGCTGCAGTGGTGGCCGGCGAACTTGCCGTCGAGCCCGCCACCATAGCTCGCCATCGCCAGGGTCACGCGATCGAGGTGCCGGCACAGCCGCCGCTCCAGCAGCCGGCTGACCCGATCGGGAATGCCGAAGCCCTGGCTCGCCAGCCGATAGGCGACCCCATCGCCGAGCCAGTGACCGAGCATGTTCTCGACGGTGATGCGGGCATATTCGGGAGTGTTGGTATGGATCGAGCTTACGACCGGCACCCCGTGCCGTCGGGCGAACCGGGTGGCGGTGCGGGCATAGCAGAAGAAGGCGTCGGTGGTGTGGATGACATCGTAATTCGGCAGCACACGGGAAAGCCGCGGGTGCCAAGGCGCCAAGTCGGTGTGGTCAGGCACCCGGCGGACCAGCTGCCGGGTGCTGAAGACAGCGGGCATCAGCACATAACGCACGTTCGACGACAGCTCGATCCGGCGTGGCGCCGGTCCGTTGAAATGGACGGTAAGGTCGAGATCGGCGCGGCCGACCGACGCCTCGGCGATCCGCTCCCAGCATTTGACGTGGCCGCCGGCCTCGGCCGCCAAGGTCAAATCGACCAGAACGCCGACTTTAAGGGGCGCAGCGGAACCGCATCCGGCGCGGCCCAGTACCGGTTCGCCGTCACTCCCGACAAGCGCGGTATCCATCTCCACAGCTCCATTGCCCCGCCCGGCGGGCGCACGGATTGTCCTCCTGATTATAAGCAAGATTGAACCAGGTGTCGCAGCCGCCCCGCATGACTCCGTCCCGGGCGTGGGCGGAACGGTTCCGCAGCCTGGAGATTTGCTCTACTGTCCGAGCCGACGATCGGCTTTGCGGCAGCGCTACGATCGCCCCAGCAGCAATCGCCACCGGCAATGAGGGATTCGCGATGATCGATCTGCATTACTGGCCGACCCCTAACGGCAAGAAGGTCACTATTCTTCTGGAAGAAGCCGGCGTCGAGTACAAGATTGTCCCGTGCAATATTCAGCGCGGTGACCAGTTTACGCCCGAATTTCTTAGCATGAACCCAAACCACCGGATGCCGGTGATGGTCGACCATGATCCCAAGGGCGGCGGCGCGCCGATCTCGATCTTCGAATCGGGGGCGATCATGATGTACATCGCCGAGAAGGTCGGCAAGTTTTACCCGCAGGATTTGCGCGGCCGCTACGCGGTCAACGAGTGGCTGATATGGCAGATGGCCAACCAGGGCCCGAAGCTCGGCGAATGCGGGCATTTCCGCCGCGCCGGACCCGAAGCGGGCGACCTGACCTACGCCATCAACCGCTTCACCGACGAGGCCAATCGGCTTTACGGCGTCCTCAACAACCGGCTCTACCGCAGCAAGTACGTCGCCGGCGACGCGTACACGATCGCCGACATGATCTGCTACCCGTGGACCGTCAACTGGAAGGCCCAGGGCCAGGACATCGAGGAGTTCAAGTACTTCAAGCGCTGGTTCGACGAGCTGAGCGCGCGTCCCGCGGTGCAGCGCGGCCTCGCGGTCGGCGCCAACCTGCCGCCCGATCCGGCGACGTTGTCGGACGAGGAAAAGGCGGCGATCCGCAAACGCATGTACAATCAGCGGGCGATGCCGGTCCCGGCATAAGCAGACGGAAGGGCGGCGACGCGGGCAGGTTGGCTGTCGTCGCTTTGCTCTTTTCTTCGTCATGGCCGGGCCTGTCCCGCCCCCCACGCGGATCCCCCCGGGACAAGCCGGGGGATGACGAAAAAAAGCGGCTTCGACTGTTTGACGGCTTCGGCCGCCGCCTACTGCGATGAAATACAGAACATGAGCGTCCCCTCCCCGCCGCGCGGCCCTTCGGTTCGCGCCGTTCCGACGGTGATGACCGCGAGCGGCTGATCTGCGCCGATTGCGGCTTTATCCATTACGACAACCCGAAAATCGTCGTCGGCTCGGTGGCGCGCTGGGGCGACAAGATCCTGCTGTGCCGGCGGGCGATCGACCCGCGCAAGGGCTTCTGGACCCTGCCGGCCGGCTATCTCGAACTCAACGAATCGACCCAGGCCGGTGCCGAGCGCGAAGCCTGGGAAGAGGCGCGCGCCAGGATCGCCATCGAAAGCCTCCTGGCGATCTACGACATCACCCGATTGAGCCAGGTGCAGCTAATCTACCGCGCCCGCCTCATCGACCCGGACGTGTCGGCCGGCCCGGAAAGCCTCGAGGTCGGTCTGTTCGGCTGGGAGGAAATCCCGTGGGACGACATCGCCTTCCCCTCGGTCCGCTGGGCCCTCGCCCACGAGAAGGAAGTTCAGATAAGCGGCGATCTCACCCCGCGCACCAACCCGCCCCCCGAAGCCCCGCCGGTCAACCCCGCGACCCCGCAGGGGTTGTGATACGGTGGTTGAAATCAAACAAGGCGTCGGAACAGTGGAGTTAGTCAAATGGCGGAAGATACGCTGCGCCTCGCCGTATTAATTGACGCCGACAATGCATCAGCGGCGGTCATCGGCGACATTTTGGCCGAGGTTGCCGCACTCGGTACCGCGAGCGTAAAGCGCATCTATGGCGACTTCACCACGACAAGCCTGAACGGCTGGAAGGCGGTATTGGCCGAACACGCAATTCAGCCTGTTCAACAATTCCGGAACACGACTGGTAAAAATGCAACTGACAGCGCGCTAATTATCGACGCGATGGATTTACTTCATACCAGGGAACTGGGCGGCTTCTGTCTGGTCTCCAGCGATAGCGACTTCACACGACTCGCGACGAGAATTCGTGAAAATGGTCTTCCGGTCTACGGATTCGGTGAGCAGAAGACGCCAAGTTCGTTCATCAAGGCCTGCGACCGCTTCACCTACACTGAGATATTCAAAGCCAAGAGAGCCGATTCCTCAGCAAAGACCGCAGCTGCGGCTGCCGCACCGCTGCGCAACCTCAAAGGTGACGAAGACTTTATAGTGGCATTCGATCAATCGGTAGAAGCGGCGACGAGGGACGATGGCAGAGCTCATTTAGGAGCGGTTGGCAGTCACCTGCTCAAGCTGCTTCCGGATTTTGACGCACGTAATTACGGCTTCCAAAAACTCAGCGAACTCGTTGAGACAATCCCTGGCTACGGAGTGGTACGAGAAAAAACGGCTGGCGGTAATCCGATTGAGTACGTCGAGCGGAAGTGATCCCTACCCCTCCAGCCCCACCAGCCCCCGCGCATAGGAATAGGCGTCGAACGGGCGCAGGTCCTCGGCGCCTTCACCGATGCCGATCAGGTGGATGGGGATGCCGTACTTCTCGGCGAGCGAGACCAGCACCCCGCCCTTCGCCGTACCATCGAGCTTGGTCATGACGATGCCGGTGACCCCGACCATCTGGCGGAAAATCTCGGCCTGGGCGTGGGCGTTCTGGCCGACGGTCGCATCGAGCACCAGCAGCACCGAATGCGGCGCGGCGGGGTCGAGCTTCTTGACCGAACGCACCAGCTTTTGCAGCTCGGCCATCAAATCGGCCTTGTTTTGCAGCCGCCCGGCGGTGTCGATCAGCAGCACGTCGGCGCCCTCGTTGCGCGCCTCTTGGAACGCGTCGTAGGCAAGGCCGGCGGCGTCCGCCCCTTGCGGTCGGGTGACGACGCGGCAGCCGGCGCGCTGGCCCCATATCTGCAGCTGCTCGACCGCCGCGGCGCGGAACGTATCGCCGGCCGCGAGCACGACCCGCTTGCCCTCGTCGCGGTATTGCCGGGCGAGCTTGCCGATCGTCGTCGTCTTGCCGCTGCCGTTGACCCCGACGACCAGCACGACATGCGGTTTCCTGGCGGGGTCGAGCCGCAACGGCCGCATCACCGGCTCGACCAGCCGCGCCACCTCGGCGGCGAGCGCGGAGCGGATTTCCTCGGGCGAGACCTCCTGGTTGAAGCGGGTGCGGCGCAGCGCCGCCACCACCTCCTCGGCGACGCCGACCCCGATGTCGCTGGCGATCAGCAACTCCTCGAGCTCGCCCAACGCCTCGTCGTCGAGCCGGCGGCGGAGGAAGATCGCATTGATGCCCTCGGTCAGCCGGGTCGAGCTTTTCGACAGCCCGGCGCGCAGCCGCGAGAACCAGCCGCGGCGCTCCTCGCTCATAGCCGCGCTCCGATCAGCTTGCCGGCGGCGACCCCGGTAAAGCGCATCCGCTGCACGGTTCCCGCTGCTTCTCCGGCCGGGCAATCGACCGCGGCATAGAATTCGGCGCGACCGCTTCCCGGCTTCTCGATCAAAACGTCGCCCTCCGTGCCGACGCGCGCGGCAAGGTCGGTCGCCAGCGCCAGCGCTCCGGCGGCCCGCAGCCGCGCCGCGCGCTCGCGGACGATTGCCGGCGGTACCGCGGGCATGCGCGCCGCCGGGGTGCCCGGCCGCGGGCTATAGGGAAAGACATGGAGAAAGGCGATGCCGCACTCGGCGACGAGATCGAGGCCGTTGCGAAACATCGCCTCGTCCTCGGTCGGGAAGCCGGCGATCATGTCGGCGCCGATTGCCACCTGCGGCCTCAGCGCGCGGGCGCGCCGGACGGCGGCAACGGCATCGGCGCGAGTGTGGCGGCGCTTCATCCGCTTGAGGATCAGGTCGTCGCCGGCCTGCAGCGACAAATGCAGATGCGGCATCAGCCGAGGCTCGTCGGCAAACAGCGCCCACAGCGCGTCGTCGATCTCGCTCGGGTCGAGCGAGGACAGGCGCAACCGGGCCAGATCCGGCACGTCGGCCAGTAGCCGCCGGGCCACCATGCCGAGGCTCGGCTGCCCCGGCAGGTCGCCGCCATAAGCGGTGAGGTCGACCCCGGTCAGCACGATCTCGCGCGCGCCGGCGGCGACCAGCGTCCGCGCCTGCTCGACCACCGCCGCGACCGGCACCGACCGGCTCGCGCCGCGGGCGTAGGGGATGATGCAGAACGTGCAGCGATGGTCGCAGCCCTGCTGCACCTGCAGATAGGCGCGGGCGCGGGGGTGCCTCAAGTCTCCACCC
>DASQGR010000152.1:0-5880 GCA_035632515.1 Allostellaceae bacterium | reverse complement strand
GATCGCCGCATATTCGCCGCCGATCCCCGCCCCGGTAAGAAAGCGGAACACGGCAAAGCTGGCGAGATTCCACGACAGCGCGGTTGCTGCGGTCGCCACCAGATAAAGGCCGAGCGTCACCATGAACAATTTGCGGCGGCCCAGCCGGTCGGTCATATAGCCGAACAGCAGCGCCCCCAGCACCGCGCCGACCAGATAGGCGGTGGCGATAAACCCGATCTCGGCCTCGGCAAAATGCAGCACCGGGCTCTGCTGGAGCGCGCCGGCGATCGACCCGGCGAGGGTGACCTCAAGCCCGTCGAGAATCCAGGTGATGCCGAGCGCGACGACGACGAGCCCATGAAAACGCGACCAGGGCAGGCGATCGAGACGGGCCGGGACATCGCTCTCGTAGACGGCGTTCACATCGTGCATAACGGAATAACGCGGCGATGCGGCGCCAGTCCGCTCCTGTCATGCGGCCTTGCCATAATTTTACCGCTTGTCGCTGGCATAGGATTTCGCTTCCAGCGCTGGCGCGGCGCGGGTGAACCCCTCGCTGCCGACGGCGTTGACCGCTGAAACCGCCGGGCAAGGGGGCAGGTGTCGGGCGTCAGCTGGACAACGATATCGCACCATGTCGGGAATATATCCGGCATGTTCCGTCTCGACGAACCGCTCGCCGCGCCGGTGAGCCCGCAGCGAAGGCAATCTCATTCTTCCGATGATCGATAGAAGAAGGCTGCGCGCCGTGGTGCCGGCGCTGATTCTGGCAGCAGGGCTGCTGTCGGCGCCGGCTGCGGCGCAAACCAAGCCGCCCGCGCAGGCGACGAGCCCCGCTGCCGCGAGCCCCACCACATTGACCGCGGCGCAGGCCCGTCAGGCGCTCGAGGTGCTGCAGGACGCGAAAAAGCGCGACGAGCTGATCGCGGTGCTGCGAGCGATCGCCGCCACCGCCCCGATCGTCGCGCCGGCTCCGCCTTCCGCTCCCGCTGCGGAACCCGCTCCGGCTTCGGCTCCCGCCGCCGCGCCGGGGTCTGCGGTAACGCTGAGGCCGGACAGCCTGGGGGCTCAGCTTCTCGTCGCGCTGTCGGGATGGAGCAGCCGGGTCGCGCGCGACGCCGGGGCGACGGCGCAGGCCATGACCAATGTGCCGGGCTTGTGGCAATGGCTGGTCGAGCTGGCGACCGATCCATCGGCCGCAAGCTCGTTTTTGGTCGCTCTCGCCTGGCTCGTCCTGGTCGTCGGCTGCGCCCTCGGCTTCGAATTCGTCAGCGGCCTGGCCTTGCGCCGGCCGCGTGATGCGCTGGCCCATCATCTGCCGGGCAGCAATGGGGAAAGCACTCGGCTGCTTCGCCTCCTGCCGTTCGCGTTGGTGCGTTTCTTTCTCGACCTGGTTCCGGTCGCCGTGTTCGCCGTCACCGGCAACCTGCTGATCGCAGTCATCCCCGAGATGACCTTGCAGACCCGCCTGGTGGTGACCGCCATCGTCAACGCCTATGCGATCTGCCGCGCGGTGATGTGTGTCGGCCGCCTGCTGGTGTCGCCGAGCGAGCGGCGGCTGCGGCTGTGGCGGCTCGACGCCGACGGCGCCCACTTCATCATCCTGTGGCTGCGCCGGATCGTCATCATCGCCGTGTTCGGCGACGCGCTGATCGAGGTGGCGCTGCTGCTCGGCCTCGATCAGCGCGCGCATGACGGGCTCGCCCGCCTGAACGCGCTGGTGCTGGCGCTGTTGCTGATCGTCGTGGTTATCCGCTCGCGCCGCGAGGTTGCCGCCTATATCCGTTCCCCGCGCGGCATTGCCGATACCGCCTCGCGCTGGCGCGTCTGGCTTGCCGAGGCATGGCCCTATCTCGCGGTCATCACCATCGTCAGCGCCTGGGTCGGAATGGCGACCGGCGACCGCAGCGGGCTTGCCGCGCTGTATTTTCCCGGTGTGACCCTGGCCGCGGTGATCGGCGCCCGGATCGCGACGATCATCGTGCTCGGCACGCTGGAGCGGCTGTTGCGGCTCGATCCGCAGACCACCGACAAGCTGCCTGGCTTCAACCAGCGCATCGCCCATTACCGGCGGCCGCTCGAATTTGTCACGGTCACGGTGATCGCCGTGCTGAGCGCAGTGGTCCTGCTGCAGCTGTGGGGGGCGCCGGCCTTTGCCTGGTTCGTCACCGGCGGCATCGGCCACCGCCTGGTCTCGGCGCTGGTCACGATCACCGTCGCGGTGATCGCCGCGATCGTCATCTGGGAAGTCACCCAGGCGCTGCTCGAGCGTCATCTCGGCCGGGCCGGCGATGACGGTCCTCTCCGCTCGGCCCGCCTGCTGACCTTGCTGCCGATGCTGCGGACGGCGCTGCTGACGGTAATCCTCACCGTGGTCGGACTGACCGCGCTGAGCGAGATCGGGGTCAACATCGCGCCGCTGCTCGCCGGCGCCAGCATCGCCGGCATCGCCATCGGCTTTGGCGCCCAGCGGCTGGTGCAGGATGTGATCACCGGCATGTTCGTGCTGTTCGAAAACGCGATCCAGATCGGCGACGGGGTGACCGTGGCCGGGCTTTCCGGCTCGGTCGAGGCGCTGTCGGTGCGCACGATTCGCCTGCGTGCCGGCGACGGGGCGGTCCACATCATCCCGTTCAGCGCGGTGACCGCGATCACCAACAACAATCGCGGGCTCGGCAACGCCGCCGTTTCGGTCACCGTCGCCTATGAGACCGATACCGACCGCGTCTGCGAGATCCTCCGCGAGATCGCCGCCGAACTGCGCCAGGACCCCGATTTCGCCACGCGCATAATCGGCGACTTCTCGCTGTGGGGCGTCGATGCGGTGCGGCCTTGGGGGGCGACCATTCTCGGCCAGATACCCTGCATCGACAGCGGCCGCTGGCCGGTCCAGCGCGAGTTCAACCGACGGATGAAAAAGCGCTTCGAAGAGGAGAAGATCGTCCTCAGCGGCCCGCCTGGCGCCAGCGCCTAGCGGGTCACCCGTCAGGCCCGCCGGTCGTCGGCAAGGGCGGCGGGTCGCGTTATGACGATGTCAACTGAAAGCGAGGCGCGATGGCCGCTTCAGGTCCACGCAATCTGATCACCGACGTGCCCGGGCTGCTGGTCGGCCAGGCCGAGGAACGCACTTGCCTTACCGGCACGACGGTGGTGCTGGCGGAGTTTCCGGCGGTTGCCGCGGTCGATGTGCGCGGCGGCGCGCCGGGCACCCGGGAGACCGAATTGCTCGATCCATCGACCCTGGTCGAGCGGGTCGATGCGATCGTGCTGTCGGGCGGCTCTGCCTTTGGTCTCGATGCCGCCGCCGGGGTGATGGATTGGCTGGCCGAGCATGGCCGCGGCTTTGTCGTGCGCGGTGTCAGCGTGCCGATCGTGCCGGCGGCGATCCTCTTCGACCTCGGCGTTGCCGGGCGGCGGCACTGGACCGGCGAGCCGCCTTATCGCCGCCTGGGCCGCACCGCGATCGCGGCGGCAGCCCGGGATTTTGCCCTCGGCAATGCCGGCGCGGGGCTGGGCGCCAAGACCGGGCGGCTGAAGGGCGGCATCGGCAGCGCCTCGCTGCGGCTTGGCGACGGCGCGACGGTCGGCGCGCTGGTTGCCGTCAATAGCTGGGGCGCGGCGGTGCGGCCGGATTGCGGGCGGTTCTGGGCCGCCGATCTTGCCCTGGCCGGCGAGATCGACGCGCAGCCGGCTATTCCTGCCGCCGCGCTCGAGCTCGAGGATTATTCGGCCTGCGCCGGCCCTGCGGTGGGCGCCAACACCACGATCGCGGTCGTCGCCACCGATGCGCCGCTCGACAAGAGCGCGTGCCGGCGCCTGGCGATCATGGCGCAGGACGGGCTGACCCGGGCGATCCGCCCGGCGCACACCCCGTTCGACGGCGATACCGTCTTCGCGCTCTCGACCGGAAGCGGACCGACGGTCGCGCCCGACCGGCTGATGCGGCTCGGCACGGCGGCGGGCGACTGCCTGGCCCGCGCGATCATGCGCGCGCTGCTCGCCGCCGAGCCGCTCGGCGGCCTGCCGAGCTGGCGGCAGCAATGGAGTGGCGGCTAGGCCGCGCTGCGCGGCAGCTCGACCGAGCCCCGCCCGCTCGACGAGGAATCGAAGATCACCCGCTCCGGCGGAAAGATCACGGTCACTGCGGTGCCGGCTCCGAGCTCGCTTGCCAGCTCGATCCGGCCGCCGTGCATTTCCATGATCGCCTTGACCAGAGGCAGGCCCAGCCCGGTGCCCTGGTGCTGCCGGCTCAGCGAGGAGTCGACCTGCTCGAACGGCTTCAACACCCGGTCGAGATCGTGCGCGGCGATGCCGATGCCAGTATCGGCGACGGTGAGGACCAGGCCGGTGACCGGGTCGAACCGGCCGGATACCGCGATCCGGCCACCCGCCGGGGTGAATTTCATCGAATTGGTGATCAGGTTGAGCAGCACCTGCTTGGTCTTGCGCTCGTCGCCACGCAGCAGCGGCAAATCGTCGGCCAGGGCAACCTCTTGCGTCAGCCCGGCCTCATCCATGCGGCCGGCGGTGAACTGCCCGACCGAGCGCATGATGTCACGCAAGTCGAACACGTCTTCGCTGAGCTCTATCTTGCCGGCCTCGGCCTTCGACAGGTCGAGGATGTCGTTGATGATTTGCAGCAGATGCGTGCCGCTGGCATGGATATCGCCGACATAGGCTCGGTATTGCTCGTTGCCGAGCGCGCCCAGCACCTCGCGCAGCATCATCTCGGAAAAGCCGATGATGGCGTTGAGCGGGGTGCGCAGCTCGTGGCTCATCGTCGCGAGAAAGCCGGATTTGGCGTGGTTCGCCGCCTCGGCCTCTTCCTTGGCCAGGCGCAACTCCTCGTAGGCGGCCTCGCGGTCGCGCAACAAGGCGACGCGGTCGAAGCAGCGGTCGAGCACCGCGAACAGCGACTGCGGGTCGACCGATTTGTCGAAATAGTCGTAGGCGCCGCGGCGCAACGCGGCGACCGCTGTCTGGGTGTCGAGCTCGGCCGTCATCAGCACCCCGATCAGCTCCGGATATTCCGCGCGGAGCCGCGCCAGCAGGTCGATCCCGGAGGTCGTGCCGAGGCGCAGGTCGATCAGCGCGACCGGCGGCGGCGGGGCGCTGCCGAATGTGCCCGTCACCGCCGTCATCGCCGCGGCGGGGGTGCTGACGACAATCGGGCGAAACCCGCGCAGCTCGAGCATGTCCGCCAGCGACTCGGCGAAATCGCCGTCGTCCTCGACAATCAGCACGCCGCGCGAGGTGTCGTTGATCACGCCGCGGCCTTCATCGTCTGCTCCAGCGGCAGCCGGATGGTGACGCAGGTGCCGCGTCCCAGGGCGCTGTCGATGCCGACGCTGCCGCCATGCTGCGAGATGATCTGCTTGACCGTCGCGAGTCCCAGCCCGGTGCCGAAGCTTTTGGTGCTGAACAACGGCTCGAAGATCCGCGCCAGGTTCTCGCTCGGGATGCCGGGGCCGGTATCGGCCACGGCAAGTTCGAGCCCCCCGTCGCCGGCAATCGACGTGCGCACCGAAATCCGCTGCGCGCCGGTGCCCGGGGCCGTCTCTCCCAGGGCCTGCGCGGCATTGTCGATCAGGTTGATGACCACGCGGCGGATGCGGTCGGCGTCGATCCTCACGGTGGCGTCACCGGCCGCGAATTCCTCGACCAGGGTTACCGTCGCCGGCAGGCTGTGCTCGGCCAGAACCACCTTGAGCCAGCTGTCGAAGCTCACCGGCACGCGACGCAGTTCGGGCGCCCGGGTGTATTCGAGTAGATCGCCGATGATGCGGTCGCAGCGCGCGATGCTGCGCTGGATGCGCGCGATCGGGCGGTCGAGGGTCAGGCCGCTGGTGATCGCGATCTCGCGCATCGTGAACAGCGTGTTGCGGATCGCGCTCAAGG
>DASQGR010000151.1:0-13261 GCA_035632515.1 Allostellaceae bacterium | reverse complement strand
CATCGTCTCGAACCATGGCGCGCGGCAGTTGGATCAGGCGCCGGCCTCGCTCGACGTGCTGCCGGCGGTCAAGCGCGTGGTCGGCGACCGGATGACGGTGATGCTCGACAGCGGCGTCAGGCGCGGCGCCGACATCCTGATCGCGCTGTGCCTCGGTGCCGATTTCTGTTTTTTCGGCCGGCCGACGCTGTACGGCGCGGTCGCCGGCGGGCTCGACGGGGTCAAGAAGGCGGTCGACATCTTCCGCGGCGAGATTGACCTCGTCATGGGCCAGATCGGCTGCCCTAGCCTCGACCAGCTCGGCCCTGACTTCCTCTGGCAGGAGGACTGGCAGCGCAACCAGTAGCCGCTGCCTTGTCATTGCGAGGAGTCGACAGGCGACGCGGCAATCTCGTTGGGAGGAGCCTCTATCGGAGTGAGATTGCGTCGCTCCGCTCGCCATGACGATGGAATTACGCGATCGCCGGCCGCATCCCGCCGCTGAAGCCGCGCCGGGCGACGAGGAAGCCGATCAGCATCAGGTTGGCGAGGTTGAACAGCACCCCGGCGGTGAAGGCCGGCGCGTAATAGCCGAAATGGTCGTAAAGCGCGCCGGCGAACCAGCTGCCGAACGCCATGCCGCCCATGCTGACGAACAGCACCATCGGCACCCGCCACGATGCCTCGGATGACGGAAACAACTCGCGCACGACCAGCACGTAGGCGGGCACGATGCCGCTGAAGCCGAGGCCGTAGATCGCCGAGATGGCGAACAGCCCGGCCTCGTTCTGGGTCAGCAGGAACAGCGCGATCGCCACCGCCTGACACGCCGAACCGAGGATCAAGGTGATCAGCCCGCCGACCCGGTCGGCAAGCCAGCCCCAAAACTGGCGGCTGATAAAGGCGCAGGCCTGTAGCACCGAGAGCATCGCCGCGCCCTGCACCGCCGGGATGCCGAGATCGCTGCAGAAGGCGACGAGATGGCTTTGCGGCAGTGCCATCGGCACGCAGCAGCAGAACCCCGCGATGCACAGGATCGTCAGGACGAGGTTGGGCGAAAGGCCGAGCACCGAGCCGGCCTGCCGCGCGTTCTTCTCCGCCGGCGACAACGCCGATGGCTCCGGCGGCGGATGCAGGAACAGCGCCGCCAGCGGCGGGATCAGCAGCAGGCACAGCACGCCGTAGCCGATCATCGTCACCCGCCAGCCGAAGCTGCCGATCGCATGCTCGAACACGGTCGGCCACACCATGCCGGCGATGTATTGGCCGGACGAGATCAGCGCCAGCGCGGTGCCGCGCCGGTGCTCGAACCAGCGGCTGACATAGACCATCAGCGGCGGAAACATCGCCCCGTTGCCCAGCAGCCCGAGCAGCAGGAAATGGCCGAGATAAAGCGCCCAGATCTCTCCGCTCGCCGATACCGCGAGCCCGGCGGCGATCATCGTCGCGCCGAACATCACCGTCCGCCGGATGCCGATGCGGTCGGCGATCCAGCCCATCAAAATGCCGCCCGCACCGGTGCCGATCCAGGTCAGCGCTGCGGCGAGCGAGGTGACCTGGCGGACCGTGCCGAGATCCTCGGTGATCGGCTTTAGCCCGACGATCAGCACCAACGGCGAGCCGTAGGAGATCGACAGCAGGCCCAGGGTCACGCCGGCCGCAAGCCAGGCGCCGTGCCCTTCGACCGCACGCGTCAGCCCCTTTGTAACCGTCCCACCGGCATCCGGCATCGGCCGGTTCCCCCCCTGCAACCTGTTGCCGCGGTTTGAGACGGCCTGCACCAGATACCGCCTAACCGGCCGCGGCCGCAATCGCGGATCGGCTGGCGTCGTGCATGCGGTTGCCCGACCGAGCTGCCGGGGACTACGATCCCGGCGACACTTAACGGGAGACAATCGATGGGCAAGCGCATCGTCATCGTCGGCGCCGGGGCGGTCGGCGGCTATAGCGGCGCACACATGGCGAAAGCCGGCGAGGACGTGACTTTTATCGATTTCTGGCCGGAGAACGTCGATGCGATCAATCGCGACGGCCTGCGCATCACCCATCACCAGGGTCCCGAGCCGTTCGCGGTCAAAGTACGGGCGATGCATTTGACCGAGGCGCAGCAACTCGCCAGGGAAAAGCCGGTCGACATCGCCTTTATTTGCACCAAATCCTACGACACCGAATGGGCCGCACGGCTGATCAAGCAGTATCTGGCGCCGGGCGGCTACGTCGTCTCTCTGCAGAATTGCATGAACGAGGCGACGATCGCCGAGGTCGTCGGTTGGGGCAAGACGATGGGCTGCATCGCCAGCAATATCAGCGTTCACCTTCACGCGCCGGGGCAGATCCATCGCGGCGGCCTCATCGGCGGCAGCCGCCACACCGTCTACCGCACCGGCGAGGTGCACGGTCGCATCACCGAGCGGGCGCAGGAGGTTTGCCGCCTCGTGTCGCATGCCGACAGCGCCAAAGCCACCGACAACCTCTGGGGCGAGCGCTGGTCGAAGCTGGTCGCCAATTCGACCGCGAACGGGGTTTCGGCTTGCACCGGCCTCTCTGGCTCGCAGATCACCGACAACGAAGTCATCCGCCATTTCCAGGCGCGGCTCGGCAGCGAGGCGATCCGCATCGGCCAGGCGCTCGGCTACAAGCTCGAGGAGATCGGCCATCAGGACCCCGAGTTGATCGCCAAGGCCGGCGAGGGCGATGCCGCGGCGTTGAAGGCCTACGACGAGCACCGGCTCAACGCGCCGCGCGGCGCCGCCGATCAGCGCCCGTCGATGGGCCAGGACATGGCCAAGGGCCGACGCACCGAGATCGAGTTCCTCAACGGCTTTGTCGTGCGTGAAGGGACGAAAGTCGGCATCCAGGCGCGCGCCAACGAGCGCCTCGTCGATATCGTCAAGAAGGTCGAGAAGGGCGAGCTCAAGCAGGACCCGCGGCACATCACCGAGCTGCGGCTGAATTAAAGCACGATTATCTGGATCGAGCCTTAAGGCGGTTCCCTTCCCGCGGGCTTGACCCGCGGGTCCACGCCTTTGTTTGCGAACGTCCGAGGAAAAGACGTGGATGGCCGGGTTAGGCCCGGCTAAGGGCGATAAGGCCACCCTCCCGCCTCCCTTTTTCCGCTCCCGGGATGAGGGAGGCGCCCGCGCGACAGGCGCGTGAGAGTGAGGGGCTACTTGCCCCGCGGCTGGGGTTTCCGTAAACCACCCCGATGGTCGCCCTTCAATTATGCTCGGAGGCCGCGGCGGCGAGGGATGCCGCGCCGCTGGTCTGGGTGCTGCACGACGGCAAGGCCGGGATGGCGAGCCAGTCGGTCGGCCTGGCCGAGGCGACCGGGTTTGCCTTTATCGAAAAGGCGCTGGCGGTCCGTCCGCCGTGGAGCTGGCTGCCGCCGCAATTGTGGCTGGCGCCGCTGGCGGCGGTCGGCGACGGGGAGGGGCGGCTGCGTCCGCCGTGGCCCGACCTCGTCATCGCCTGCGGCCGCAATGCGGCGATGCCGGCGCTGGCGATCAAGCGGGCCGGCGGCGGCCGGGTTGCGGTCGCGCAGGTGCAGGACCCGGGGGTCGGCCGCCGCGAATTCGATCTGATGCTGGTGCCCGAGCACGACCGGCTGCGCGGCCCCAATGTCGTCGTCACCAAGGGCGCATTGCACCGCGTCACCGCGGCCAAGCTCGCCGCAGAGCGGCGGCGGTTTCCCGAGCTGGCGGGGCTGCCCCGGCCGATCCTCGCGGTGCTGATCGGCGGCTCGAACCGGGCGTATCGGCTGACCTCGGCGCGGCTTGGCGAGATTGCCGAGGCGATCGCCGCCGGCATGCGCGCCGGCGGCGGCTCGGTGGTGCTGACCCCGTCGCGGCGAACCGGCGCCGCCGGCATCGCCCTGCTGCGCGAGCGCCTCGCCGGGTTGCCCGCGCAAATATGGGACGGCGCCGGCGACAATCCCTACTACGCCTATCTCGCAGTCGCCGACGCGGTGCTGGTGACCGCCGATTCGGTGTCGATGATCAGCGAGGCGGCGGCGACGGCAAATTTGCCCGCTTTCACGAAGCGATGCGGGAGGCCGGCGTCACCCGCCCCTTTACCGGCCGGGTCGAAAGCTGGAGCTATGCCCCGCTCGACGACACGGCGCGCGCCGGCGCGGCGTTGCGCGCGCTGGTGCTGGCCCGGATGGCGGCCCAAGGTGCGGTGGCGGGGCGGGCGAGATGAAGGGCCCCGCGATCTTCGCGACGATTTTGGTGCTGAGCCTGGCGCTGTTCCTGTTGGCGCCGGGGCTCGACATTGCCGTGAGCCGGTGGTTTTACGACCCGCCGCACGGGTTCCCGCTCGCCTCCTGGGAGCCGCTCGTCATCCTCGAAGGGTCGATTCGCTGGATCACCTGGGGGATCGCCGCCATCGCCGTCATCGCTGCGGCGCGGCTGTGGTTGACGGGACGGCCACTGTGGCGGCTCGACCGCAAGGCGCTGGTGTTTGTCGTCGCGGCGACGGCGCTCGGCCCCGGGCTGATCGTCAACACCGGGCTCAAGGATCATTGGGGCCGCGCCCGGCCAGCCCAGATCGAGGCATTCGGCGGCACCAGGCATTTCACTGCCGCACCACTTCCGGCGGACCAGTGCGCGCGCAATTGCGCTTTCGTCTCGGGCCACGCCGCGCTCGGCTTTTCGCTGGTGAGCTTTGCCTTTCTGCTCGCGGCGGGGTGGCGGCGGCGCGCAGGGATTGCCGCCGCGGTCGGGTTCGGCGGGCTGGTCGGCCTCGCCCGCATCGCCGCGGGCGGGCATTTCCTCTCCGATGTCGTCGATGCCGGATTGATCGCGTTTGCGGTGAGCTGGCTGCTCCATCGCTGGATCGTCGAGCGCGACGGCCTCGCCATGGTCGCCACGTGCCCAGGCAGGCTGTGGCTGGCGGCGGCGGCGTTCGTCGCCATCGAGGCGGCGGCGATCCTGTGGGTCGACCGCCCGCTTGCCGATTACCTGCATACCCATGCAGCGAGCTGGAAACCGTTCTTTCAGGTCGTCCAGCGGTTTGGCATCGGCTACCCGTACCTGGTGCTGAGCGCGCTGTGCTTTGCGGTGCTGCGCTGGGGCGGCGAGCTTTCGCCGCTGCGGCCGTGGGCCGCCACGATGCGGGCGAACGCCGCGGTCCCGGCTTTTCTGTTCGCGGCCTGCGCCGCCTCCGGCCTTGTCGTCGATCTGCTCAAGGTGATTGCTGGGCGCACCCGGCCAAAGCTGCTGTTCGCGACCGGCACCTATGATTTCGGCTGGTTCGGCCTGCGGGCCGACGACTGGTCGTTTCCCTCGGGACATGCGGCGACCGCAGCGGCGCTGATGGCGGCGCTGTGGTATCTGTGGCCGCGCCCGTGGCCGCTTTACATCCTCGGCGCGGTGCTGGTCGCCACCAGCCGGGTAGTGACCGGCGCGCACTATCTTAGCGACGTCGTCGCCGGTGCGGTCATCGCCGTGCTGGTGACCCGGGCGGTGGCGGCGTGGATGCTGCCGCATCGCCTCGCCGCGCGACCGGAGCGGGAGGCTGTGCGCCGCTACCGCGCCGTGTAGAATGCGGCGATGGCCCTGCGCATCGATACGTTCGACAACGCCCGCGGCGGCAACACTCTTTACAAGGCGCTCGCCCATCCGCTGGCGGCGGTGCCGGGCCGCGCGCTGATCGCCGGTCTCAAGCGCTACGGCAAGATCGCCATCGTCGACCCGCACGGCGCGGCGGAAGGCTTTGCCGAGCTGTTCGACCTCTCCGGCCTCGACATCGCCGGAGTGTACGTTCAGGACGTGGCCCGGATCGGCACGCCGCTGCTTGGCCGCACCGCCGAGCCGGTGCCGGCCCTGGCGCAGTCGGCGGCGCGGGCGGTGCTGGTCGCCGCCTTCGACGCCGACCGGCTGATCGGCCAGCTTGCCCCGTTTGTTCCGGCCAATGGCGACATCGTCAGTCTCGATGCGATGCGCATCCCCGAGGCGCGGCTCACAAACCGGCGCAGCTATCTCGATCCGCTCAATTTTGCCACCAATTTCGCCTTGTTCCGCGATACCGGGACCGTCCACACGCGGCTGGTGACGGCGAATTACTGGGCCGGGTACGGCTCCGCCGGCATCACCTGCTGGCTGACCCTGTTCGACGGCGCCGGCAAAATCGTCGCCGAATGGTCCGAGGCGGCGACGCCAAAGGACGGCGCCATCGTCATCGACAGCCGCGCGGTGCGCGAGCGGTTTGGCCTCGACGCGTTTGCCGGGCAACTCCTCATCCATGTTGCGGGCGCGGCCGGGCACGACATTGTCAAATATGCGCTGGATACCTATGGCGACGGCGGTGCCGGGCGCGACGCCGCGCTCTCCTGCACCCACGACGCCAATGCCTGGCCGAGCGACCGCTACGCCGGCCTGCCGGCGCCGGCGCCGGGCGAGCGGGTCGTGCTGTGGCTGCAGAACAGCCACGCGATGCCGATCCCGGCCGGGGCGATCGGCCTCAACCCGATGGGCGAGGACCGGGTGGCGACGCTCGCCGAGCCGATCGGCCCGTTCGCGACGCGGGTCATCGATGTCGCCGAACTGCTGCCCGGGCTCGCCTGGCCGGCGCAGATCGAGCTGCGCGCCGGCAAGCATGTCGTGCGCCCGCGCTACGAGATCATCGAGGGCGGGCGGCGCCGCATCGCCCATGTCAATGTCGAGCGCAGCGATCTCAAGCCCAACCCGGAGCTGCCGCAGCTCGGCGCGATGCTGGGCAAGGGCTACCTCTTGCCCGCGCCGATCCTGCCGCGCCGCGAGTGGCAGAGCCTGCTCCTGCCCACCCCGATGGCGATCGCGCAGAACGAACTACCGATTGCGGCCGTGGTCTACGATCCCGCCGGCAACGAGATCGGCCGCCATCGATTCGGCCGCCTCTCGCGCGGCCATCGCACGGCGCTCGACCTCGACGAAATCGCCAAGACGCTCGGCGACGGCTACGGCCATGTCGAGCTGGTCTACGATTTTGCCGAAGGCGGCGAGGGTGACGGCTGGCTACACGCCGTGTTCCGCTATCGCCACCGCGCCAGCGGCCATGCCGCCGAGACCAGCTTTGGCGCACATGTCTTCAACACGATTCTGACCTATCGCGACGAGCCGCAATCCTATTCGGGCCGTCCGCCCGGCCTGTCGACGACCTTGTTTCTGCGCCTCGGCGACGGCGAGCACGACACGCTCTGCCACCTCATCTACCCGGCGTCGCTGCCGTGGCGCAAGGCGAGCGCCACCGACATCATCCTGCGCGACGGCGCCGGCCGCGAGATCGCCCGCAAATCGCTGGCGATTGCCTGCTCGGGCTCGCATCTGTGGCGCTACCATGCCCTGTTCGACGCGGCGACGCGCAAGGCGGCCGAGCCCGGCGCCTACGCGGTAATCCGCGACCCGACCTGCCGGCTTTTCGGCTATCACGGGCTGGTCGGCCGCGACGGCGGGTTCAGCCTCGATCACATGTTTGGTTATTAAAGCGGCTGATTTCCCGCGGGCAAGCCTCCCGCAGCGCGGAAAAATGGTATAGTACGCTGTCCAATCGATTGAGAAATCGTGATGCCTGAGCATCATCGCAGCAAAGTGTTGATTATCGGCGCCGGCCCGGCCGGCTATACCGCGGCGATCTACGCCGCGCGGGCGAATCTCCATCCCATCCTGCTGGGCGGCCTGCAGCCCGGCGGCCAGCTGACGATCACCACCGACGTCGAGAACTACCCTGGCTTTGCCGAGGTGATCCAAGGCCCCTGGCTGATGGAGCAGATGGAGGCGCAGGCAAAGCATGTCGGCACCGATGTCAGGCTCGATCTTGCGGTGACGCTCGATCTGGGACAGCGGCCGTTTGTCGTCACCGGCGATTCGGGCGACACTTACATCGCCGATACGGTCATCCTCGCGACCGGCGCGCAGGCGCGCTGGCTCGGCCTGCCGAGCGAGGACAGGTATCGCGGGTTTGGCGTCTCGGCCTGCGCGACCTGCGACGGGTTTTTCTTTCGCGACAAGGAGGTGGTGGTCGTCGGCGGCGGCAATACCGCGGTCGAGGAGGCGATGTATCTGACCAACCACGCCAGCTGCGTCACCCTGGTCCACCGGCGCGACACGCTGCGGGCCGAGAAGATCCTGCAGGACCGGCTGTTCCGCAATCCGAAGATCGCGGTGGTGTGGGACAGCGTCGTCGAGGAGATCCTCGGCATCCCGGAGCCGCCCGAGGTCACCGGCGTGCGCTTGCGCAACGTCAAGACCGGCGCTGTCAGCGAACTTCCGTGCGGGGGTTTTTTCGTCGCCATCGGCCATACCCCGGTTACCGGACTGGTCGCCGGACAGGTGAAGCTTGACGCCGAGGGTTATGTCATTACCCGGCCCGACTCGACGGCGACCGACATACCCGGCGTGTTTGCTGCCGGCGACGTCAAGGACAAGGTGTTACGCCAGGCGGTGACCGCGGCCGGGATGGGTTGCATGGCCGCGCTCGAGGCGGAAAAATTCCTGGCAGCGCAGGAAGATGCTGCGCCGCGCCGCGCGGCAGAGTGACCTAGGAGCGGTCCCGATGGCGATGGATTGGGACAAATTGCGGGTGTTTCACGCCGTGGCCGAAGCGGGCAGCTTTACCCATGCCGGCGAGTCGTTGAACCTCAGCCAATCCGCCGTCAGCCGCCAGATCAGCGCGCTTGAGGAGAGCCTCAGCGTGCCGCTGTTTCACCGCCATGCCCGCGGCCTCATCCTGACCGAGCAGGGCGAATTGTTGTTCCGCACCGCACGCGAGGTCTTTGCCAAGCTGGCGATGGCCGAGGGGCTGATCTCGGAATCGAAGGACCGGCCGAAGGGGCCGCTCAAGATCACCACGACAGTGGCCTTCGGCTCGATCTGGCTGACCCCGCGGATTCGCGAATTCCTCGATCTCTACCCCGAGATCCAGCTCAGCCTGGTGGTCGACGATTCCGAGCTCGACCTGTCGATGCGCGAGGCCGATGTTGCGATTCGCATGACCCCGCCACGCCAGCCGGATCTGATCCAGCGCCACCTGGTCAGCGTGCAGGTTCACATCTACGGTTCGGTCGAGTACATCCAAAAGCACGGGGCGCCGCAGCGCGCCGAGGATCTCGAACACCACCGCATCATCGTCTATGGCGAGGATGCGCGGCCGCCGGTGCCGGGGGTCAACTGGCTGCTCGATGTCGGGACGCGCGCAGGGCAGGACCGCCGGCCGATTCTGACCGTCAACAACACTTACGGGATGTTGCGGGCGATCATGAGCGGGTTGGGTCTCGCCGCGCTGCCGGATTTCGTCGCCAACGAGCATACCGAGCTGGTGCGGGTGTTGCCCGAGGTGAACGGCCCCCCCAACGAAGCCTATTTCGTCTATCCCGAGGAATTGCGCACGTCGAAGCGCATCAGCGTCTTCCGCGATTTCCTGCTGCGCAAGGTGGCCGAGGGCCGGCTTGGCGGGTAGCGCCGTCTGCTTCGACGCAGCCCGCGCCGGAGCGACAGTCATCATATGCGCGCGAGGCAGGATGACGCAGTAGAAGCGGCTGCTTTGATAGCGTTGCGCTTTTTGCAGACGAGCCAAGCCGAATTCCGGCTGGTAACAAGCCGGGCCAGCAGCCATCTTCACCACACGCGATACAGATCGCGGCAAGTTTTCGCGGGTCGGGGGTACCTGCAAGAGTTTCCGGGACTTGCGCCCGGGAAGAGGGTCTACGGACCCTTACGTCTCCTAGACGTGAAGCCTCCCTGTTCAAACTTGGCCGGAACCTCGTGTTCCGGCCATTTTTCTTTGTTTTACTACGACTACTACAGCGGTGTTTCGAGCTGTCGTCCCGTAACCGTCGGGAGTCGGCAAGGCCGTGGCTCGATCGTTGGATGCGCTCAGTTCGAAGCCGCAGGCCGACGCCCCCGGAGGACAAGCGGGAGCGGGGAAATTCCCTCGGGGTCCGCCCGGGGAACGACGTCGAGAGACGGCGGCTCAATCCGGCGAAGGCAGCCTATTCCTCGCCGCGGTCGACGATGATGACGCGGATCGCTTCGAGCGGGTCGTCGGCGACCGGCGACACGCAGAGCTCGCCATTGCGCTTTGGGCCGACGATGCCGCCTTCGAAAAACGAGCCCTCGTATTCGATCTGCACCCGCTCGCCGAGATCGCCGGCCGGCCGCACCGCAAACCCGGTCAGCGGCAGGTTGCGGCCGCGCGTACCGGCGTAATTGCCGTTGCTGACCCAAGCGGTGGCGCGGCCCTCCTGGGCAAAGACGCGAAATTCGACCGCGTTCGCTGTCAGCCCTTCGCGCGGGCGAATGCTCAATGCCTCGATCTGGCGCTTGCTGCCGGGGTTGCCCGCCCAGCCGGGCTCGACGTAGCGTCGGTCGCCAAGCCCCATGATGTGCAGCAGGATTTCACTGCCGACATCCTGCGGCCCCGCCGCCGTCGCTGCGGACGCCGCGTTTGCGTCTGCCGGTTTAGGCGCCGGCGGCGTAGCCGGGGCGGGAGGCGCCAGCGGTGCCGCGGACGCCGCCACCGGGGCTGCAGCCGAGGGCGCTGCGGCTGGGGCCGCGGTCGAGGGCGCTGCCGCTGGAGCCGCAGCCGCTGGTGACGGCGGTGCCGCTGGCTTTGCAGCCGGCGGCGGTACCGGAGCGGGCGGCGGTGTCGCAGCTGCCCCCGATGGCGGTGCGGGTGGTGGTGCCGCAGCGGCTGACGGCGGTGCGGGTCGCGGAGCCGGAGCGGGCGGCGGCGGTGTCGCAGCTGCCGGCGAGGCCACGGCTGCGGGCGCCGAATCCGATGCCGCCGTAATCGGCGGGCTTGCGGCAGCGGCCGGCGGTGGCGGGGGTGGAGCCGGCGTAGGCGGAGGCGGCGTAGGCGGAGGCGGCGGGGCAGCGGCCGTTGGCGGAGCTGGGCGCGGCGGCGCCGGGCGTGACGCAGCCGGCGCCGGCGGCGCATTCTTGGCTTTCTGTTCGACCAGCTTTCGCAGATCGTCCTGATAGCGATCGCGCAGCACCTTGGCGTCGAAATCACCGGCGCGGCGGGCGATGATCGCTTCGGCGATCTCGACCATCTCGCCGGGAATATCGCTTTCCGGTCGCTCGACAAATTCGGGCGGCTCGAGCTCGTCCTGGGTACGCAGGGTCGACATCATCAGCCCGGCGCGATGCGGCTCGATCAGTGCCGGGCGCTCCTCCTCGTCGATCCGGACGTGGCCGAGCGCCACCCGTCCGCTGCGCCGCATCGCCAGCCGCAACGCATGCACCGTGTCCGAGGCGAGCTGCCCATCCGCGTGGATGTAGTAGGCGGCTTCGATAAAGAGGTGGTCGATCTGGTCGCGCGGCACAAATTGCTCGAGGTCGATGATGTTGCCGTCGCCCCCGCCGAGCTTCTTCAGCTCGTCCTCGGTGACGGTAACGTACCGCGCCTTTTCGAACTCATGGCCTTTGACCAGGGCGTCCGGGGCGACGACGTCGCCGGTCTTGGCGTCGACGAATTGTTCGGTCACCGGGTTGCCGGTGCGGGCGCTCAGCAGTTGAAGCTTGATCCGTTTGGCGTCACTTGTCGCGGGCGACAGGCGGATCGGACATGAAACCAGCGACAGGCGCAGGAAACCGTTCCATACCGCTTCAGCCATCGACCTCTTCTCCGAATTCACGACGCGATACCGGTGTTATAGCACGTAACCTACAGGCGAGTGCCCGTCGTGATAATCATCACGAAGCTGTCCCGGTCAACCGCTGCCAATCGATGTCGCTGCCGAGCTTGAGCGGAGTTCCGGCCTCGGGCATCGGATATTTTAGCCCACTTGCGCAGTTGAACAGAACCACCCGCTCGCCCGCTCCGACCCGGCCGTCGGCAAGCGCCTGGCAATAGGCGGCAAAGGTCGCCGCGCCTTCGGGGCAGAGCAGCAGCCCTTCCTCGGCCGCGACTTCTTGCCACGCTGCGGCGATCGCGTCGTCGTCGACCGCCGTGGCGAACCCGCCGCTCTCGCGCACCGCACGCAGGATCAGGAAATCACCGACCGCCTGCGGCACGCGGATCCCGGCGGCGAAGGTATGCGCATCCTGCCAGCGCGGGGCATGCTCTGCCCCTTCTTCCCAGGCCTTGACCATCGGCGCGCAGCCCGCCGCCTGCACCACCACCATGCGCGGCCGCTTCGTGCCGATCCAGCCCATCGCCTCGAGTTCGGCGAAGGCCTTCCACATGCCGATGATCCCGGTGCCGCCGCCGGTCGGATAGAAGATCACGTCGGGCATTTCCCAGCCGAGCTGCTCGGCAAGTTCGAGCCCCATCGTCTTCTTGCCTTCGATGCGATACGGCTCGCGCAAGGTCGAGCAATTGAACCAGCCGATCGCCTTCTCACCCTCCGCGACGAGCCGACCGCAATCGTCGATAAGGCCGTCGACGAGGAATACCTCGGCGCCCTGCATCGCGATCTCGCGCACGTTGACCGCCGGCGTGTCGTCGGGACAGAAGACATAGGCCTTCATGCCCGCCCGCGCGCAATAGGCCGCCATCGCCGCGCCGGCGTTGCCGTTGGTGGGCATCGCCATGGTCTTGATGCCGAGCTCCTTGGCCATCGACACCGCCATCACCAGGCCGCGCGCCTTGAACGAGCCGGTCGGCAGGCGACCCTCGTCCTTGACCAGGATTTCGCCGCCCTTGGCGATGTTGCCGGCGATGCGCGGCAGCGAGACCAGCGGGGTCACGATTTCGCCGAGCGAGACGACATTCTCCGGCCGGCGTACCGGCAGCATCTCGCGATACCGCCACAAGGTCTGCGGCCGCGCGGCGAGCATGTCCCGGGTCAGCGCCCGGCGCAATCCGTCGAGGTCGTAGCGCACCAGCAGCGGCCGTCCAGCCTTCGACAGGCCCTGGACGACGTCCGCCTCATAGCGCTCGCCGGTTAGTCCGCATTCGAGATGGGTGACGAAAGTCGGCAGGTTGCCGCCGGTCCATTGGTAATCCAACATCGGGTAACACTGACTCCGCTAGGCATTGAATTCGCCCGACGCCAGAAATTCGCTGAAGCGCTGGTTCTTCCGGGCATTTATATCCGCCGTCGATCGGCCGACCGCGAGTTTCATCTGCTCGAACCCCGCGCCCTGGGCACAATGATCCATCATATAGACGACGGCGAGCTCCGCTGCATTTTTCGGATCATTCGCCAGATCGGGATTGCCGACGAGATCGAGACCGGCCAAGCCGCCATATCTCTTGTAATTCGATTTCCCGGTCAATTGGAATATCCCGCGCCCCCGGTAGGTGAAGCCGTCTTCCGGACCGTCATTATCGAGGATATGGGCATAGACCCGATTGAAAAACG
>DASQGR010000150.1:0-2126 GCA_035632515.1 Allostellaceae bacterium | reverse complement strand
CAATCCACCCCCAGCGCCCCCAGTCGCCTCGGCGCCGCCGGGACCTTCGCCCCCGGCGACGCCGACACCCGCGCCTGCACCGACTCCCGGGGCGGCCCCGCCGGAACCCGTACCGCCGCCCGACCGTTTCGCCAGCTGTGCTTTCAGTCCCGACGATTTTCGTATCGGTGGCAAGCAGTACACCACGCAGAGTTTTCTGGATGAGGGCTTCGAGGGGTCGACCGCCCGAGCCGTCACCAATTTGCGCAAGCGCCTGGAAGAGGCGCGGCAGCTTGCCGAGCACATCGGCGGCGCGGCGTTGCTCGAGGTGCAGCGGCAGGCCCGGGTGCTGAGCTTTTTCGAATGCCGCCTCAAAATCGAGCAGACGCCTGGAAAAAGCTGATCCCGCGGGCGGCGCTACCCGCCCGGTGTCGGCAGCGGCATCCGCTGCCTTTTGAGACCGCGCAGCCGATAGGCCAACAACGTGCCTTCGTGCTTGGTCTGGATGGAGGCGCGTTCCGCGTTGATAAGGCTCCAGATGTGCTGGTGCAGGGCCGGGCTGATGAGGATTTCATCGGGCGCCGCAGCATCGCAATAGCGCGTCGCCCAGTTGACCGCATCGCCGATGACGGTCAACTCCATCCGGTCGCTCGACCCGATGAAGCCGTGGAGGATATCGCCGCAATGCAGGCCGATCCCGAACTTGCAGGTAGCCAGCCCGCGGTGACTGCGGGCGAGACTGACATCGTGCGCGGCGGCCTGCATTGCCAGCGCTGCCCGGACCGCCTTTTCGTGACGCTGCGGGTCCGCTTCCGGGCTGCCGAAGACGGCGAGGATGGAGTCGCCGACATATTTGTCGACGGTTCCGTCATAGATGAAGATCGCGTCGACCAGCGCCGAGAAATAGTCATTGAGCAGGTCCACGACCTCGTCCGCGTCCATTTGCGCGGTCAACTGGGTGAAGCCGCGGATGTCGGAGATCAGCACCACGACCTCGGAGCGTTCTCCGCCGAGACGCAGACGCCCATGATGAGCCTGTGCCAGCAGGTGCTCGCGCGTTTTCGGAGAGAAATTCGTCAATAGCCGGCTCAATAATGTTGCGCTGTGCCGCAGTTCGGCCCGGAGGCGGTTCTGTGTCACGGCCAGAGCGGCAAGGTGAGCGGCGGCGAGTACGACGCGCAAATCTTCCACGGTAAACGGCATGCCCCGGTCATCGTTGTCGATGCAGGCGACGCCGACCACTTCGCCCTTGCTGATGAGCGGCACGTACATTCCCGCTTCCATGCGGTTGACGATCTGGCTCAGGCTCGGATCGTTCGCGCGGCACCAGATGAACCCCTGGCGGCGCGCCATCGCGCGTCGCGCCAGTGTCGTGCTGACCGAAGGCTCGCCCACCGGCACATGAGCCTTGAGCAGCAGTTCGTCGGTCGTCGAGTCGGTGATCAGCAGGGCGCCGCGGCTCGCCGACGGGATCATCGCCACGAGCTGCTCCACCGTGGCCTGCAACAACGCCTCGAGCTCGATCGGCTGTTCGAACTGCAGCGGGAGCTGGTACATCAGCACCATGTGCTGCGCCTGGCCGGCCTCGATCGGGTGATCGGCATCAAACGCCCCGGCGGTCGCATCGATTACCTCGATGATGGCGAGGTCCGGATCAACGGCGCCGGCGCCCAGGTCGCCCGCATCATTCATCAATCCGTCAACGACCGTCGCGTCATCGCTGCTCGTCTCGAGGACGAGGGTCGTCGCGCTGATCTTGATCGCTTGCCCCGGTCGCAGCGCGACTGGGGTTCGGGCCGGAATGGTCTCGTCATCGAGCAGGGTGCCGTTGGCGCTGCCGAGGTCTTCGATCCAATACCGCCCGTTGGCGGACCACACCCGCGCATGCGGACGCGAGACCCGCAGGTCTGGGCTGAGATCGATATCGATCGCAACTCCCTCGCGCGGCCGGCCGAGCACCACCTCGCTGCATGCCTGATCGAACACTTTTTCGTTGTGGCCGAAGGTATAACGAATGCGCAACGAGCCACCCCGCGGCTGCCGGGATAAGGTGGCCGATTATACCACGTCCGACCGTTCGATGGATTGGATATGCAGGTCGCAGCCGCGCCCTGAATCGGGTTGAGCGGTGGTCATTGCGCGAGTAT
>DASQGR010000149.1:0-49343 GCA_035632515.1 Allostellaceae bacterium | reverse complement strand
TCAGCGTCGCCTGGCGCGACGGCCATCGTCAGCGGCAATTGGCCCTGTCCACCCTGCGGCTTGGACCGTCGCCGTGAGCAAACGGGAGGCCGGCTTCACCCTGGTCGAGGTGCTGGTGGCGCTGGCGCTGACAGCGGTGGTGAGCCTGATCCTGCTCGGCGGAATCCGGCTCGCCGCGACCGGGCTCGACCGTCACGCCCGCCAGGCCGAGCGCTTCGATGCGCAGCGCAGCCTTGACGACATCCTGCGCCGTACCCTGGGCTCGGCCGCGATCGTGCCGGGCCAGGCGGGCGGCTTTGTCGGCCGGCCCGATGCCGTTGCCTTTCTGGCGATCGCCGAGGACAGCGGCGCCGGGCTTTACCGCATCGAGATCGCCATCGACAAGACGCGGACCGACCGGCGCCTGATCCTGCAGCGCCGGCTGGCCGTGGCGGGGGGCGACCCGCGATCCGCCGCCAGCGTCCTTGCCGCCAATATAGGCGAGTTCCGCCTCACCTATTTCGGCGCCGATGGCGCCGATGCCGAGCCTGCCTGGCATGACCGCTGGGAGGGGCTGGGCACCTTGCCGCTGCTGGTGCAGGTGATCGTCGACACCGGCGACGCGCCGCGACCGCCGCTGATCGTGCATCTGTGGAATGCCGGCTGAGATGCGCGAAGCGGCGCCGGAGCGAAACCGCGAGCGCGGCTCGGTCGCGATCCTCGCGCTGTGGGGCGTCGCGCTGATCTTCATGCTGCTGGCACCGGTCGCCTTCGCCACCCGCACCGAATTGCAGGTGGCGCGCAATGCGCTCGGCGCCAGCCGGGCGCGGCTCGCGGCCGAGGCCGGAACCCAGCTCGGCCTCGCCCGCCTGCTGCGCCGCAAGGAGGCCGGCACGGTCTATTTCGATGGTGCCCCCGAGATCTGGCAGCAGGGCAGCACCCACATTGCCATCGCCATTTCCGACGAGGCCGGCAAGATCGACCTCAACGTCGCCTCGCAGGAATTGCTCACCGGACTGTTCATCGCCGCCGGCCGAGCGCGCAACGAGGCGGCACTGCTCGCCTGCAATGTCCTCGATTGGCGCGGCCAGACGGGCGCCGACTGCCCTGGTCCGGCCGAGGGCGCTGGCGCCGCGCGGCCTGCCGCTCGCCGCTTTGCCGCGATCGAGGAATTGGCGCAGCTTCCCGGCATCGACGATTCGCTCTACGACCGCGTCGCCGACAGCATCACCGTGGCGACCGGTGCTTCCGCCATTGACCCGATGGTGGCGCCGCGTCTGGCGCTGATGGCAATCCCAGGCGCGACCGCGAGCCTCGTCGACGATTTTCTCGACCGCCGCGCGAGCTGGCACGACGCCGTCTCCGCCGGTGGCACTCTCGGGCTGGCCGCCGCGGCGCCGTTCGTGATGGCAAGCCCGCGGCGCGATTTCACCATCGCCGCCACCGCGAAAACCCCGGAGGGCGCGCGCTTTCGCGCCGAGCTGCAGGTGCGCCTGACCGATCGACCCGCCCGCCCCTACGAGGTGGTCGCCTGGCGAACCCCGCAGGCCGATCGCGGTGGCGAGGCGGTCGTCGCCCGGCGGCAGGCACCTTAAGCAACGGCAAGCAACGGCGCCACGGAACCGATTTTGCATCGGCGGAAATTCCTTTAAGGTCGTTTCGTTCCGGCTGCGAGGCCGTCGACCGCCCATGACGATTGCTGCAAACAACCCGCTGAAAAGCGCGCGTCCCCCCGCCCGGATCGGCCGCGCGCTCGGCTGGTGGCTGGGCGAGTTGCGGGGCTGCGGCGACGACCTGCGGCGGTGGGCGGTAACGCGGGGCCGCGGCACGGTGACAATCGAGGCCGGCGAGCGCTATTGGCTGTTGCGCCAGGGCCAGCGGCCGATCGGCCAGGTCGATTGGCAGTCCGCCGACCCGGCGCAAGTGCGCAACCTGATCCCGCCAGCGCAGCAGCGAGGCGTTGTCGTCGAGATCCCGCCCGAGCGGGCACTGAGTAAGATTGTCGATTTCCCCGCGGGGGCAAAGGGCCAGCTCGACCGCATCGTCGAATTCGAGATCGCACGGCATTTCCCCTTCCCGGCCAAGCGGGTCTATTTCCACCATCGGCTGGTGCCGCGCGGCGATGGCGGCGGCGCGACCATCGCGGTCGAGATCGTCGCGGTGCCGCGCGACGTCGTCGACGGCATCGGCGCCGTGCTCGCCGAGGCGGGGCTGCGGCCGGCGGGGATCGCAGTGCTAGCGGGAGCCGACTCGCAGCCGCTATTCCTGCCTGCTGCCGTGCTCGGCGCCCGGGCCGCAGCATCGCCGGCCACCCGCCGCCTGGGTTTTGCGGCGGCGCTGGCGGCGGTTGCGGCGGCGGTGTCCTGGCCGCTGGCGCAGCAGGCACAGCTCACCCGAATCGAGCATGAGCTGGCGGTGCTGAAGCCGCGTGCCGAGGCGGCTTTGCGTGCCGGCGAGGCTCAGCGCCACGACAGCGAACGCAGCGACGCGGTTCTCGGCCTGCGTGCCGGCCGGCCCCCGCTCGTCACGGTGCTCGACGCGCTGAGCCGCGACGTTCCCGACGGCTCGTACCTGCTATCGCTGTCGGTGAGTGGCCGCGAGGTGGTCATGGATGGGCTGTCGCCGTCGGCGGCGACCATGGCGCTGGCACTGGAGAAAGGCGGCAACGTCGCCGGCGTGGTCTTTCGCACCCCGATCACGCGTGAACCGGCGTCGGGGCTGGAGCACTTCCAGCTCGGCGCAACGTTGGCGGAAACAAAGCCGTGAGCCTGACCGACCGGGCCACGGCGAGGCGAGCCGCGGCGCTCGCGATCCTGGCGGCGCTGATTGTCGCGTTCTGGTTCGGGCCGGTCGGCGCCTATCGCGGGCTGATCGATGCCGCCGACGATCGGCTGGCCGCCAAGGCTGCGGTACTGGCCCGCTATCGGGCGCTCGCCGACGGCCCCACACCCGCCACCTTGCCGTCGGCGGCCGGTCGGAGCTTGCTTTATCCCGAAATGCCCGATTCGCAGGCCGCGGCCATGCTGCAAGAAACGGTCAAAGGCGCCGCCACCGCCGCCCGTATCCAGGTGCAGGGATTGCAGATGCTGCGCAGCGAGGCGCTGCCCGGTGCGACCCGGATCGGCGTCCGCATCCGCGCCAGCGGCGACATGCCCGGCCTGCGCAGCCTGATCTACGCAATCGAATCGGCGCGCCCGGTGCTCTACGCCGACAACCTGCAGGTTCAGTCGCCCGCACCGTCACCGGGCGCAGCCGCGCCGCGGCTCGATTTCCAGCTCGACATCGCCGGCTTCAAGACGGAGCCGGCCCCGTGATCGCGGCGAAATTGCCGGCACTGCGGCCCGCTTCGCTGCTCGGCCTGGCAACGGCGCTATTCGCCGCCCTCGCCGTCTGGCCCTGGCTGGTGCCGCCGACCCCGTCGAACCGGCACGCCGCCACCCAGGAGACGACGAAACCGCCGCCGGCGCTCGCGGCGCTGCCGCCCCTCGCCAGCCTTGCCGCGATCGTCGAGCGCCCGCTTTTTGCTCCGTCGCGACAGGCGCCGCCCGGGGTTTCCGTCGCGCCCGCCGGTCCGTCGATCGACAGCCGCTATCGCCTGCTCGGGATCGTCGGCACCGGCGCGAAGCGGCATGCCTTTGTCGCGGAAGGCACGCGGCGCATGGAAATTGGCGAGGGCGACACGCTCGACGGCTGGACGGTCAAAATCGTCGCCCAGGACCAGGTGGTGCTGGCATCGCCCGCGGGCGAAGTGACGCTAAAGCTCTCCCGCACCGCCGCCCCCGAGACGAAGCCTCAGTGAGAGGCGACAGCCGCCTCGGCCTTGCTGAGGAGGCGGTGCAGGGCCAACCGCTCTTTTGCCGATAGCGGCCGCTGCTCGTCGCCGACCCGCAACTCACCCTTGGGCGTCACCGAGAGGTCGCCCTTGGCGATGATCCGCCGCAACTCGAGCAACAAACGCTCGAACCCTTCGCCGCCCAGGGTCCAGTTGCGCACCGGCCCGCTGTCGAGGTGCATGAAGTGCGAATCCGGATACCAGCCGACACCGCCGCGCTGCATCGCCCGCGCCACCTCCATTGCGGTATCGAGCCGCACCGGCAGGTAGATGTCGAGCGCGCGGCCGTAGATGTGCTGGCTGTTGTCGGCGACGCCGAACGTGGTGCGCGCCAGCATCTGGTTGGTCGCCCGGGTGCGATAGGCCGAAAGGATCGTCGCCTGGCCGGCGCCGACCGCCTCCATCACCCCGGCGAGAAAATCGATGACCCCGACATCGTAGTCGATCGTCTCGCCGGAATGATGGTCGCGCAAGAAGGCGGAGAGGTCCTCCATCGCCGCAGCGATCGGGCCGCCATCGTCGCGATAGGGTCCGTTGAAGGTCTCGCCGGTATGGGCGTTGACCAGTTTCAGTCGGCGCAATCGTGGAGCGGCCGGTTGGGCCTGTGACACCGACGGCGACGCCAATGCCGCACCCAGCAAGGATAGAAACAAACGCCGATCCATGAGGCACGGTAGCGCAGTTTGGCAGCGAGCGGAAACCTCGGAAAGGTTAATGCCGCGCCGGCACGAAGTCCTGCTTTTGCACCTGATCGGTGACAGTGAACGGCTTGCCGTCAGGGCCCATATAGAGCTGCTGCATTTCCTTGAGGGTGAACGGGCGCGAGCCGATGCGGCCAAATACCGCGATCTGGTGTCCGGTCTCGTCGACCGCGCGGTCGCGCTCGAGCCCGCGCGACAACGACAGCGCCGGCGAGGCGGTCGGGTACCACGAGATCAGCTCCGGTTTCGGCTCCGGCGAAAAGCCGTAGAAATTGGGCTGGCTGACCGGCGAGAGCAACTGGATCACCTTGAGCCCATTCACCCCGTCGGCGACATAGGCAAAGAGCGAGGCATTGGTCGAGGCGACGACCACATCGCGCGCGTCGGTGATCTTGCCGTCGGCGGTGTACTGCATCTTGAGGAACGGGTGGTCCGGCCGCTCGACATCGACGATCGCCAGCCCGTCGCGGCCATCGGCAATATAGGCATAGGTGCGAGCGACAAAGATGCGCCGCGCATCGGCGAGCGGCACGCGCGCGCCCGGCACCACCACCGGCCGGGCCGGGTTGGTGACGTCGACGACTTCCAGCCCGCTGGCGCCGACGACAAACAGATAGCGGAATTGCACCACTGTCGCCCGGGCATCGCGGATGGGGATCACCGCGACGAGCTTGGGATGCAGCGGGTCGTCCATGTCGAGCTCGACGATGCCGGCATCGGCGGTGACGTAGAACTTGGTCCCGGCGATGGTCAGGTAGCGGGCTCCGTTAAGGATGCCGTTCTCGTTCCAGGTCAGCGCCCGGGTGAAGAAGTTGTTGCGCGGCTCCTGGTCCTGCAGCGTGTTGACATTGGTCAGGATCAGCCCTTCGACGGAATCGGTGATGTAGGCGTAGTTGTAGATCGGGTGCATCACCTGTTCTTCGTTCGCCCCGCGCATCACCGGGCCGTAATCCTGGCTGAAATCGAGTGCCTCGTTCTTGCCCGCATTGCGCAGCGGGTTGATCGGCTGATCGGTCGGCAGCACGACGCAGGTCGCGTTTTTCGAGGCGATATGGGTGTCGTGGCCGAGGGCCGAGAAGGGCGCGGTGATGATGCGCTCGGAAACGCCCTTGTTGGCAATGCTGGCGACATCATAGGCCCGCGTCCCGTTGGAGCCCTCGGAGACGAAGAGGTATTCGCCGCGCAGCTGCAGACATTTGGCGTCGTTGGAGGCATGACCGTGGGCCTCCTCCAGTTTGCGGCCTTCGGCGAGGTGCTTCTTGTAGTAGTCCGGGTAGGCATAGCGGTGCAGGTAGCTGCCGATCACCGCCTGCGGCTCGTCCCATTCGGTGACACGCACCGCCTCGATGTCGTGTTCCTCGCCGACCCAGGAATTGAGCCCGACAAAATTGACGAAATTGGTCCCGAGCAGCAGCAGCTGGGCCATGATCGCGTTGTTGTCGTTCTGCGCCGAGATGTGGCAGTCGGTGCAGGTCTTGGTCTCGGTGCGCCGCTCGGTATGCGGGTAGTGAGGCGAGAACGCCTGGGCCGAGAACCCGGACGACGACACCGGCGGCTGCTGCACATAGATGTGCTCGCGGTTGATGTTGGTCGACGACAGCACCAGCGCCGAGCGCGACGCGATCGGGGCGATGATGTTGTTCTTCACCGTGCTGTGGCGGCCAAGCTGGAACATGTCCTCGCGCGCCACTTGCGGATTGTAGGTGGCGAAATTGCGGGTGGTCTCGCCTTCATAGCGGTGTCGTTCGGTGTGCTGATTGGCCTCGATCGGCAGGTGGCAGCCGGCGCAGCTCGTCGTCCACGACAAATGGCAGGTGTAGCACGCCATCTCGTCGCTGCCGTGCGCGAGCTGATTTGTCGGCACCCCCGGCCCCCAGGCCATCGAGTTGCCCTTCGACATCAGCTTGGCGCGGGCCGCCCGCGGATTGTAGTGCGGGTTGCCCGGGGTGACCGTGTCCTTGACCAGGGTGACCTGCCACTCGAGCCCCGGATAGACCGCCGAGCGCTGGAACAGCTTGTCGCCACGCCATTCGAAACGGGCGCGGCCATCGGCAGTGCGCAAGGCCGACATGTCGGTGCCCCGCGGCGGCGCCGCCGGTCCGTGGGTCTTCAGATCCGGCAGCTTGGTCGCAGTGCCGTGGCAATCGGCGCAGGTGATCTCGATCGCACCCTGGATCTCGCCGTGGAGATGGCCGGTGCCGTGGTTGTCCTGCGAGAAATGGCAGTCGACGCATTGCATCCCAAAATCGACGTGGATCGAATCGAGGTGCACCGCCTTCTTGAATTTTTGCGGGTCGCTGGCCGGGATGATGTTGTTGTCGTCGTCGAGCAGGTTGCCTTTGCGGTCGCGCTTGAAGATCGCGCGGAAGTTCCAGCCGTGGCCGTGATAGTCGGCGAACTGGGTGTCATTGAGCTTGGGGTTGAGCTCGTTGACGTTGGCCGAGAATTCCGGGTCGGCCCATCTGCCGCGCACCACCGCCCCCTCGGGGTTGCGCTCAAGTGCGGCGCGCATCTCGGTGTCGGTCGGGTATTTCTGCCGCTTCGGCCACATCTGCGGCGCGCCGGTCTCGTAATCCCACATCGTGTAGCCGAGCATGCTGTTGAGGAACAGGTTCGGCTGATGCATGTGGCAGATCATGCACTGGCTGGTCGGGATCGCCGTGGTCATGCGATGCACGATCGGGTGCCCCGACTCGCCCTTGCGGATGGTCGGGTCGATACCGGCGCCGGTGCCGCGATTGCCGTAGGCGGCGTAGGGCCCGCCCTCCTGCACGTCGCGGTCGTTGGCGTAGACGACATGGCACGCGGCACAGCCTGAGTTGCGATAGTCGCCGGGATTGTCGTTGGTGCCAAGGAACCAGGTGGTCGGGTCGTTGAGCCGGGTCTTGGTGATGTTGAGGATCGGGATCGACACCCGCAGCCCGGTGGCGGGGCCGCGGTTCGATTGCTTCAGATCGGGCCGCCCCGGCTCCTCGAGCTTCTGTAGCTCGCCGGTCGAGTTCGGATTGCCGATCTCGGGGAATTGCGTGTTGATGGTGCGGCCGCCGCGCTCAAAGACGCGGAAGACGTCGCCGGTCGGAAACACCTCCCAGGTCGGCAGCGGCACGAATTTCGGCTCGATCCCGTGCAGGCGGCTCGCCTCGGGGCTGGGGGGATTGGGATCGAGCAGGGTCGCCGGCTCGCCCTCCCGGGTATAGGCCTCGCCGACGATCGAGTGCTTGAACGGCAGGATGCCGTTATTGTACGCGCCGGCCGCCCAGAACATCGCGGTCGTCGCCATCGGGCTGCGCTCGTTGGCGGCGATCTCCTTCAGATGGCAGGCGCCGCAGGCCTCGCGCGCCACCCGGTAGTCGCTCGGGTTCATAAAGCGGATGAACGCCGGCGATTCCTTGTTGAGCAGCGTGTAGGTGCGCGGCGGCTTGACGCTCGACGGGTAATTCCAGGCTTCGGGATGAAGCGGGTGGACATGAGCGGCGTCGAGCGCTTTGCGGTATTCCGGGGTTCCCGGCGCCGCACCTTGCGCAAACACCGCAGCGTTGCCGCCATGGCAATCGGCGCAGCCGAGGACGACCCCGGGGCTGGTATGCATCGTCACCGAGTCGGTCGCCGTATGGCAGCTCATGCACCCGGCGCTCTTGAGCCGCGCCGCAGCCTCCGACTGCTTTTGTGGGGCCGGCGGCGCGCTCTCCTCATGGGCGGCCGGCGATTCCTCGGCGCGGGCAAGCGACGGCGCGACGAAGACGCCGGCCCATGCCATCAATCCAGCTACTATCAGAGCGCGCAGCGACATTGTCTCAATAGTTCACGATCACGTTGGCCAGAACCGAGTAGAGCAGACCGTCATTGCCGAAGAGGCCGAGGCCGCCCGGCGTATTGAACAGCGCCTTGGTGCCTTCGCCGGGCAGCAACACCGCGCCGGAGAGCCGGAAGACGATATTCTGGGTGAATAGCGGCCGGTAGGTCAGCGCCGCCGACAGGTCCCAGCCGATCGAGTTGGGAATGTTCGCCTGGTGGCGCAGGAATTCGAGCGGGGCGGTAGTGTCGAAGCGCAGATAGTTGAAATTGGTCGACAAACGCAGCTCGGGCAGAATGTCGAAATCGCCGCCGATACCGGCGAGCATGATCCCCGGATTGAGGAAGTTCGACTGGCCCTCGCCCTTCGACGAGCGCAGGTCGGCGAGCACGCCGTTCGGGGTGTTGAGCGCCACGCCGCCGCCGCCGATGAGCGGGATCGACTGGCGGATCCAGAAGCTCGAGTCGGCACCGGCGAATTGCGGGTTCTCGAACACTGCATCGAACCCGCCGACCGTACCGCTTTGCGGATGCCGGGCGCCGCTGGCGTAGAGGCCGGACAACCGGAACCGCGCCCAGTCGAAATCGATCGACGGCTCGGCGGCAACGAAGAAAGCGCTGATGTCAGAGCCCTTGTTGCCCGGCGCGCCAAACTGATTGTGGCTCAGATGGCCGAACAGATAGTAGGCCGAGGTCGTCAGGTTGACGCGGCCGAAATGGCCGTCGCCGTTGAAGCCGAGATAATTGGCGTCATAGTTGTAGCCACGATTGTCGCCGATCTGCGACGGGCGAACGAGGAACCCGTTCTTGTCGAAGTGAAAATCGCCGCCCTCGTGGTTGTCGTTGCGCAGAAAGGCAATCTGCGAGGTGAACCCGTGCACCGGGAAATCCTGGCGGAACAAATTGGCGATAAAGACGCCGTCTTGCCGCACTGCCTGGCCGATATCGTTGAGGCCGCTATTGGTGTCTTTTTCGAGCCGGCGGAAATAGGCGAGGTTGTACTGCCAGCGATTGGCGTCGCGATCGCCGAACAAGCGCACGCCGAGCTGGTTGTCCTGAAACAAAAAGCCGCGGAAATCGGCGTTGAACGGCTGGATGCCGACGCGGACCGAATCGAAATCGTAATACTCGGAGACGTTGCGGAAGTGATAGTCGATGAACCCTTCCTGCAGGCCGATGAAATTGTCGTTGCGCGTTTGCCCGTAGGCCGGATCGATGTTGAGGACGCCGATTTCGCCGACATCGGTATGGTTGAAATTGAACGCCGGGGTCAGGCGGAACTCCAAATCGGGCGGCTTGTACGCGGTGTCGCCCTTGATCAACGAGACGCTGAGAATATCGGTCTGGTTGAGCATGGTGCGGCCGTAGCGGCCGAATGTATTGTTTTCGAGCGGCCGCGCGATGTATTGCGCGCCGACCCCCAGCGGCACCCGCGCCGGCTCGTAGAGAATATCGACGATCGCCGCGACGTTGACGAACCAGTCCTCGCCGAAGATCGGCTTATCCGCCTTCAGCGTGTTGGTGTTGTAGGGATCGAGCAGGTTCTCACGGCGGCCGAGCGCGTCGAGAATGCGCCAGCGATCCTGCACCGGGACATAGCCGCCCCGCTCGAACGGCTCGGGCGGCGGCAACGCCGCCGGATTGACGATGGGCTCGGCCTCCGAGCTCGGCGGGGCCCGGCCGGGCGCCCGGCGGCCCATGATCAACGGGCCCTCGGCGCCGATCGCCATGTCGATGCCGCGGCGATAGGAGGCCCAGTAATCGGCCTCGGCACGGGCGTGCGAGGCCATCGCCTGGAGCGTCTCGTCGGAGAGCTGACGGTTGAGGGTTCGTTCGAGCTCGCTGCGCAGGACCGGGGTCTTTAGCGCTTTCTCGAAGGCGGCGGCGTCGCCGGTCGTCGCCGAGTAGAGCTCGTCGGCCATGCGCCGGTCGCGGCGCAGCTCGCCGATGTCGACCGAGGCGTGGGGCGGCGTGGCCGCGCCGGTCAGCGCCGTCATCGCGGCCATGAACGCGAGCGCGCTGCGGCCCAGTCGCCGCTCGCGCCGCGATCGGTCGATACGCCGGGGCACGCTCAGCACGGGTTTTGCACGGTGGAGTCGACGAAGGGGGCCGCCGGACAGTTGGTGTAGCGCAGGTTGACGCCGGCCGGCTTGAGGAGGTCGACACGGATTGCCGCGGGCGCGTTGGCGATGGGGTTTGCGCCGTCCTGCGCGGCGAAGCGGTCCAGGCCGAGGAACGAGATCAGGCTGTCCTGCTGGATGCCGTCACCGGAGACGCCGACGGCGCCGACCAGGACATTGCCGCGGTAGATCGGCACCGACCCGGAGAAGATCTGCAGTCCGTTGGCGAGCTGGGTCTTGCCGCTCGCGGTCGGCGGCAAGCCTCGGCCGTTGGCGTTGCCGCAGCCAGTCGCGGGCGCCAGCGCCCCGGTCGTGCCGGCAACGATATCGCTCGTCACCAGGTCGACCTGCAGGCCGGTCGAAAACACGCTCCATCGGTCGAAGGGCAGGCTCAGCGATCCCGGCTGGTTGCCGTCGATGCCGTCCGGATAAAACGGCCGCGCCACATCGCCGATCGACACCGCCGCCCAAGCCAAACTGTTGGAGAAGGTGCCGCTGCCGATCAACAACTGCGAGCGGGTGATGTAGTCGGCAAAAGTGCCGGTCACGGTGCTCGCCGGAGCGGTGATCGCGTTGATCTTCGCTGCCGCGTCGGGCCGCGAAAAGAACACGGCCGAGCGCGCCTTTTGCCGCGACACGTCGGCGCCGAAGATCGGTGCGTCAGGGGTGCGCGCCTGGGCCAGCACATTGCCGTCGAGATCGACCACGGTGACGGTCACCTGGGCGAAGCTGTTGGTCGGCACCCGGATGGCGGCACGGGCCGAGTAGGCGACATTGAGCGCCGCGGTAGTCAGCCCTTTCGCCTCCGCCGCGGTGATCGCATTGCCGTCTGCCGGCATCGCCCCTGCGGTCGGCTGGTAGAGGATATGGCCGGCGCCGTCGGTGAAGACGTAGGAGGTCTGGGTGGTGCCGGGGTAGATCACCGGGCCGAGTGCGCCGTCCGGAGCCACTCCCGAAGCGCCGTCCGCGCTGCCGTAGATCAACCCGGCATTCGCCGTGTGACCGGCGGCGGGCCCGGCCCAGTACCCGGCCACCGGCAGCGGCGTGAAGGTGCCCGCAGCCGACACCGGCGCGGCAAGATTGGCACTGGAGGCGTCGATATATTGCAGCGTCAGGCCGCCGACGGCGATGTTGTCGGCGGTAATCGCCGGCGGCGCCGCGTATCCAGTCGTTCCGGCGATAGCCACCACCTCGTCGTCATCGATCGGCACGGCAAAAATATTGAGGTTGGCGCCATAGATGGTCTTGGTCATCACCCCGATACCGCCGGCGAGGACGCCGTTCTTGTAGATCGGCAACCCGCCGGAATCGGCGGAAAAGCCGAGCGGCGAGCGATGCGGCCCGGCATTGGTGCCGCCGGCAACGGGGGAGGCGGCGGTGTTGAAATCGGAGCAGGCGAGCTGGCTGAACTGCACCCCGAACAGCGGCCCGCCCGGCGTGCCGCGGACGCCGGGGTTGAAATGCTCTTGGACGATCTGGTTGGCAGTGCGGGTGCTGAAGGCGTTGCCGTTCGACGACAGGTAGGCGCCGGTATAGGCCTTGGCGAGCGCCGCGAGCGTCGTCGGCACCTGAACCGTCTCGAGCCCGGTCGTCACGCCGCGCCCCGAGGTGACCGTCGCCAAGACCGGCGCGCCTGCCATCTGGGTCACCGCCAGCACATTGCCGACCCGATCGACCACGGCAATGGTCGCCGGCCGGCCGCGGGCGGTCGCCTCGTTGATCGCCTGCAGCACGATCGTGTTGACGTCGCTCTCGGTCAGGTTGGGGCTGGTGTCGGCAACCGGCGCCGCCGGGGTGATCGCGTTCGGGTTGCTGTTGTTGGCGCCGCTGCTGCCGCCGCCACAGCCGCCCGGCGCCATGCACCATACGGAAAGCACCGCCATGGCGGCACGAAACGCCGGATGATGGAGAAATCTCGGTCGGCGCGAATCGGTCATTTTGGCGCCTCCGCGGTCATGTGCATCAACCCCAACTCGCTGCGGTGAAAGACGTGGCAGGTAATGCAGGTCGACTTGACCTGCAGGTGGACGTCCTCGGCGCCGTGGCAAGTCTTGCAGGTCTCGATGCCCGGGATCAGCACGTCGGCGCTTGCCTGGGACTGGCGGCTGGCATGGCATTCCTCGCACTTCACGCCGCGGTGCTGGGAATGGTCGAAGACCGCGTTGGGCAGAAACCGGGTGCGCATCTCGACCGCGGCGATCACCTTCAGCGGTTCCTTGTCTGCCGCCAGGCTCGCCATCACCTTGCCGGTGTCGATGGCACCGTCCGCCCCGGTGCCGTAGTGGCAATAGGCGCAGCCGCGCTTCTCGTCGAAAATCACCCGGAGCGCGGCCTGCGATTTGTCGCGTATCCACGCCTGGACGCTGGCCGGCGCCGCGCTTGCCAGCGAAGTCGGCATGCCGGCGCCGCGCCGCTCGACCGCGGGCGTTGCGGCAGGCGCGGCGGCGCCGTTCTGCACTGCCTGCGCGGCATAGAAGTTGACCACCCCGGCGACGACCGCGCTGTCATCGCCATGCGGTACCTTGGCGCCGGACCACGGCAACGCGACGCTGTCGAATGTCAGATTGTCGTTGTGGCAGCTCTGGCACTGGCCTTTGAACGTGATCGGCTGAAAGCTTTGGCCGCCCGGCTCCGGGACATGGCAATCGGCGCAGGCCATCTCCTTGTAGTGGAGCTTCGGGAAGCCGCCCGGCACGAGATGGGCCGCGTGCGAGAATTTGATCCCCGGATGATCGGCCGGCGCCGGCTTGCTGCCGAGCTCGACCCGCACGTTCTGCTTTTTTGCGGCATCGGCGACAAGCGTTGCGCGGAACTGGGGGTGGCCGGCCGGATAGCCGCCGACCGCCTTTACCCCGGCCTCCGGAGCGGTCTTGTCGAGCCCGCGATGGCAGTCGAGACAGAGCGCGGCAGTGCGGATCACCGAGCCGCGCACGCCGCGGTGCTCGGTATGGCAATCGATACAGCGGGACTCCGCCAGCTGCTCGCCCGCCGAGCCGAGCTTGACGCCGTGCTCGACATGGCTGCCGACCGCCGCGTGGCAGGCAAGGCATGCCGTGTCGGCGACGCGCGAGAACTTGCCCTCATGGCAGGTCGCGCAATTCTTGGCGAAAAATCGATGCGAATTCGAGAATTCGCCGGTATTCCACGACAGCCCGACCAGGGTCGTCGCATGCGGTGCCGGCGTGTCCTTGTGCCACGGCGTCAACGCGCCGCTGGTAAAGACGATGAGCGGCACCGCCAGGCAGATAACCGCCAGCACCAAGACGCCGGTCCACGAGGCGATGCGCTTGCTGAAGCCGGCGTGCTCCAGGCCGATTCGGGAGCTCGCCCGCACCGGGTCGGTCGCCGAGGCCAGCGGCTCCGCCAGTTCGATTTGGATCGCGCCGTCGCAGCCCTCGGGCGGTGCCGTGACCTCGATCCGGTAGGGGCCGAGCCGAATCTCGTCGCCGACATGCAGCATCGCATTGTCGACCGACTGGCCGTTTACCTGCAGCGGCATCGCCCCGAGTTTCTCGATCGCGATCCCGTCGGGACGCCGCACGAGCTGCGCCACCCGCAGCCCGACGCGAATATCGCCCAGCGGCACCTCGTTGTCGGTGCCGCGACCCAGCCGCACGCTGTCGGCGCTGGCTCGCTGAGACCGGCGCATCACCGCGGTGCCGCGCTGGGTGAGAAAGGTGAACTCAACCTCCATGCGCTCGGCCGCAATCGCGAAAGTTCGGGGAGTGGGAAGCGGACATTGCCGATCTCAAGACCGCATCGGGCTAAAGGAAAAAGATCGCGACGATGTGGGCGACAAGCGCGGCAATCAGGGCGAAGGTCAGCGGAACATGCAGGAAGAGCCACACCTCCATCATCGCCTTGAAGCGGATGTCGCGGCGCAGGCGCGTCAGAAGGGCGGCCTTTTCCTCCAGCCTCAGCCGGGTCTGGCGCCAGGCATCCTGCAGCTCGGGCGGGACCGCCTCGGCGCGCGCATCCATGCGGGCGATCGCCGCGGCGGTGGTGCACCGGGGATAGCGCCCCGACAATTGCCGCCACATCGAGCCCCCGATCGCGGTCGTCTCGACCGTATTCTCGATCATGGCGACCGTCGCATCGTCGAGCTGCATCGCGCCGCGGCGCAACTCGCCGTCAATGCTGCCGACACGGGTGAGCATCTGCCCCAGGGTGAGGTTTTCGCGATTCTCGGTCATCCGCCGCGGATAGCGGGCATAGGCGACAACCCCGAACATGCCGCTGAAAATGACGATGCACATCAGTGCATAGGCCAGGGTGTGGATGTTCCAATGAAAATTGAACGCGGTGTGCAGCGTCGCGATGACCAGCAGCGCGCTGCCGAGGTAGACATGCGCCGACAGTCGCCGCGCCAGCCGGCTCGGATCCTCGACGGGATTGCCGCCGACATCCGCCGCGCCGGCCAGGCTCGAGGCATAGGTGCGCTTGCGATAGCCGAACCAGGTCAGCCACAGGATCAGCAGGGCGCCCACCGTCCCCAGCGTGTACCCGGCCCAGCCGCCGCCGTAGCGCGCGCCGTAGGGCGGCACCAGCCAATAAAGCAGGATCGCCGCCACCACCGCGGCGAGCGCCCATTTCAGATAGCGATACCCTTCATAGGCGAGGAAGGAGGTGTGCCGGTCCGTTCGCGGCGCGGCGGCGGAAGCGGCGTTGGGCCGAGCGGCCGCCTGTTCGCTGACGCTCATGCCTGGGCCTGGCGCATGACGTCGATGAACCCGGCCGGATCGACGCGAATCGCCGCGCCGGTCGGGCAGGCGCGCACGCAGGCCGGTCCGGCCAGATCCTTGCACATATCGCATTTGACGGCATGCTTGCCGCCGGTGCGCTTGGCCATGCCCTCCGGCGATTTGTCCTCGCCCGGGCCGGCGCCCCAGCCGAACAGCAGCCAGCTCAGCAGGCCGGGCTTTTCTTCCGGCACCGCCGCCATCTGGATGACGCCGTAGGGACAGTTGTTCTTACAATTCTCGCAGCCGATGCATTGGTCGTTGATAAACACCTCGCCGTTCGGCGCGCGGTGGATCGCGTCCGGCGGACAATCGGTCATGCAATGCGGGTCTTCGCAATGCCGGCACGAGGTCGGCACGTGCACCATCGCAAAGGTGGGCCCGGCCTCGCGGTTGAGCCGGCTGACGCCGTGATGGGTCTCGGCGCAGGCCTTCTCGCAATTGTCGCAGCGCACGCAGAGCGATTCGTCGATCAGCAGGACGTTGGTCGCCTCCCCCAGCCCCTCGCGCACCAGGAATTTGATCAGATCGCCGGTCTCGGCGTTCTGCTGCATCTGGTTGCGCTCGGCCAGCCGCTGCTCGAGCTTGTCCTCGACCCGTCGACGCAGGTCGGGATCGCGGTCGAGCAGCTTGCGAAAGGCGCTGCTGTCGATGCGGATCGCCTCGGTAACGCTGGCGGCGGTGACCGTTGCGGCACGGCGGCGGCGGGTGATCATCGCCATTTCGCCGACATAATTGCCGGCCGGGACATAGGCGAGCACGACATCCTTGCCGCCGACCCGCATCGACACCGTCACCGAGCCCTTGCGAATCAGATAGACCGCATCGTCCTCGGCATCCTCTTCGATCAGTTTCTGGTCGGGCTTGAATTCGACGATCTTGGAGGTCGCCACCACCTCGGCGAGCAGGCTGTCTTCGACCTGCGGGGCCAGGAACGTCTTGATCTGGCGAATCACGGCGGCCGAATCGATGGCCTGCTTGATCGATGCTTCCGAACGCTCCAGCCGGATCATCGTGTTGCGGTCGACTTCGAGCAACAGGCTCGGCTGGGCGGCGACGACCGTGGCGGTGCGCTTGCGGCCGGAGATCAGCCCCATCTCGCCAAAGAACTGGCCGGGTCCGAGATGAACCATCTCCGCCGGATTGGTCGGGTCGATCTGGATGCCGACCTGACCGTCGAGGATGGTGTACAGCGAATTGGTCGACTCGCCCCGGCGGAAGACGACGTCGCCGGGCTGCAGCCGATGCAGCTCCGCATGGATCAGGAATTCGCGGATCTGGATCGGCTTGAGGCCCGAAAACATCGGCGCCCGTGCTCTGATGTAGCCGATCAGCTCGGCGCCGGTCATCGCGTCCTTGCTCGGATCGAGGACACGTATCTTCTCGGGGGTCAGCTTTGCCTGGATCAGCGGCTCGTCGGCCGGCGGGAGCTCGTTGCCGAGGATGTACTCGATGACCTCGTAGCCCTGGTTGAGGCAATGCTTGATCAGCGGGTACCCGGCCAGCGCCCCTATTATATAGAGTCCCTTGACCCCTGATTCGTAGGTCTCCGACACCTCCGGGATGGCGTTGCGGTCGGCGCTGGTGAAGACGATGCCGCAATCTTCGAGAAAGCGGCGCGGCGGCTGTGCGCCGATGCGCGCGATGACCCGGTTGCACGCGACGCGCACCGTTGCGCCGTCGGCGCGGTGCAGCACCAGTTCGCCGGGCTGGCCCGGCGGGCCGGCGACGATTTCCTGCGTCTCGACGTTGACGACGTGGTTGATCGAGCCCGCCTCGTCCGGGTTCTTGGCAACCGCGGCCATGATCAGCGCGCGATTGCCGGCCTTGGCCCGCGGGAAGTCGTCCTTCTGGTTGAGCACGTAGACTTCGTTGTTGGTCGCCAGCGCCAGCGCGTTCTCGATGCCGGCATCGCCGACCCCGATGACCGCGATCTTCTCCTCCCGGTATTCGTCGGGATCGTCGAGCTGGTACTGGACGAAAGGCAGATCGGCGCCGGGAACCCTCAACCGGTTGAAATTGCCCTGCACCCCGATGGCGAGGACGACGTATTCGGCGGAGATCACCCCGCCGCCAACGAGCTGAACCTGGAAATTGCCCTTCTCGCCCTTGATCGCCGACACCTCGGTGTTGAACCGGATGTTGATCCCCGCTGCGGTGGAACCCCCGGTCCAACTGTCGATCAACTCCTCGCGCGACTCCTCCTCGAACTCGAGGTCGCTGCGCAGCGGCAGGACCTCGGGGGTCGCCATCACGTGCTTGCGCTTTTGATAGCGGAAGATGGTGTTGTTGATGTGGTCGGTACGCTCGAGCAGCACATGGGACACGCCGCCCTTGGCGGCGTGAACGGCGGCGCTCAAGCCGGCCGGTCCGGAGCCAATGATGACAACCTTGAAATCTGCGGCCAACGCGCTTCCCGATTTTCAGGTTTTCGCCAGCTCCAGGGCCGCTTCTCGCGGCCGCCGTCCGGCACCCCATCCCCAGTTGAAGAATCTACCAACTGGGCACTCCGAAAGGTAGGGCTATTTCGCATTTATGCACCGTCTTGCCGGCATCGCTCGAAGCGGGCACCCTCTCGCCGACATGCCCCGGCCGGTTCCGCGACCGGCCGTCATCGTCCGGATTTTGATCAATTGCCAGGGAGGCAGCCGCGATGCCCGCATCCGCAGCAAAAATCGCGCTTTACGCTAATATCGGCGCCGAGCTGACGCATTACGACGTCGATGTCGCCGGCGCCGCGCTGACCCGACGCGGTACGGTATCGCTGCCGGCGAATGTGCAATACGCATGGCCGCACGCCTCGCAGCCCTTTCTTTACGTCGCTACCAGCGATAGCGCCTCGGGCATGGGGCCCGCCGGCACGAATCATCGCCTCACCGCGCTGCGAATCGACCCGGGCTCGGGCGCCTTGTCGCCGCACGGGGCCTCGATCCCGCTGCCGACCCGCCCGATCCACATGGCGACCGACATCCCCAGCGAGCACGCGCTGGTCGCGTTCAACAACCCAAGCTCGATCCACATCTACCGGATCAATCCGGACGGCACCCCGGGCGTCGAGGTGGCGCAGCCGGGTACGATCGACCCGGGCATCTTCGCCCATCAGGTGCGCGCCACCCCGGACAACAAGCAGGTGATTCTGGTCACCCGCGGTCACGACCCGGCCGGCGCCAGGCCCGAGGAGCCCGGCGCGCTCAAGGTCTTCGACTACAACGCCGGGATGTTAAGCCGGGAAGTCTCGATCGCGCCCAATGGCGGCTACGGCTTCGGCCCGCGCCACCTCGATTTCCACCCGGCCCGGCCGTGGGTCTATGTCTCGCTCGAACGCGAGAATCGGGTCGACATGTTTCCCTTGAACAACGGCGCGCTGACCCCGGAGGCGGCGTTCCGCAAGTCGACCCTGTCGCAGCCGGTCCCGCCGGGCGCGCGCCAGGCGGTCGGCACCGTGCATGTCCATCCCAGCGGCAAGTTCGTCTACGTCGCGAATCGCGCCTCGACCGCGGTGCCGGTCGAGGGCCGCAGCGTCTTCGCCGGCGGCGAAAACACGCTCGCGGTTTTTGCCATCGATCCGGCGACCGGCGAGCCGAATGCGATCCAGCACGTCGACACTCGCGGCATCCATTGCCGCACCTTTCACATCGATCCGAGCGGACGAATGCTGGTGGCCGCCCACATCCAGGGCATCACCGTCAAGGAGGGCGCGGGATTCCGCGAAGTGCCGTGCTGCCTCTCGGTGTTTCGCATCGGCGATGACGGCAAGCTCGATTTCGTCCGCAAATACGACATCGATGTCGGCGGCCGGACCCAGTGGTGGATGGGGATGGTGAGGCTGTAGGCGCCCGTCACGCGCGCAAACGGCTGCGGCCCGTCATCGGCGCGGATGCACCGACGCGCTCGGTCACCCGCTCAAATGCGCCGTGTCGTTCCACAGCTTGAGCACCGGTTCCTGCACATTGTGCTCGTAGCTCAGCGCGCTGAGGCTGGTGGTGCTGAGCATCAGATAGCGGCCGCCGGCGGCGCCGAACCCCAGCCAGGTGCCGGCCAAGGCGCGCAGGAAGTGGCCGCTCGAAAAGCACAGCACATTGCCGTCGATCTCGCGCAGGCGGGCGATGACGCGGCCGGCGCGGGCGGTAACCTGATCGACCGATTCGCCGCCGGGGGCGCCGTGGTCGAAGAGCTGCCAGTCCGGGCGATCCTTGTGGATGTCGTGAGTCTTGATCCCCTCGTAATCACCGTAATTCCATTCGACGAGCTCGGGCATGATCTCGGCCCGGGCGGCGAAACCGGCGAGCTCGCAAGTCCGCTTGGCGCGCTGCAGCGGGCTGGTGAACACCTTGGCAAAGCTCATGCCTTTGAGCCGCGGCGCCAGCTTGCGCGCCAGCTCCTCGCCATGCGGGGTCAGCGGCAGGTCGGTGAGCCCGGTATGCTGGCCGGAAAGGCTCCATTCCGTCTCGCCGTGACGGGCCAAGTAAATCGTCGGGTGGGGCATGTCCTTACCTCTCCGCTGATGCCGCCCGATCCTGTGACCGGGCAGCCGCCGGTCGTCAACCTAAAGACGCACGGTTAGTGATATATGACGCTCGATCCCCCAGGGAGGAACCCAGATGAGCGATGAACTCCCGACCGCCGCGCGCGTGTCCGATCCCGGCATCCGCGCGCTCTACCGCCTGGAAAACCGCTGGCAGGCCTGGCTCGATGTCGAGGCGGCGCTGGCCCGGGCCCAGGCCGAGCTCGGCATCATCCCGGCGGCGGCGGCCGAGGCGATCGCCAAGGCGGCGCATTACGACTTGATGGACCGCGCCCGGCTCGACGAGGGCTTCGCCCGCACCGGCCATACGATCGTGCCGCTGGTGTGGGAGCTGTCGCGCGTCGTCGGCGAGCCGCATGGCGGCTGGGTGCATTGGGGCGCCACGACGCAGAACATCACCCAGACCGGCGACCTGCTGGTGCTGCGCCAGGCGCACGGCATCTTTCTCGGCCTGATTGCCGACGCCCTCGCCGCGGCCGCCGACCTCGCCGAGCGCGGCGCCGAGATGCCGATCCCCGGCCGCACCCACGGCCAGCATGCGGTGCCGGCGACCTTTGGCTACAAGGTCGCGGTGTGGGTCGACCAGCTGATCCGCCACGTCGAGCGCTTCCATCAGGCGGCGCCGCGCATCTTTGTCGCGATGCTGGGCGGCGGCGCCGGCACCTTCGCCTCGCTCGGCAAGAACGGGCCGCCGGTGCAGGCCGGCATCGGCAGGCAGCTCGGGTTCAACTCGATGACGGTGCCGTCGCGGGTGATCCTCGATCATCTTGCCGAGAACATCTGCCTGCTCGGCATGCTGGCGGCGACCTGCGGCCAGATCGGCCGCGAGATCTATACGCTGATGAAGACCGAGTTCGGCGAGGTCGAGGAGCCGGTGCCGCCGGGCACGGTCGGCAGCTCGACGATGCCGCAGAAGCGCAACCCCAAGCTGTGCCAGGACATCATCGCCGCAGCGGCCGAGATTCGCGCGATCGTGCCGTTCGCCCTGGAAGCGATGCAGACCGAGCATGAGGCCGACCGCACCACCAGCCTGATGATGGATTCGGCCGAATCGCGCGCCTGCATCGCCACCGGCGACATGCTGAGCCGGCTGGTCGAGATATTGCGCGGGCTGAAGCTCGACCCGGCGCGGATGCGCGCCAATCTCGACCTGGGCGGCGGCCTCATCATGGCCGAGGCGGTGATGCTCGACCTCGGCGCCGCGATCGGCCGCCAGCATGCCCACGATGTCGTCTACGACGCGGCGATGGAGGCGGCGGTCGAGCACAAATCCTTCGCCGAGCTGTTGGCGGCCGACCAGCGGGTGACCGCCCATCTCGACGCAAAACAGATCGCCGCGCTGCTCGACCCCACCGCCTACACCGGCCTGTGCGCCGACATGGCCCGCGAGGCGGCGGTACGGGCCCGGGCGACGGCGAACGAGATCAGGGCCGGCTGACGCCAGCCCTCTTGGTGTCGTGAAATCCGCCGGCAGGGTGCGTCTCGCAGCGCGCGCGGGCTTGTCCGGCCTCCTACCCCAGCGCCTCGACAATGGCGTTGACCATCGGGCGCAGGTGGAAATTGGCCGGCGGCGCAACTGCGACCGTACCGCCTTCCGCTTCGATCGCCGCCGCGACAACCGGGCCGACCGCAGCCAGCTTGGTCTTGGCGAAGCCCTCGGCGAGCGCTGCCTCGCAGCCGTGGGCCCGGGCCACCTGGCGCAGGCGGCGCAATTGCGGCGAGCTGGTAAAGGCGACCAGATCGACCTCGCCGCGCGCCATCTCGCCGATCATCGCGACGACCCGCTCCGCATCGGCGGCCGAAGCATACGCGTAGGGCACGACGGGGTCGGCCTGGGCCCCCCTCTCGGCGAGGAACGCCAGCAGCCCCTGCGGCGCGTCGGGATAGAGCTGCACCGCGATCCGCCGCCCGCAGAGGTCTTCCGCCGACAAGGCAGCGATGATTCCGGCCGTGGTCGCCGGCTCGACCGGCAAATCAACCTTCAGCCCCAACTCGCGCAGCCGCCGCGCCGGCTTGGGGCCGCGGGCGATCGTGCGCACCCGACCGAGCGCCGCGACGAATTTTTCGCCAAGCCCGGCACCCTCGGCGAGCCGGTGCAGGCGTTGCAGCCCCTCCCCGGTAAAGAGGATCGCATCGGCGGGCGGGCTTGCGACGAAACGCTCGATCCAGCCGATTACCGGCGCCGGGTCGGCGACGTCGCGGATCGCCACCAGCGGGCAGCGCACCACCGTGGCACCGTGCTTTTCCAGCATGCCGGCCAGCAGCTCGATCTCACGCGTCTCGGGAACGACGACCCGCCGGCCGGTTAACGCAGCACTCATCCCGGGCACCGTCCGCAAGGGTGTTGCGCCCTTAAAACGGTCGGAGCAGCCCGACCGCCCAAAGCACGCCAAAAAATACCACGAGGACGAGGACGGCGCCGCCGAGCCGATGCATCGAGCAGCCAGCTCAGCCGGCGAGCCCGTTGGCGGCGACGGCATGGAGCCGCGCCGCGGTGCCGCCGACGTCGCCGACGACGATCGTCAGGCGCGCATCGCGCGGATAGGTGACGACGACCAGGTCGAGCCGGTCGAGCCGGGTCTCGGTCGGCTCGAAGACACCATCGGCAAGTTCGCCGACAACCGTCACCGGCACATCGCCCGGCGCCTTGGTCGCGGCGAGTTCCTCGACGAGCCGGCGAACACGGACGATGCGCTCGCGCTGCGTCGGGTGGGGCGGCACTAGGCGGGCGACGCTCCAGCCGTCGCAGGCAAAGCGCACCGCGCGCGCCGCTGCCGGATCGCCCGCCTCGTCAGTGCTGGCGGCAGGCTCGGCATAGTTGCCGAGCGGCAGCGACGCGGCGACGAAATCGGCAAATGCCCGGTCGTAGATAACGACATTGGCCTGGTCGATCGCCTGGCGCAGCGGCGCGGCGGGCGGATCCTGCGCCGTCGCAAGCTCGATCAGCCAGAGCTGACCGGGCTCGATTTGGGGGAGGATCGGGAGAGCAAGAACAGGCGATCGCGCGGTCGCGCGCTCGACCAATCCGATCGGAACAACAGTGGAAATCGACACTAATCCGGCTCCTTAGCTGCATTTTTCGAGCGCCCGCAAGGCATTGCAAATCGGCGCTGTGAAAAGAAATTATTTCACAGATGAAACAGAGTCAATACAAACTATTCAACTTATATATAATGTAAAAATAGGTCAACCATCGTGCCGCAGCGGATGCGGTTCGAACGACATGGAACGGTAAGGGCGGCGAACGGTAAGGGCGGGCGGCAAGGGCGGGCGGGAAAGCGCCCCGCCAGATAGCTAGACGCCGGGCCGGCCGACCCCGAGCAGAAGGCCGAGCGGCAATGCCATGACCATCGTCAGAACCAAAGCTATGGCGAAAGCCCGCTCCGCCGGGGACCATTTCCGCCAATCGGCCATCCAGTCACGCATCGCGCCGCTTCCAAAACACCATGACCAAGCCCGGTAGATAGTAAGCATTGCTTCTAAAACATTGATGAACGCACCGCCTGCGGTGCATTGCCGCATGCTTGCGCCGGACGCCACGGCTCGCCAAGTTGAAGGGCTCGGCGAAGACCAAAAAAGCGCCCGCCGCGTCACCGCCATGACAGGGAGAACCGCCGTGCCGACCTATATTGCGCTCGCCAACTGGACCGATCGGGGCGCCCGCGAGGTCAAGGAATCACCGAAACGGGTCGATCTGGTGCGCAAGGCCCTGATCGACATGGGCGGCGAGTTCCGTTCGCTGTACATGACGATGGGCGATTACGACCTTGTGGTCATCTACGAAGCGCCGGACGATGCCGTCGCCGCCCGCTTTACCTTGCTGCTCGGCCAGCTCGGCACGGTGCGCACCCGCACGATGAAGGCGTTTCCCGAGGCCGCCTATCGCGAGATCATCAATTCCTTGCGCTGACGCGGTGCTTGCACCTCGGGTCCCGGACACGACTGTTACTGTCCATTTACACATTTTGACTGGATCGACTGCGACATTATGTCCTAACGTCCGTGGCATAAGCGGCACCCGCGCAAGCGCTTGCCTGCCTCCGATCGTAGGAGCCGCCGATGAACGTCGAGACAATCCTGCATAACAAGGGCCGTGCGGTCGCGACCATCCACCAGGACGCCACGGTCGACCAGGCGGTGATGTTGCTGCATCAGCGCGGCATCGGTGCGCTGGTCGTCAGCAATGACGGCGAGGCCGTTGACGGCATCCTCTCCGAGCGCGACATCGTCGCCGCCCTCGCGGTTTACGGCAACGAACTGCTGTCGCTGCGCGTCGGCGAGGTGATGACCCGCCCGGTCGTGACCTGCAAGCCCGAGGACGGCGTCGCCGAGTTGATGGCCGAGATGACCAACCGGCGCATTCGCCACTTTCCGGTAATCCGCCATAACCAGCTCTGCGGCATCGTCAGCATCGGCGACCTGGTCAAGAGCCGGCTCGACGAGATCGAATTCGAGGCGAGTTCGATGCGCCTGTTCATCGCCGGCGCCGCTTGAAACGCCGCCTGAAACATCGAGCGGAAGCGGACCGTATCAGACAACCCCGTCAAGATGGCGCACGAGGGCAAAGACCGTCATTCCAAACGCCACGGCGGCAATCGGCAGCAATATCTCGACCGCTGCCACCGTCGCCTTCATCTGCCCGGTGTTGATATCGAGCTTGTGCGCCAGCCATTCCGAAAGCGTCTCGTTGAACGAGGCTGAGTCCCGCGGGTCGGTGTGCGCCGGCGGGTGTCGCCGGGCGATGGCCCACAACAGCAGCGGGATCGCCACCGCGATGCCGATAAAGATGCTCACCACCGCCAGTGCCAACCCGGCATAGCCGCTGCCGAAAAAGCCCCAGACCGACAGCACCAGCCACCCGGCCAATCCGACGATGGTCCAATAGATCGCCGGGTGCAGGTGGGACGACACCGGCCGATTGCGGCGGATCATCGATTTCACCGCGACCGTGCCGCGCCGCTTTTCGCCGCCGTCGCGGCTGTCTGGCGAATAGCTCATCGTCGTATGCTTGTGCTGCTTCACGTGTTCCAACGGGCCGCAGCGCATCGCGTTCCCCGGCGCCCCGCTTGCGGCGGCACCACAGTTTCGGCTCAATGCGGCGATCACGCTCCAAGGAGGCGCGGCCATGAACCAGCTCCTCGCCGATCTGCGCATCGTCGAGTTTTCCGCCTTTGTCGCCGCGCCGCTCGGCGGCATGACAATGGCGCAGATGGGCGCCGAGGTGATCCGCATCGATCCGCTGCGCGGCGGTATCGACCACAATCGCTGGCCGGTCACCGATAGCGGCGCGAGCCTTTATTGGGCCGGGCTCAACAAGGCGAAGCGCTCGGTCGCGATCGCCTCGACAAGCCCGAAGGCCGCGAGCTCGCCAGAGCCATCGCCACCGCGCCGGGGCCGGGCGCGGGCATCGTGCTGACCAATCTGCCACCGCTCGCCGGGCTCGATTACGCGAGCCTCAGGGCGGCGCGCGACGACGTCATCATGCTGCGGCTGATCGGCAACCGCGACGGCTCGGCGGCGGTCGACTACACCGTCAATGCGGCGAGCGGGTTCCCGCTCGTCACCGGGCGCGGCGGGGAGCCGGTGAACAACGTGCTGCCGGCCTGGGATGTCGCGACCGGGCTTTACCTCGCGACCGCGCTGCTCGCCGCCGAGCGTCACCGCGGCCGCACCGGCCAGGGCCAGGAAGTCGTCGCCGCGCTCGCCGACGTGATGCTGGCGATGATGGGGCACCTCGGCTATGTCGGCGACGTGCAGATCAACGGCACCTCGCGACCGGCATTGGGCAATGACCTTTACGGCAGCTTTGGTCGCGACTTCGCCACCGCCGATGGCCGCCGAGTGATGGTCATTGCGCTGACCCCGCGGCAATGGCGGGCGCTCGGCCGCGCCACCGGCCTCGCCGACAAATTGGCGAGGGTGGGCACGATGATGGACGTCGATCTCGACACCGAGGCCGGCCGCTTCGAGGCGCGCGATGCCATCGCCGCGCTGGTCGGGCGCTGGTGCGCCGGCAAGACTCTGGCCGAGATCGAGAGGATTTTTGCCGGCAGCGGCGTGCTCTGGGGACCCTTCCAGGACTTCGCCACCCTGGTCGAGCACGACCCGCGCTGCTCGCCCGCGAACCCGCTTTTCACCGAAATCGAACAGCCGGGGATCGGTCGCTATCTGATGCCCGGCCTGCCGCTCGATTTCAGTGCGGCACCGCGCCAACCGACCCGGCCGGCGCCCCGTCTCGGCGAGCATACCGAGCGGGTGCTGGCAGAGGTTCTTGGTCTTTCCGCCGCGGAGGTCGGGCGGCTCCATGACAAAGGGATCATCGCCGGCCCGGCCACCGCCTGACGCCGTCATGGCCTGTCCCGGAATGACGGAGGCGAAAAATTTGCCGCAGCGGCGCGCGTGATCCCGGCACGGTCACGTGATCGCCATATTTGCTGCGTAGCAGTCCGCGCCAGCGCGGCGGGAGTGGATTGCCGAACAATGCCGGATAGTTATGCGCCTGGCCCGATGCTCGCCATGACCCGGCGGATGCCGCCTTTGCCGGAACGGTTCCTCGACCCGCCGGGGTTTGTCTGGGGCGGGTTTGCGACCGGCGACGGGGCGGTGTTGCGCTGGGGTCATCTCCCTGCCGCCGAGGCCCGCGCCGAATGCGTCCTGGTCGGAGGCTTTGGCGACTTTATCGAAAAGCACTTCGAGACGGTGCGCGACCTCGCCGCGCACGGGCTCTCGGTGTGGTGCCTCGACTGGCGCGGCCAGGGCGGCTCGACCCGGCCCAAGCGCTGGCCCAACCGGCCGCGGGCCCGCCGCTTCGATCGCGATGCCGCGGAGCTCGCCGAATTTGCCCGTGCCGAGCTGACCGGCGGCTTGCCGCGCGTGCTGATCGCCCATTCGATGGGCGGGGCGATCGCGCTTCTCTGCCTGCACCGCAACCCCGGCCTGTTCGATGCGGCCATCCTGTCGGCGCCGATGCTCGGCATCCTCAGCGGGCGGACGCCGCCGACCCTGCTGCGCGCGGTAACCGGGCCTGCGCGCCTCGCCGGGCTCGGCTTGTGCCGGCTGCCGGGAACCGCACGTTGGCGCCCGGCGCAGCCGCCGACCCCGGAGCGCAGCCGCATCTCGAGCGACGCCGAGCGCTGCCGCATCCGTCACGCCTGGGTGTCGAGCGAGCCGGGGCTCCGCCTCGACCAGCCGACCTATGGCTGGCTTGATCCGGCCTTGTCGCTGATCGCGCGGATCGGCAAGCCGCGCTTCCTCGCCGCGATCCATACCCCGATCCTGATCGGCAGCGCCGGCCGCGAGCATATCGTCGCACCGCTCGCGCACCACCGCGCCGCCCGGCACCTGCCCGACTGCACCTTGTTCGAACTGCCCGAATCAAAGCACGAGCCATTCCTCGAACGCGACGCGATCCGCGACGCCTGGCTCGCCCGCATCGACCGCTTTGTCGCCGAGCGGGTGGCTTCGCGCGAGAGCCTCAAACCGACCCGCCTTCCCCGCGCTCGACCCCTAGCGGTCATCGACGGCCGATGAGGCCCGGCCCAGGCCTCACGACACGACTTGGCCGCAACCCGATGCTAGCGGTTGCACTCGGACGCGCGGATCTTGCATTGGCCTGAGGTCCGCTTCTGGCAATTCTCGATCGCGGCGAGCTCGGCGCCGGAACGCTGGTCGCGCTGTGCCCCGCCCCAGATTTTGCCGTCCGCGGTCATCGCGATGGCTCCGCACTGCTTGGGTCCGGTGCGGAAGACGATCTTGCACTTGTCGGTGGCGCAGCCTTTGAGCGCAGCCTCTTCGGCGCGGCGCTGGGTGTCCTGGTTCCAGCTGTAGCCGTATTTATGGGCATCGTTGTCATAGGCAAAGGCCCCATAAGCGGCGAGCGCCGACGCCGCCGGCGACATGACGACAACCCCCAAAGCAAGAACAATCAGCATATTGCGACGCACGCAAACCTCCCTCGCACGAGCTGCGCCTGATCTGGTGGGTCGGCGGAAATTTCCAAGGGCGACGGTCGCCGGTGCCGGGTGAGGGATTCGAACCTCCGACCTTCGGTTTACAAAACCGCTGCACTGCCACTGTGCTAACCCGGCATAATGCGATGTCTAAACAAAATCTCGGCCTAAACAAAATCTCGGTTCTTTGACCGACAGGGATCCCTTGTTCCGAGCGAGCCGCTTCATTTCCGCGCCGCGAGGGCATTTATAGCACCGCGCAATGCTGCGTCGACCGCGCTGCTCCAGCGCGAGGGTTAGTGGCGAGCCCGACTCAGCGAAATTACGTTATGGGTCCCGGCAACGCCTCCAGCTTCTCGGGCGGCGGCCTCCAATGCGGCCGCCAGCTCCTCCATCTTGAACGGCTTTTTCATTAGAGCCTTATCTGTTTGGGCCGAACCGCTTTGTGTAGCGCCGTGGCCGGGCTTGACCCGTCTTTTTCTCCGACGTTCGCAAACAAAGACGTGGACCCGCAAGTCAAGCCCGCGGAAGGGAAACTGCTTTGGGGCTTCAATCTAAATAGATCGTGCTCCAGCACCACGCCCGGCGGTAGTGGCTCGCCGATCGCGTGCGCGTCGCGCATAGCCGCAATTATGAGCCCGCATCAACGCACCCATCTTGCCGCCGCAAGTTACGAGGTGGTTGCCGCGCGGTGCGTCGCCTCCGCTTGGGCACTCCCGAGCGCATTTGCCAAGTCGCGATGGGACGGCAAGCTCGGCAAAACGGGGCCGATGGGGTGGGGAGAGCGGCGGTTAAGATCGGTTTGACGCGCGTCGATCGCCAGCCGGATCATCTCCGCGAAAGTCGTCAGCTGCGCCTTTTGCATCACCGCGGTCCGATGCAGCTCGACCGTTCGTGTTGCCAATTGCGGCGTACCGGCTTCACGTATCACCGGCTATCGGCGGCGAGATCGAGGCCAATGCGACAGGAGATGGCGAAATGAAATCAATGGCTGGAGTGCTCGGCATACTCGGGCTCTTGGTTGTCCTTCAACCCACCCTTCAAACTGCGCAGGCTCGCGATGATGAAGTGGGAAGATCGGTTGCCCAGCTCGCCTCGGAAGTGCGCTCGCTTACCGGACAAATGCGGGCCTTGCAGGATACGGTAAACAGGCTGGCCGCACACGGGCCGGTGGCATTGATGGAGGTGCCGAGCAGCACAACAAGGGCTCAAGCCGAAGAGACGTGCCACAGGCTTGGAGGACAGTTGCAGACATTCCTCCAAGATCCCGCCGCCAGCAAGCTTCTGTGCCGCTTCTAGGAACTGGCGCCTGCGAGCGGGCTGGCGGACGGAGCCCAAGCTCCTATCCTCGCGGGCTTCCGCCAGACGATCGACTGGAGCCGCCGTTCCATGACGTTGCCGGCTTCACGGCGCCAATAGGCGCGACACGCGGTCCAAAGCGATCATCGAACCGTCGAATGCCGCTACGTCATGCCCCAGCGCCCGGACGGCCGCCGCGGCCCGTTCAGAAAATCCGCGTCGTCGTGAACGAGAACGATGCGTGCCGGCATGGCGAAAACTCAGCGCCTACATGGCTTGACAGATGATGGTTGCGACGGCGCGCCGCTTCGTGTTGCGTGGCTTTTGGATGATGCTCCCGCCATATGTGGGCGGCTGCGTTGAAGGCGTTGTCTTCGTTTCGGCTCAAGGCCATGGCGGCGGTGTATGTTTCCAACACGACGCGCGCGATGTTCTCCGCTTCGATCTCCACATCGGGCAACACGTTAAGACTTATCGGTCGACTTCGGGGCATTGGTCCCTCCTATTTTCTTGACGTTACAGGAGGCGACCGGAAACGATAACAAGCTGTCCGGTAGTGGACAGGCTCGGCGGGATTCCGACGATTTACAGCATGCGGTTGAGCCGCTCGTGATCGAGCCGGCGGCATTCGCAGGCAAGCGCTTTCAATCCTTCGAGATCGGTGATCACAATCTGCCCCTGGCGATAGCGGATCAGCCCGGAGCGTTGCAGTTCCTGGGCCGTCGTCGTCACTCCCGCGCGCCGCACGCCGAGCATGTAGGCCAGGAACTCGTGTGTCATCGGCATCGTCTCCGATCCAACGCGATCATACGCCATCAGCAGCCAGCGCGCGCATCGCTGCTCGATCGAGTGCAGCCGGTTGCAAGCCGCGGTCTGGGTGCTGAGGCCGAGCATGTCGGCGGCAAAGCGAAGCATGACCGTGCGCACCCCTGCGCTTTCGTCAAACGCGCATTTGCAAAGGGCAATGGGCATCCTCAGCACTGTACCGGGTATCTGCACGATGACTTGCGGGGGCGCCGACCCACCGTCGAGCAAGGCGGCGATACCGATCATTCCCTCGCTGCCGATCATGCCGACCTCGACAGCCGAGCCGTCGTCCATGATGGTGAGGACCGAGCTGACCCCGTCCTCCACGAAATAGACATGCTTGACTGGCTGTGCCGCGCCTTGGATTACCGACCTTAGCGTCAAGGTAATCCGCTCAAGCGCCGAGAAATATCGATCAAAATCGTCTGCGGGCAACGCCGCGAGGAGGCGGTTTTTGCCCCTATAGCCGATTGCGGATGCCATGTCGCACTCCCCAGACAACCGAGCGGGAGTACGCATCTCCCTCTGCTGCGCTGGTGCTCAAAATAGTCAGCGCAATAATCAAATCTTACCGGGCAACTGCGGCAAAAAGATGTGCGCTAACGTATAAGATATGCGTGTACTTTGGACCAAAATTCGCGAGAATTTGTTGCTCAGGTAATGATCCAGTACGGTGTCGTACAACATTGAAAGCTTGTCATGGCCGCGGATCACGATAGTCGCTCGTTGACCGAAGCGCAGGATCGCCTCATTGACCTGCTCGTCCAGTACGATGAAGCGATCCGGGCGGAAGACTGGCAGCGCGTCGACACGTTGAACACGCAGATCGAGGCCGCGAGAGCCGATCGGGACGCAATTCGCCGCAAGCTTGGCCTATAGGGCCGCAGCGCTGTGGGTCTCCCGCGCCGGTGCCGCCAGGCAGCGACGTTGCTGGATTTCGCACCGCCGGAGGCAGCACGATCAGCGGCTAAAATCGGGCCCAGTCCAACGCGTGCAGTGGCGCCGGAACAGGAATGACGCAGCCGTTGTAGGCCCCGAGGCTGACCTGCCTCGTGGCCGGGAGTGAGCGAAATTAACCCTAAGTGCCGTCCCTATCGGTCGCATTAATTATCAATTTTATGAAAATACCGTGGATATTTAATAGGGTCTTCATCGCCATTTCTTCGGGAGAATCGGCGATGGTTGCGTGGTTCAACGGTATCTTTATGGAAGAGAAGGGCACTGCGGCAATCGAATACGCAATGCTCGTTTCGCTTATTGCGGTCGTCGTTGTTGGCGCGGTCGAGACAGTCGGCACCAACCTGGTCGCTCTTTTCACGAATATCGCCGCCAGTTTGTAACCGCCAGTTTGTAAGCAAGCACCGGGCAGGGGATACCCAGGCGGCATTGAAAACGCGACTCGACACCTTCGTGACGGGCCGCGTTTCCCGGTTCCGCTGCGGCGCCTTGTGCGCCCGCGGGGTGACAGCGAGGCGATACCCCGGCTCAGCCGCCTTCAAGCTTGGGGATGAAGAACACCTCGCTGCCTTGGCGGAGCTGTTGGAAATAGCCGGGGGCGTCGTGGATTGCGCCGTCGATGGCGACGGTGGTTTCCTCTTCGAGATGCTCGCCGAGGCCCGGATACATCTTGTCGAGCGCCTTGATGACGTCGCGCAGGGTGCGCGCCTCGATCTCGAACTCCCGCCGGCCGCCGGTATAGCGGCGGCTGAAGCCGCTCGTGAGCGTGACCTGCGCGGTCGCCATCTTGGTCTCCCGCCGTTCGCCCGGCGCCCCTACTCCGTGGCGTGGTCGAGCGCGGCGCGGATTTTCGGCGGCGACATCGGCAGCTCGGTCAGCCGCCGACCGATGGCGTTGTCGATCGCATTGGCAATCGCCGCCATCGGCGGGCAGATATTGACCTCGCCGACGCCCTTGGCGCCGTAGGGGTGCGCCGGGTTCGGCACCTCGACCAGCAGCGGCTCGATCATCGGCAGGTCGGAGGCGACCGGGCAGCGATAATCGAGGAAGCCGGCGTTATCCATGCGGCCCTTCTGGTCGTAGATGTACTCCTCATGGAGTGCCCAGCCGATGCCCTGGACGACACCGCCCTGGATCTGCCCCTCGACATAGGAAGGATGGATCGCGGTGCCGACATCCTGCGCCGCGACGAACCGCAGGATCGTCACCTTGCCGGTCTCGGGATCGACCTCGACATCGCAGAACTGGGTGGCAAAGCCGGGCGCCTGGCCGCCGGCATTGACCGAGGCGGCAGTGGTGATCGGCCCGCCGGTCACCGAGGCCTTGCCCGCCAGCTCCTTTAGCGACATCGGCTTGAAGTCGCCGACATTGCTCGACGCCGGCTTGGCGTAGCCGTCCTCCCAGACGACGCCCTCGACATCGACATCCCAGATCATCGCGGCGCGGGCGCGCAGCTGTTCGATCGCCTTCTTGCTGGCGTCGACGACCGCGGTGCCGGTGGCGAAGGTGACGCGGCTGCCGCCGGTCACGTGGGTGTAGCCGACCGAGGCGGTGTCGGCGACGATCGCGCGAACCTGGCTGTAATCGACGCCGAAGGTCTCCGCCGCCATCAGCGCCATCGAGGCGCGCGAGCCACCGACATCGACGCTGCCGGTGGCGACGAGGACCGTGCCGTCGGCGTTGATCTGGACGCTGGCGCTCGACTCGCCGCCGCCGTTGAACCAATAGCCCGAGGCGACGCCGCGGCCCTGGTTCGGCCCGAGCGGCTTGTTGTATTCGGGGTGGTTCTTCACCGCTTCCAGCGTCTCGATATAGCCGCCGTGGGCGAGCTTTGGCCCGTAGATCATCGTCGTGCCCGCCTTGGCCGCGTTCTTGAGGCGGAAGGCGACGGGGTCCATGCCGATCTTCTTCGCGCACATGTCGAGCACGCTCTCGACCGCAAAGGCCGAGATCGGCGAGCCCGGCGCCCGGTAGGCGGCCGATTTCGGCCGGTTGCAAACGACGTCGTAACCGACCGTCTTGGCGTTGGCGACGTCATAAGGGGCAAACGCGCACAGGCACCCGTTCATCACCGGCGAGCCCGGGAAGGCGCCGGCCTGGAACTTGAAGATGCCTTCGGCGGCGGTGATCTTGCCGTCCTTCTTGACGCCGATCTTGACCCACATCGACGAGCCCGAGGTTGGCCCCGACGCCTTGAACACCTCGTCGCGACTCATCACGATCTTGACCGGGCGGCCGGTCTTCTTCGACAGCAGCGCCGCGACCGGCTCGATATAGACGACGGTCTTGCCGCCGAACCCGCCGCCGATCTCGGCCGGGGTCACGCGCAGATCGCCGACCGGCATGTCCAAGAGCTTGGCGGTCAGCGCGCGGACGACGAAATGCCCCTGGCTCGAGGCCCAGATCTCGCCCTGGCCGTCGGCCTCCATCCGCGCCGTCGTCGCATGCGGCTCGATATAGGCCTGGTGCACCGCCGCGGTCTTGAATTCCTTCTCGATGACGAAATCGGCGTCCTTGAAGCCGGCCTCGACATCGCCGATGGCGAATTCGAGCCGCTTCGAGACGTTGGACGGCTTGGCCGGCGCCGGCTCGATGCCGCGGGTGATCATGTCCTCGAAGAGCAAGGGTGCGTCGTCTTTCATCGCGTCATCGACATCGATGACGTGCGGCAGCACCTCGTAATCGATCTCGATCAGCGCCTCGGCCTCCTCGGCGATCTCCTTGCTGGTCGCGGCGATCGCGGCGACGGCATGGCCCTCGTAGAGCGCCTTTTCGCGCGCCATGACATTGCGCGTCACGTGCCAGAAATTGACCGCGACCCGCTCCGGACCGATGTACTCGAACTTGTGGTCAGGGAAGTCGGCGCCGGTGATCACCGCCTTCACCCCCGGCAGCGCCTTGGCCTTCTCGGTATTGATCGAGCGGATGCGGGCATGGGCGTGCGGCGAGCGGACCACCTTGCCGTAAAGCGTCCCCGGCAATGCCAGGTCGGCGCCGTACATCGCCCGGCCGGTGACTTTCGGCACACCGTCCGGACGGATCGGCCGCGTTCCCACCCACTTGTACCGAGACGGCGCAACATCGTTCACGGCGAATCTCCCACTCAAGCAATGCTGTCGAACAGGCGCCAAGGGTCGCGCGAGACGACGCTAAATACAAGCCCCCGTGTCGGGCCTTTCAGACCCCGCAACGATCCTTGCGCCGGTATTGCGAGGCGCCTGTCGCGGCGCCGCGCATGCCGGCCCGGGCGCGTCCGCCTCAGAAGGTGAACATCGTGGCGTCGGGTTCGAGGCCCAGCAGGATGCCGCCGACCGTCTCGAAATGCCGCTGTGCGCCCTGCATCTGCTGCGCGATCGTGTTGATGTCGCGGAAGCGCCGCTCGAACGGCTGCTCCTCGAAAATCGCGGTCGCGCCGGCGGCGTGGTAGAGTTCGCCGACCACCTCGCGCGCCTGCTTGATCGCCCAGGTCGAGGCGAGGCGGATCGTCGCGTTGTCGTCGAGCGTCAACGCGCCGCACTCGCCGACCGCATCCCAGATCTCCGACAGCGAGGTCAGCAGGAACGCCCGCGCCGAGCGCAGCCGGGCGCGCGCCTGCGCCACTTGCGACTGGACGACGTGGTCGTGGCGCATCGTCGACTTCGCACCGCGCGGGGTCTTGTCGGCGGCGAGCGCGACAAAGCTGTCGTAGAACGCGCTCGCCACCCCCAGCGCGAGGCCGGCAAACCCCGAGGCGTAAAGATTGCTGAAGCTGAACTTGTAGAGCTGCCCGCCCTGGTGCGGCGGGGTCTTGCGGTCGTGCAGTACGGTGTGATCGTCGGCCACGAACAAATCGGTGACGCTGTAGCGGTCGCTGCCGGTACCCTTCAGCCCTATGACGCGCCAGATGTCGGTCATCACCGCCTGGCTCTTGGGGAACAGCAGGGTGCGCAGCACCGTGCCGCCGTCGGCGCGGCGCAGCGGCGCGCCGTCCGGCCCGATCGCCGGCGTGTGCGCGCCGAGCCAGCTGGCGTTGTGGCTGCCGCTGGCAAAGGCCCACGAGCCGGTCAGGCGATAGCCGCCCGGCACCTTCTTGACCTCGCACGGGCTTGGCGGTCCCCAAGCGACGATGCCGTCGACCGGACCGAAGATCTCGCGGGCGACATCGGGGGCGAGAAACGCGGCGGCGACGCCGCAGCCGTTGCCCTGGCCGACGCACCACGCGGTGCTGGCGTCGTGGCGCGCGATCTCGCCCATGATTTCGGCGAATTCCATCGGGGTCAGCTCGCCGCCGCCCAGCACGTGCGGTTGCAGCAGGCGGAAGAGGCCCTGTTCCGCCAGCGCCAAGGTCAGCGCGCGCGGCAGCTCGCGCCGCTGTTCGATCTCATCGGCGGCGGCGGCAATGAGCGGCCCCAGAGCACGGACGCGGGCAACATAATCCGGGCGATCCCGGCCGACGCCATCCATCGTTCATTCCTCCTCGCTGTTGCCGCATCCCGATCCAGGTTAGCGAAACCCGGCGCATTGACCCAGGTCAATGCCCGATCGCGCGCCCATGGCGCCAGTAGCCCCGAACAATCTTCACCCGAACAATTTTCACCCGAACAATTTCAGTTGTCAGACCGGAGACCGATCCGCAGACTCTCGCTCGAGGAGGCAGATCATCTCGGAACGGGGGGCTGCCGGATCGATATGCCGAACAAGTCTCATCTCGATGCCGCGGGGCGCCGCGGATTGGCGGTGCCGATCGCGGCAGCGCTGGCGGTCAAGCTCGTCGCGTTGACGGCGCTCTATTTTGCATTCTTCACTCCCGAGCCCGACCCGACGCCGCGCGTCGACCGGGCCGCCACGGCGATTCTGGGACTGCGCTGACGTGTCGTCCCTGCGCCGTCGATGCTCCAGGCAGGTGGCGACATGATCGACCCCGTCGTCGTCGACCTATCGCGGCTGCAATTCGCGCTGACCGCGCTTTACCACTTCCTCTTCGTGCCGCTGACGCTCGGGCTGTCGCTGCTGCTGGCGATCATGGAGAGCGTCTATGTGATGACCGGGCGGCCGATCTGGCGCGAGATGACCCGGTTTTGGGGGATCCTGTTCGGCATCAACTTTGCGATGGGGGTCGCCACCGGGATCACCATGGAGTTCCAGTTCGGCACCAACTGGGCCTACTACGCGCAATATGTCGGCGACATATTCGGGGCGCCGCTCGCGATCGAAGGGCTGATGGCGTTCTTTCTCGAAGCGAGCTTTGTCGGCCTGTTCTTTTTCGGTTGGGACCGCATGTCGCGGCTCGGCCATCTGGCGGTGACCTGGCTGGTGGCGATCGGCGCCAATCTATCCGCGCTGTGGATCCTGATCGCCAATGCCTGGATGCAGAACCCGGTCGGCGCCGCATTCAACCCGGCGACCCTGCGGATGGAGCTGACCTCGTTCTACGAGCTCATCTTCAACCCGGTGGCGCAGGACAAGTTCGTCCACACGGTCAGCGCCGGCTATGTGTGCGGCGCGGTGTTCATGCTTTCGGTGAGCGCCTATTACCTGTTGCGCGGCCGGCATGTCGCGCTGGCGCGGCGTTCGCTGACCGTGGCCGCCAGCTTTGGCCTGGCCTCGGCGCTGTCGGTCGTCGTGCTCGGCGACGAGAGCGGCTATACCGCCGGGCTCAACCAGAAAATGAAGATCGCCGCGATCGAGGCGATGTGGCAGACCGAGCCGGCGCCGGCGAGCTTTACCGCGTTCGGCCTTCCCGACATCGCCGAGCGGGTGACCCGCTACCGGATCGAGATCCCCTGGCTGCTGGGCCTCATCGCCACGCGCTCGCTCGACACGCCGGTCGACGGCATCGCCGAACTGGTCGCGCAAGGCACCCAGCGCATCGCGAACGGGCTCAAGGCCTACCGCGCGTTGCAGACCCTGCGGCAAAACCCCAACGACGAGGCGGCGCGGAAGACATTCGGCGAGACCTCGCCCGATATGGGCTATGCCCTGCTGCTGCGCCGCTACAGCAGCAACATCCTCGACGCCAGCCCCGCTCAGATCGCCCGTGCCGCCGACGATCTGATCCCCGACGTGCCGATGCTGTTCTGGGGTTTTCGGGTGATGGCCGGCCTCGGCTTTTATTTCATCCTGCTGTTCGCGATCGCCTTTTACCTCGCCTCGCACCGCCGGCTCGACAAGCCGTGGTTTCTGCGCCTGGCCGTCCTCAGCCTGCCCCTGCCGTGGATCGCGATCGAGCTCGGCTGGATCGTCGCCGAATACGGCCGTCAGCCCTGGGTCGTCGAAGGCGTCCTGCCGACCTTTCTCGGCGCCTCCGCCGTGCCGCGCAGCACCATAATCGGCTCGCTCGCCGGGTTCGTCCTCTTCTACAGCGCCCTGGCGGTGACCGAGGTGGCGTTGATGCTGCGCGCCGTCCGGCGCGGGCCGGGAGGCGCGGAATGAGCGGCGTGATGTCGGCCGGGCCGATCCCCTACGACATCCTGCGGCTGACCTGGTGGGGACTGCTTGGGGTGCTGCTGATCGGCTTTGCCGTGCTCGACGGTTACGACCTCGGCACGGCGATGCTGCTGCCCTTCATCGGCCGCGGCGATCCCGAGCGCCGGCAGGTGCGCGAAACGATCGAGCCCAACTGGGAAGGTCACCAGGTCTGGTTCATCCTCGGCGGCGGCGCCTCGTTCGCCGCCTGGCCGATGCTCTATGCCGCGAGCTTTTCCGGCTTTTACGTCGCGATGTTTCTGGCCTTGCTGTCTTTCATCATCCGGCCCGTCGGCTTCCATTTCCGCGACAAGCTGCCGGGGCGGCGCTGGCGCGGCTTCTGGGATTGGGGGCTGGCGACGGGCGGGTTTGTCGCCGCGCTGGTGTTCGGCATCGCTTTCGGCAACCTGCTGCTCGGCGTGCCGTTCGGCTTCGATGCGGAGCTGCGGCTGAGCTATGCCGGAAGCTTTTTCGAACTGCTCAACCCGTTCGGCCTTGTCGCCGGAGTGTTGAGCGTGCTGATGCTGGCGATGCACGGCGGGACGTGGCTGGCGATGAAGGCCGATGGCGCGGTTGCCGTGCGCGCGGGACGGACGGCACGGGTGCTGGGGCTCGCCGCGGCGGTTGTTTTTGCCCTTGCCGGATGGTGGATCGCGACCGGAATCGACGGCTATGCGTTGACGGGTGCGATGTCGCACACGGCGCCGTCGAACCCGCTGGCCAAGACGGTAACCCGCGCCGCCGGCGCCTGGCTGGCAAATTACCGGATCCACCCGGCGCTGGTCGCCGCGCCGGCGCTCGGCATTGCCGGCGCGGTTCTGGTGGCGCTGATCCCGGCGCGCCGGGCGCGGCTGCTGGCGTTCCTGGCGAGCGCTGCGTCGGTCGCGGGGATCATCGCTACTGCCGGAGCGTCGCTGTTCCCGTTCCTGATGCCGTCCTCGACCCATCCGGAGATGAGCCTCACCGTCTGGGACGCATCGAGCAGCCAACTCACGCTGTTCATCATGCTGGTGGCGACGGCGGCGATCCTGCCGATCGTCATCGTCTATACCGGCGTTGCCCTGCGGATCATGCGCGGTCCGGTTCGTATCGCCGATGTCGCCCGCCGCCGCGAAAGCCAATATTAGGAAAAGCAGATATCAGGAGCGGCCGATGTGGTATTTCAGCTGGGTATTGGGGCTGGGCCTCGCCTGCGCCTTTGCGATTCTCAATGCGATGTGGTTCGAGCTGCGCGACAACGATCCGCCGCGCTGAACCGATCAGGTAATACGACCGGAAATTTCCGCTTTGTTGCTGCATTTCTCCACCATGTCCAGCAGGCCCAGCGCCACTCCGATCAAATGGAGTTTGATTCTGCGATCTGTCGTCTGCTCGGCCAGGGAAGCGATATTCTTTGCCTGCTCCGCTTTAGATAGTTAAAATAACTACTTTTAGTAGAGTCTTAACGACCGCTGCCCGCGAGGCGCGTGGATCCGCTGCCTTAGCCCTTGAGCCGGGGGCAGAGGCGCAGCGCATTCTCGCCGAGCAGCTTTTTGCGGGCGGTTCGCCAAGGCGCGGGCGGTCAGCGGCCTGCTCGACACTTTCCGGCCAGGCGCTGGCGCCGTGCGGCCAGTCGGTGGCGAACAGGAAGAGGTCCTCGCCCAGTTCCTCGATGCAAAATTCGAGCGACCGCTCCCAGCTGTCGATGCCGTGGAAGTAGCGGCCCTCGGCCAGCACCTCGCGCGGCATGCGCTTGAGGTTCGGCACGTGGCCCGGCGACATCAGGTAGTGGGTATCGAGCCGATCCATCGCCAGCGGCATCCACCCGCCGCCGGTCTCGATGATCGCCGCCCGCAGCCGCGGGAACAGCTCGAAAATGCCGCCGCCGATCAGCGCGCCCAGCGCCGCCATGCCCGCCCACGGGTTTGAGAAGGCGTGCAGCAGGAACCACGCGCCGTCGAGGTCGAACGTGCCGGGCCCATAGGGCGGCCGCGCGGTGCCGCCATGCGCGAGGATCGGCAGGTCGAGCGCCTGAGCTGCATCGTAAAGCGGATAGAGGTGGGGATTGTCGAGCAACCGTCCGTCCGGCGCCTGGGGCGAGATGTAGACGCCGACGAGGTTCGGGTCGCGCTCGGCCCAATACTGGATCTCGGCGACCCCTGCCGCGGTGTCGCGCATGTTGGCGACGACGGTCCATTTGAGCCTTGTCGGGGCCTGCTTGCAGAAATCGGCGACCCAGCGGTGGTAGGCGCGGTAGAGCGCATTCTCGAACCCGCCGTCGCGCAACGCGCAATAGCTCGACACATGGGTCGGGAACAGGACGCCGATATCGACCAAGGCGCGGTCCATGTCCTCGATCCGCGCCTTGATGTCCCAGTTGACCTCCGGGCGGATCGGCGGCAGCGCGTCGCGGCGACCGGGCGGAAAGGCAACGCGGCCGTGCTCCATTTCGGAGCGGCCGGTCAGCCCGAACGTGTCGCGCACGCCGAGCGCGCGTCCGGTTTCGAGCTGCTCGACAACCGCGGTGCGGCTGCCGAAGAGGGCATAGCGGTCGCCCTTTTTCTCCTGCTTGGCCACCGCCTCGCACAAAAGCTTGTACGGCTCGCGGTAGGCGGGATCGATGTAGTCGAGGAAAAAGCGGTCGGCGCGCTCGCGGATATGCGCGTCCATGTCGACGACAAGGTGGCCATTCCAGCTCATCGGGGTCTCCTCTCGGCGGGACGGCATGATCCTAGCCGGCAACGCCGGGCTCGCGAAGGAACATTTCGTTCAGACGCCATCGTGCTCTAGACTCCGGCCAAACACACCGCTGCCCGGAGGAACCCATGGCCAAGGACGTTCAACATTACGACCGCGACGCCGAAGACCTCGGCAACATCGTCGGGCTCGAACACGTCAACCTGCAGATCCCCGACCAGAGCCTGGGGACCCTGTTCTACATTTCAGGGCTCGGCCTGACCCGCGACCCGTACATGAACACCGGGCTCGCCAACATGTGGATCAATGTCGGCAGGAGCCAGTTCCATTTGCCGACCGGCGAGCCGTGGGTGTTGCGGGGCGCGATCGGTCTCGTCACCCCCGACCGGGAAGCGCTGTTGAAGCGCCTCGACAACGTGTCGAAGGGCCTTGCCGGCACCGAGTTCAAGGTCAGGGAAAACAACGAATACGTCGAAGTGACCTGCCCGTGGGGCAATATTTTCAACATGCACAGCCCCGACGAAGCGCGCTTCGGCGCGGTCAGCCTCGGAATGCCCTATCTCGAATTCAACGCGCCGCTGGGGACGGCGAAGGGCATCGCCAAGTTCTATCGCAAGATCTTCGACGCGCAGACCTGCATCGAAGGCAAGGGCGAAGACCGCGTCGCGCGGGTCGGTGTCGGCCACCACCAGGAACTGCGCTTCCGCCAGAAGAAGGGCGCGCAGAAGGTGCCGTATGACGGCCACCACATCCAGGTTTACGTGCAGAACTTCTCGCGCCCCTACAAGGAGCTGCTGAAGCGCGAAGTGCTGACCGAGGAGAGCAACGCCTACCAATACCGCTTCGAGCACATCGTCGACCTCAAGACCAACGAGACGCTGTTCGAGATCGAGCACGAGATCCGCAGCATGACCCACCCGCTCTACGCGCGGCCGCTGGTCAACCGCAACCCGATGCAAAGCCAGCAGAGCTATCAGATGGAAGGCGACGAGTGGAACTGGCAGACGCGGGTCAGCAACCCGCGCCTGGCCGGGGTGCCCGAGTTCACCTGGCCGCGGGCGCAGCCGCTGAAGGACCGCCGCGCCGCACGAATGGCACGGGCGATGTAACTTGTTCGCCTCATTCCCGCGAAACGGGAACCCAGAACTTGCCTCGGCAAAACCCGCGGGCGAGTTCCGGGTCCCGACTGCGCGAGTCGATGACTGAAGAGCTAATCCGGGACTGAAAAGCTAATCCGGCAACCGGGTCGATTGCCAGGTCACCATTTGCCACTTGCCGCCTTTGTTGGCGTAGACGTCGGTGAAGCGGACGCCAAAACTGTTCGCCTTGCCGCCGGAATTGACGCTGATCTTGCACTCGCCGGTCAGCACCACGGTGTCGCCGAGGTCTTGCGCCTTGACGCTTGACGGCACTACCGAAGTGTACACGGTCGAGCCCGATTCCATGTTGCCGATCAGGCTCTTCTTGGTGTCGAGCCGGGCCGAGGAATGGGTGTAGACGAGATCGTCCGAGATGATTTCATTGAGCGTCTTGATATCCTTCTCGGCCATCGCCGACATGCGTTTCTTGTCGAGATCGATGACCATCTGTCCGTTGCCTGCCATGCCTTCCTCCTGTGTTAAAGTTGCGGTTCCGGCCCGCCCCCCGTCCGGTGCCGAAAAATCGGGCGAATGCCCGACCGCACGCGGTAAAACCGCCTACCCCACCTCCAGCACCAGCTTGCCTTGCAGGTGGCGTCCTTCGCTGACCTGGTGGGCCTCGGCCGCGTCGGCGAGCTTATAGCGGGTGATCGCCGGCGGCCAGACCGCGCCCGCCTCCAGCAGCTCGGCCATGCGTTCGAGATGGGCGCGGTCGCGGTCGACCTTGGGGCGCAGCACCTGCACATCCGCGCGGCTGGGCTTGAACCCCGCGGGCGCGGCGGCGATCCACACCAGCCGCCCGCCCGGCTTCAGCACCTCGTAGGAACGCACCTGCACCTCGCCGCCGACGGTGTCGAAGACGACATCGACCGGCCCGACAACCTTGGTGAAATCCTCCTTCTGGTAATCGATCACCCGGTCGGCCCCGAGCTTCTTGACGTAATCATGGTTCCTGGCGCTGGCGGTGGTGATCACCGTCGCGCCGAGATGCTTGGCGAGCTGGATCGCAAACCCGGCGACCCCGCCGGCGCCGCCCTGGATCAGCACCGTCTCGCCGCGCTTCAGCTTGGCGGTGTCTTCCAGCGCCCAGATCGCGGTGAGGCTGGTCAGCGCCATCGCCGCCGCCTCGGCATGGCTCAGCTTTTTCGGCTTCTTGGCGATGATCGCCGCCTTGATCGCGATCTTTTCGGCATAGGCGCCTTCGGTGCCGGGGATCGTCACCCCGACCACCTCGTCACCGACCTTGAGGTCGGCCCCAGGCCCGACCGCGCTGACCACGCCGGAGAAGTCGCGCCCGAGAATGTGCGGGAATTTGAGGCCGCCGGTCTGATAGTGGCCGCCGCCGAGCCGCATCTTGTAGTCGGCGGCATTGACGCTGGCGGCGCGGATATCGACGACGACATCGCCCGGCCCCGCCACCGGGTCCGGCGCGTCGCCGTATTGCAGAGCATCGAGCCCGCCGTGCTTCACCAGCAGCATCGCCTTCATCGCACCCTCCCTCATCGGTTGTTGGCCGCAACACTACAACAAAAAGCCCCCCGCCACAGGGCGGGGAGCCGTATCGCTTTCCGATCGTCATTCCGCGGAAGCGGGGATCCGGAGCCAACGGTACATCGCAAGCCCCGGCCCCCGCTTTCGCAGGGGCGAGGAGTGTGGAGACGTTACGCCGGGTGGAACACCAGCGTGCGCAGCTCGATGCTTTCGCGCGGGAAGGCGTCCGCCGGGGTGGTCGGGTCGGTGAACGAGGTGTGCGGCATGAACCGCGCCCGGCCGTCGTCCTTGCTGTCCATGATCTTGAGCAGCAGCGCCTCGTCGCGCCGGAGCTCGGGCGCGTAGTACCAGCGATGCGCCGGGTTGTAGGTGACCGAATAGGTCTCGCCGACGCGGTTCTTGTAGACCAGGTCCGACGGCACGAGGTCGTCCTTGTCGACCGTGCGGGCATCGCACAGCGCCAGCGGCGAATCCTGCAGCGGGCCCTTGATCGGACGCCACAGATTGATCACCTGGACGCGACCCTTCAGCAGCTCCTCGGCCTCGTCGGGGAGCAGGTCGCGCACCCGTTGCGGGCCCGAGCGGGCGGTATGGTCGACATGGACGCGGGTCGCCGGCTGGCGCGGACCGCTGCGCGAATAGTCGCGCAGGCCCGGCACGCGGCGGCGCTGCAGATGGTCGAAAATAAAGACGCGGCTGGCGCCGGTGTGCTCCTTGATAAAAGCTTCGGCTTCCGGGTAATAGACGCGGCGCACCTCGTCATCGTCCCAGAAATCCTTGACCGCGCTGCGGTGCTCGACGAGGCCGAAGCCTTCGCGGTCGAGATCGAGCTCCTTCTGGATCGGCCGCATGTCGTAGATGCTGACGGAGTGCGGATCGGCGGTCATGTTCGAACGCGGCTCGCCAGGCTCCGGATCATAGGCGAGATAGCTGGGGCGGATCGCCATCGGGGCCATGTAGTTCAGTTCGGCCTCGACGTGAGCAAGTTTGGCACGGTCGGTCATCGATAGGGTCCTCCGTGAGATTTGCGAGCTGAAATCGGGCAGGCGAGAAGTTGGGCAGGCTAGAACGGGGGGAAGCGGAAAAATTCCACCGGCGGGTCGCGCCTCGGTGCGGCCTGGCCGCGATCGGGCAACGATATCATCTCGACCCACAGCTTGCCGAGAGCCTTGGTAGTCCGGCGCCAAATCCCGGCCGGCGCGGTGTTGCGGTGCGTGGTCATCATTCCCTCCAGAACGGCTTGTTGGCGAGGTACTGGGCTTCGGCGCGGGAGATGCCGATATCGTGCAGCATCTCTTCGCCCAGCCCGGCGAGTTCGCGGCGATCGCGGATGCGCCGCCGCCATTCGCGCAACGTGGTTCGCAAATGCATGGTTGCCGTGTGAGAAGTCCTAACCTTCTGATCTCGTCGAAATTCGGAGCCTGCTTGCTCCTTGCACGGGAAAATGGGCGTCATTACACCAATCCGCAAACGAGAGTTTTTCAGCAACGAGTTAGAAATTCTCATGCCGGAAACAGGGCACCTGCCGCCGCTGAGTGCGCTGCGCGCCTTCGAGGCGGCGGCGCGGCTGACGAGTTTTTCGAAGGCCGCCGACGAGCTCAGCGTGACCCCGGCGGCGATCAGCCACCAGATCGCCGCGCTCGAAGCCGATCTCGGGGTCAAGCTGTTCAACCGGTTGAGCCGCGCGGTCGAATTGACCGCCTCGGCGCGGGTGCTGCTGCCGGGGCTGAGCGAGGCCTTTGCCGGCATCCAGGCCTCGGTGCGGCGCCTGAGAGCGCATAACGACACCGGCACCCTGAATGTTACCGCCTCGCCGTCGTTCGCCGGCAAATGGCTGGTGCAGCGCCTCTACCGGTTTCAAGAAATCTCACCCGAGGTCGATGTGCGGATCTCGGCGAGCGACGAGGTCGTCGACCTGATGCGCGGCGACTACGACGTCGCGATCCGTTACGGCAACGGGCGCTACCCGGCACTGACGGTCGAGCTGCTGCTGAAGAACGAGGTGTTCCCCGCCTGCAGCCCGGAATTGCTGCGACGCGGCCCGCCGCTCGAGTCACCGGCCGACCTGCTCCACCATGCCTTGCTGCACGACCAGGCAGTCGATCGCGACCCGCTGGTGCCGACCTGGGCGATGTGGCTGAAGGCGGCTGGGGTGAGCGACCTGCCGACCGCGCCGGGGCTGACCTTCAGCACCAACCATCTGGCGCTGGAGGCAGCGATCGCCGGGCACGGCGTCACCCTCGCCTACAGCACCACGGCCGCCGCCGACCTCGCGACCGGCCGGTTGGTGCGGCTGTTCTCGCTGTCGTTGCCCGACCTGTTCGCCTATTACATCGTCACCGCGCCGGGCGCGCTGGAGCGGCCCAAGGTCCGCGTCTTCCGCGACTGGCTGCGCCAAGAGGCCGACGGGTAAACGGACGCCCTTGCGCGCAGCACCGCAATCCGCTCCGCAGCCGCGCCTACCGATACAACCGCGGATGCAGGCTCGGGTGCCACAACACCTTGCCGAGCCCGCCGACCGCCTTTGCCATCAGCGGCAGCCAGCGCGCGTGATTGATCGCCTTCAGCGCCAGCGCCATCGGGCCGTAGAGCGCGACCTGGACGCAGCCCCCCGCCATCAGCCGCAGGGCCCGGCCGGGCTCGCGCGGCTTCACGATGATGCAGACAAAGGTCGTGGTCTGGGCGCCGCGAAACGCGCGCCGCAACAGGTAGCGCGGTTCGAGCCGATCCTCGGGCACGGTTTCCCATGCTTTCGCCTCGCCGCACCATACGAGCTTGCAGCCGCGCCGGGTCATCTGGCGCATGAACACCGTGTCCTCTCCGCCGGTGCGGCCGAGCCGGGGCAGGAACGGTTCGGGGCTGACGAAGCAGCGCGCCTTGTCGAAGATGCTGTTGCCGATGTTCCAGCGCAGCAGCGGCGTTCCGGTCGGCATTCGCGCGTCGCGCGTATAGACGCCGCGACGATAGGCATCGATCGCGGCTGCGTTGTCGGGAAAGCTGGGATAGACCGGGCCGACCACGGCGTCGGCGCCGAAGCGGCGGAAGGTGTCGAGGAAGTGCGCGAGCCAGCGCGGATCGACCACCTCGTCGTCGTCGAGGAAGGCAAGGTAGCGGCCGGCGGCATGGGCAACCCCGGTGTTGCGGGCGTGGGAAATGCCCGGCCGCTTTTCGCAGACATAGCGGATCGGCACGGCGCTCGCCGCCGCCATCCGCTCGGCGACCGGCCGGGCCGACCCTTCGGCGTCGTTGTCGACGACCAGGATCTCATAGGGCGTGGCGACATCGCGTTGCGCCAATACGCTGCGGATCGCCCGCTCGAGATCATCCGGCCGGCGATAGGACGGAATGACGACGCTCGTCTCGATCATCGGCTCTTGTCCCGGGACGTCCCCGGGAGGTTGCCACGGCGAACATTAATTTCTCGACAACATAATCGCGCTACACCGGAGCTGTAGGGACGGGTGGTCGTTGCGTAGCACCTCGGGAGTAGTCGTTCATGCGTTCTTCGATAGCGGCACGCCTGGCTCGGGAGATCGGCGGCTTCCTGTGCACCCGGCCGGCAAAAGTGAGTTGGCCGGGCGGCGCGGTCTCGTTCACCTTTGACGACTTTCCGCGTTCGGCATGGCTGAACGGCGGCGCGATCCTCGAACGACACGGTTTGCGCGGCACCTACTACGCGGCGCTGAACCTCGCCGGCACCGAGAACCATCTCGGCCCGATGTTCACGATCGACGATCTGCGCGAGGTGCATGCTCGCGGCCACGAGATCGCCTGCCACACCTTCAACCACCGCGATTGCCGCCGCGCTCCGGCCAGCGAGATCCTCGCCGAGATCGACGAGAACGCCGCGGCGCTGAGCCGATTGCTCGACGGCGCGACCATGAGCAATTTCGCCTACCCCTACGGCGCCGTATCGCTCGCCGCGAAACACGCGCTGAGCCGTCGCTTCGCCTCGTGCCGCAGCACCGGCCAGGGGATCAACCAGGGCACCGTCGACCTGGCCGATCTGCTCGGCATCCACATCTACGCCGGCGTGTTCGACCGCGCCCGGCTGTGCCAGCTGATCGATGACAGCCGGGCCCAAGGCGGGTGGATCGTCTTTTACACCCATGACGTTTCCGATACGCCCTCGGCCTTTGGCTGCACCCCCGAGCAGCTTGAGTGGGTCGTCGCCTACGCCGCGCAGAACGCCACGGTTCTCCCGGTGGACGACATGCTGCGCAGCCTCGGGCTCCCGGGCGAAAAACGGGCGAACAAACCCCAGGCCGACAAGCAGGCGGCGTAGCGCCGTCCCGCTCAGCCGCACCACGGCAAGACCAGGCGGAATGCCCCGGCGACACGGTTCAACGCGGGTTCGACCATAAGCCGGGTGCCATGCATCAGCACAATGACGGGCAAGCCCCAACCGAGCAGCCGGATGGCGAGCGATTCGGGAACCGCCTGTCCCCGCATCGCCACGGCAAAGCCGGTCAGCGCGATCAGGCCGGTGACCAGCCCGACGGCAACCTCGGCGGCATCATGCAGGTGCAGCACGAGGCGCGAGATGGCGATCGCGACCACCAGCATCATCGCAACGGCATAGGTCGCGGCGCGGGGCGCCGGCCTCAGGGTCGCGCCGATCAGCAAGGTCAACCCGCCATATATCGCCACGCTCATCGCCGTGTGGCCGCTCGGGCTGACAATCGCCGGAATGCCGATGCTGCTGCCGCAGGCGCCGAACCACAGCTTCAGCGCCCCGATCGCCGCTGCGCAGCCGGCGACCATCAGCAGCCAGGCGAACGCCAGGTGCCGCTGCCGCGTCGCAACCAGGCAGAACAGCGCGAGAGCGGCGAGCGGCAGGGTGACCGCACTGTCGCCGCAATCGGTGACGAAGACCCAGATCGATGGCAAGGTCGGGCTCTGCTATCGGATCCGGGCTGCCAGCGCAGCGATCTCGTCGGCGGTGAAGCGTGGGCGCTCGACCGCCGCGAGATTGGCCTCGAGATGCGCCGCGTCGAGCATCGAGCAAAGCACCACTGCGACTGCTTTTGCGGCGAGCGCGTAGGTCAGCATCGCCTGGTGCGCCTCGCCGCGGCCGACCAGCGCGGCGAGCCGGTCGGCGCCAAGGAACGGGCTGTGAGTGAGAACTTGCCGCTCGGCCCCGGCAAGGCGCTCGGCATTGCGCGCGACCAGGCTGTTGGCGAACTGGTAGAGGACCGTCCCGCCGCGGGCGGCATAGACCGGCAGTACGGCCTCGATCGACGTCGCCACCCCGTAGGCGCGAATTTTGCCGATCGCGAGCTGGCGATCGAGAAACCCGGCCAGTTCGTCGGAGAGGTCGTCGGCCGCGCAATCGTGCAGGAACAGGATGTCGAGATAGTCGGTGTCCAGCGCGGCGAGGCTCTGATTGAGCGACACCTCGGCCGCGCCGGCCGAGAAGCGGTCGGCCGACCGCGCCGCGCCGCCGACCAGCGAGCGCAGCACGCCGCGTGCGCCCGGGACCGCCGCCGCCAGCCGTTGCGCCACCGGCTTCAGCCCGCGCAATGCCGCGGCGCGCGACGGTGCGCTAAGGCCGAATTTGCTGGCGACGACCACCCGGTCGCGCCGACCACGCAGCGCCTCGCCGAGCAAAGCTTCGGCCTCGCCGTAGCCGTAGAGGCGGGCGACATCGAAATGCGTGATGCCGCCGTCGCACGCCGCGGCGATCGCGCGCAGCGACTCGCCGCGACCCACCCGGCCCATCACGCTGCCGCAGCCAAAGCCGAGTCGCGACGACGGCGGCAGGCCGGGCGCGAGGGTCACGTAGTCCATCGGGCGCACCTTGCCGCCGCGCGACGCCGGGCGGCAAGATGATCGTCAGCGACCTTTCCGACGATGACGCAATCGCCCATCCGGTCGTCGTTGTCGGCGCCGGGCCGGCCGGGATCGTGCAGGCGCTGGAATTGCGCCGGCACGGGGTCGAGGTCCTGGTGCTGGCCGGCGGGATGGACGGTTTCCGCAGCGATTACCAGGCTTTGGCCGATGCCGTCCTGGTCGATCCGCGGCGCCACGCGCCGATGGAGATGGCGGTACGGCGCGCGCTCGGCGGCACCTCGCTGTTGTGGGGCGGGCGCTGCGTGCCGTTCGACGACAATGATTTCGCTGCGCGCGACTACGTGCCGTTTGGCGGCTGGCCGCTCGATCCGCAAGCGATTCGGCCGTGGTACGACACCGCCGCCGGCTATCTCGATTGCGGGCCTCCGGTGTTCGAGGAAAAGCTCGGCAGCTACGGCGACAACGCCGAATGCCGGCTCGACCGGCTGGAGCGCTGGAGCGAGACGCGCGATCTGGGCCGACTGCACGACCGGGCGCTGAAGAGCGATCCGGGCCTTCGCGTCTGCCTCGGCGCGGTCGCCACCGGCTTCGCCATCGACCCGGCGAGCGGCCGGGTCGATGAGCTCGCGGTGGCGCTGGCCTCGGGCCGGCGGATGACGCTGCGCTCCCGCGCCGTGGTGCTCGCCTGCGGCGGGCTGGAAACCACGCGGCTGATGCTGGCTGCCCGGCGCGAAATCCCGCTGGCGTTCGGCGGCGAAAGCGGGCCGCTCGGCCGCTTTTACATGGGCCATCTCGAAGGCCGCATCGCCGATATCGTGCTGACCCAGCCGGGGCTCGACCGGGCGCTCGATTTCCACGTCGATGGCGGTGGGCGTCCTGGTGGCCGCTATGTGCGCCGACGCATCACCGTCACCGGCAAGGCACAGCAACACCACCACCTGTTGAACCTTGCCGCCTGGCCCGACAACCCGATCCTCGGCCGGCCCGAGCATCGCAGCGCAATCCTGTCGCTCGCCTATCTCAGCCTCGCCACTCCGGGGCTCGGCGGCGTGCTGGCGCCGGAAGCGATCCGCCGCAAGCATCTCGCCGAAGGGGTCGGC
>DASQGR010000148.1:0-6285 GCA_035632515.1 Allostellaceae bacterium | reverse complement strand
GGGCGTCGTCGACCTGCCGTCGCTCTGGCTGCAGGGGCCGCGGGCGCAGGCGGGGATGCACCTGCACTGGGACGGCAACAACGACTCCGTGGCGGAGCGCAACCGCAGCGCCGCCTTCGGCACCGGTGCGGTGCCGAGCCTGCTCGACCGCAAGTCGCTGGCCTTTATCGCCAACTGGCTGCGCTCGGAAGCGAACCAGCCGCCGAAATACCCGTTTGAGATCGACGCCGCACTGGCCGAACGCGGCAAGGTTCTCTACGCCGAATATTGTGCCGCCTGCCACGGCGCCAACGGACGTGACTTCTCCGGTGCCCGGGTCGGCACCGTCGAGCCGATCGCCAGGATCCGCACCGACCCCTGCCGGCTTGACAACTACACCCACGATCTCACGGCGGAACAGGGCAATCTCTACGCCGCGTTCCCCGCCGAGCGGTTCTCGCATTTCCGCAAGACCGACGGCTACGCCAACCTGCCGCTCGACGGGATCTGGCTGCGCGCGCCGTATCTGCACAACGGCTCGGTGCCGACGGTGCGCGACCTGCTCGAACCGGCGGAAAGCCGGCCGAAGGTGTTCTATCGCGGCGACGATGTGGTGGACCGGCGACGCCTGGGGTTTGTTTCCACCGTCCCCGAGTCGGCGGGGGTGCGGTTTTTCCGCTACGAAACCCAGTGCGTCGACGATCCGGCAGTCTGCGCGCGCGAACAGAACCCGGAAAATCGCCACGACCAGAACATCTGCGTGCCCGGCAAATGGGCCGGCAACAGCAACCGCGGCCACGACGGCCCCGCCTACGGGACCGATCTGCCGGCCGAGGACAAGGACGCGATCGTCGAATTCCTCAAGACTTTTTGAGCGCCCGCAACCAGGGGGATGATCGAATTGGCAGGGCGACAGCGATACGGGCGAGTGTCATGCGCCGCATCTGGCTGAGGCGGATGGCGGCGTTCCTTGTCGCGGCGGCTGTCCTAGCCATCGCGGCGGGCGCCCTCGTCTGGTGGAAATTTTTCGCCGAAGGCACCCAGTCCCTTGCCGACGACCGGGCGCGCTTCAGCTACGGCTCCCTCGATGGCGAGCTGGTGGCCGGCATCCCCTATTCGATCTTCATGATCCTGCCGCGCGTGTTTCCCGATCTTGTGGCGAAATACGCGACCGAGGGCTATGGGCCGAACAAGGCCGCTTATGGCGGCTACGGCGCCTTCGGCCTGGCCTGGGAGGAGGGACAGCGCCTCCCGGCGGGGCTGTCGATCAAGCGTCTCGGTTACGAGCGCGTCAGTCTGAACTGCGCCATCTGCCATACCGCCAGCTACCGCCTCAGCCCCGACGAGCCGCCACATTTCGCCGTCGGCGGGCCGGCGCACACGTTGAACCTGCAAGGCCTGCTGCGCTTCCTGTTCGCCGCGTCGCACGACCGGCGCTTTACGGCAGCACGGCTTCTGCCGGAAATCGCGCTGCATTTTCCGCTCGATGCGATCGACTGGGCGAATTACGCGCTGGTGCTGATCCCAAAGACCCGCCTCGCGCTACAGCTCGCCGAGCATGAGTTGGGGTGGATGAACGTCAAGCCGGCGTGGGGGCCGGGGCGTGACGATGCGTTCAATCTGCCGAAGTTCATTCTGACCCAGACGCCGTGGGACGACAGCGTCGGCAACACCGATTTTCCGGCGGTGTGGCGGCTCGGCAACCGCAAGGGCGAGTTGCTGCACTCGGCCGGCGAAGCGAAAAGCGTCTATGCGGTTGTCGCGACCTCGGCGGTCGGGATCGGGTCGCTGCCCCATTCTGGCTTCGAGGCGCAAAACGAATGGCTCGAATCCTTTATCGGCAGGCTCGAACCGCCGCGGTTTCCCCGCCCGATCGACGAAAGCCTGATCGATCGCGGCAAGGCGGTCTACGCCGAGCGCTGCGCCGCCTGCCATGTGGAAGGCGGGGCGCGGACCGGGACGGCAATCCCGCTCGCCGAGCTCGGCACCGACCCGGAGCATGTGCTGGCCTGGCGGCAGCGCGATGCCGATCGCATGAATTTCGTCGTCGGGGCGCTCGGCGCGCGTCACGCCGAGGTCGAGGGGGCGCAAGGCGGCTATGTAGCCCGCCCGCTGGTCGGGGTGTGGCTGCTCGGGCCCTACCTTCATAACGGCTCGGTGCCCACGCTGTGGGACCTGCTGTCGGCGCCGGAGCAGCGGCCTGCGGTCTTCTACCGCGGTTACGACGTCGTCGATTTCGAGCGGGTGGGGTTCATCTCGACGGGCCCCGCCGCCGAGGCCAACGGCTTCCGCTTCGACACCGGCCTGCGCGGCAACGCCAATGGCGGGCACAATTACGGCACCGACATCGGCGACGCGGACAAGCGCGCCCTCGTCGAATACCTCAAGACGTTGTAGCCGGAATGCTGCCGCAATCCTCGATCCTGATCATGGCGCCGGTGGTCCCCGCGCGGATCGACGAACTGCGCCGCCTTCTCGACCGGCTGAACCATCAGCCGGGACTGGCCGATCCTGCGAACCCGCTGGTGCCGTTCGGACGGTTCGACCGGCTCCATCTTGCGCGGCTGATGATCCTGGAAGACCCGACCCCGGACGATATCGCCGTCTATGGCCTGGCGCCGGCATCGTTTCCCGCGAGTCTGGCGGTTTTTGCCGATTGCGACGGGTCGGCCGACGCGTTTCTCGGCGAGTTTGCCCAGCGCGCGGAAGCCGGGCTGCGCCAACTCTTCGGATGCTGCCACGGCTTTGGCAGCGCCTCGGATGTATTGGATTTCATGCGTCGGCATCGGCAGCCCTCCGCCGCCGATTACGTCAATTGGATTGGCCGGACGGTGCGGCAAATCCGCGAGGAGGCGGCGCTGCACGACGCGCTCGCCGCCTATGTCGACGCGAATGCGGCGGCGCTGGCGGGGGAAGCTCCCCAGGCCGTTCGCCAGCGGTTGCTCGGGTTCGTCACGGCGCAGCGTCAGGCGGGCGCCATCACCTTGACCCCGCCCGAGCCGACACCGGCCGGCTGGTTCCTCGGCAATCTCCTGCACCTTCTCGGCGTGCCGCTGCTGCTGATCCTGGCAAGCCCGTTCCTGCTGCTGTATCTGCCGTTTTTCCTCTGGCAATTGCGGCGGCATGAAACCGCCGACCCGGAGATACTGCCGCGTCCCGATCCGGCGCGGCGCGCGGCGATCGCCGCTCTTGAGGACCATGACGTCACCAATCCCTACATCGTCTGCGGCTACCTCAAGCCCGGCCTGTTCCGGCTGTCGCTTGTGGTGTTTCTGCTGTGGCTGGTGGATTACGGCGCGCGCCACATCTACAACCGAGGCCACCTCGCCCGGGTGCAAACCATTCATTTCGCCCGCTGGGTGTTTCTCAACGGCCGCAAGCAGATGTTCTTCGCGAGCAATTACGATGGCTCGCTCGAAAGTTACATGGATGATTTCATCAACAAGGTCGGCTGGGGGCTGAACCTGCTGTTCAGCAACGGCGTCGGCTATCCGCGGACGGATTGGCTCATCTCGGGCGGCGCGTCGGACGAGCAAAAGTTCAAATACTTTATTCACCGCCACCAGATCCCGGTGCAAGTCTGGTACAAGGCCTATCCGGGCCTTACTGCTGTCGATCTCCTGAGAAACGCTCGGCTCCGCGACGGTTTCGAACGGTCGACGATGAGCGATGCCGAGATTCGCGAATGGCTGGGTCTGCTATGAGCGTCTCGCCCGAGTTCAGCGACATCCAAGGCATCGTCCGGTTCGGCCATCGCCGGCTGACCGCCGCCTGTTTCTTCCTGCTGCGCATCGTCGACGCGGCGGCTGCCCGCCGGTGGCTGGCGCAGGCGCCGGTGACCGACGCCGTGCAGCGCGACGCGCCGCCCGACACCGCGCTGCAGGTGGCGCTGACCGCGGAGGGATTGCGGGCGCTGGGCACGCCGGAGGGGATCGTCGCCGGCTTCTCGGCGGAATTCATCGCGGGAATGGCCGGGGATGGAAATCGCTCGCAACGGCTCGGCGATGTCGGCGGCAATGCGCCGGCGCAGTGGGGCTGGGGCCGCCCCGGCGCCGTGCCGCATGTGCTGGTGATGGTCTACGCGACACCCGCGCGGTTCGCGGCGTGGCGGGACGAGGTCACGAGCGGGATGTGGGCGCGTGCGTTTGCGCTGATCGGTTGCCTCGATACGAGCGACCTCGGGGGCCGTGAGCCCTTCGGCTTCGCTGACGGGATCAGCCAGCCGACGCTCGACTGGGAGCGGAGCGGCGCATTCGACAACGTTCAACTCGACTATCGCAATCTCGCCGCCCTCGGCGAATTCCTGCTCGGCTATCCCAACGAATACGCCAGATACACCGACCGGCCGCTGATCGATCCGGCGGCCGATCCGTCCGGGCTGCTGCCGGCGGCGGAGGATATGCCCGGCCGGCGCGACCTGGGACGCAACGGAACCTATCTGGTCTTGCGCGACCTCAGCCAGGACGTCGGCGGCTTTTGGCAATTCCTCGACCGGCAAGGCGGAGAGACAGGACTTGCGGCGCAGGCGCTGGCCGAGGCGATGGTCGGCCGCACGATGGACGGCGCCCCGCTCGTTCCGTTGAGTCGAGGGCCGGTCGCCGGGATCGGCGCCGAAGACCACGGCCCGCCGAACCGCTTTACCTTCGCGGACGACCCGGATGGCGCGCGCTGCCCGTTTGGCGCCCATATCCGCCGCGTCAACCCGCGCAACGCCGACATGCCGGGCGGTCCCGGCGGAGCGATTTCGCGACTGATCCGCACTGCCGGGTTCGGCCGGCAAGGCTGGCGCGACGATCTCGTGGCGCCCGCCCGGTTTCACCGCATCCTGCGGCGCGGGCGTCCGTATGGGGCCAAGCTGACGCCGGAGGAAGCCCAACATGCCGGAGCGGGCGAGGAGCGGGGCATCCGCTTTATCTGCCTCAACGCCAACATTTCCCGGCAGTTCGAGTTCGTGCAGAACGCATGGGTGATGGGCACCAAATTCAACGGCCTCACCGCGGAAAGCGATCCGCTGCTGGGCAACCGGCAGCCCGTGTCGGGCTGTCCTGCCACCGACAGCTTCACCTACTCCCGCGACGGGGCCGTGCGTCGGCGCCTTCGCGGGATACCCCAATTCGTGACGGTGCGCGGCGGAGCGTACTTCTTTTTGCCCGGGATCAGGGCGCTCCGATACCTCGCAGCAATGAACGGTTAAGGCCAGTCAAAGAACGGTTAAGGCCAGTCAAAAACTCGGATCGGGGGGACGCACATGAGAGGATCGGCAGAGCAACACGGTCCGTTGCGCACCTCGGAGGTCTTGCTCGACGAGTTGGAGGCGATCTTTGGCGCCGACGCAGTGCGCGGGCTGAGGGAAGCGGTGGCGTCCCTCGGCAGCGAGGAGGAGCGGCTCGCGCAGATGGAAATTTCGGCCGCCGGGCTGGCGCCGGTGGCGCTGTGCCTGTCGGGTGGCGGCATCCGCAGCGCCTCGTTCGGGCTGGGGGTGCTGCAGGCCCTCGCCCAGTCTCAAATGCTGCCGCGGTTTCACTACCTCTCGACGGTCTCGGGCGGCGGTTATATCGGATCGTGGCTATCCGCCTGGCTGTACTGGGCGGGCGGCTCGCGGCCGGTAATCGAGGGTCTCTCCGCACACGGAACCGACGATACCGAGCCTGCGCCGATCCGTCATATCCGCCAGTACAGCAATTACCTGACGCCGCGGCTTGGGCTGGCCTCGAGCGATACCTGGGCGGCGGTGGCGATCTACGGCCGCAATCTGTTGCTGAACTGGATGATCCTGTTTCCGGCGCTGTGGCTGGCGGTGCTTGCCCCGAAGATCGTTTCGGCATCGGCGCAACTCGCGCGCGCCAATCCCTTGCCGGAGCTTGCCGGCTGGGCTTTTGGCGGGCTGATCTCGCTCCTGGTCGTGGTGAGCACCTGGTACACGACCGCGAACCGGGTATCGGACCGCAGCCTTCGCCTGTTCGGGCTGAACGCCCAGATGAGCTTTTTTCTCGCCGACCTGCTGCCGCTCGTCGCCGCGGGCACGGCCTTCACCTGGGTCGTCAACCGTCCCCAGGGTTATGTCGGCTGGCTCACGCATGATTACGGCGGACTGGCATTGGTCGCGATCGGCGCAGCCGGGCTCTATGCGATCGGCTTCCTCCTCGCGCGGCTGACGCAACGGCGGTCACGAAACGAAAACCGCCGCGCCCCGGTGCAGTGGGTGCGCGACGGCTTGGCCTGGATCCTTTCGGGGGTGGTTGCCGGGAAAGTCCTCTGGTTCGGGGCCACCGGCTATGTAGCGCTTCCCGACCTCCTCACCCTGGT
>DASQGR010000147.1:0-9903 GCA_035632515.1 Allostellaceae bacterium | reverse complement strand
CCATCGCTCAACCAAAAATTATCCGGCATGATCCAAACCCTCCCCAGGGACTTGAAGCACATTCCATCAATTGAGTACAGACCCTAGGCAGCGGGCCTGATCAGGTCGGCTCGCCGTTAGCCGACAAGAGCTGGGTCGGGAAACCGGCCTCGATGAGCGCCGCGACGATCGTATCGACATGGCGGCGGTTCTGGGTCTCGATCACGACATCGAGCTCGGCGCGCTTGACCGAGAAATCCTGGAACAGGCGCTGGTGGTGCACCTCCACGATGTTGCCGCCCTGGCCGCCGACCACGCCCGACAGCCGCGATAGCGCGCCCGGTACATCGGGCAGCTCTGAGCGCAGGCGCACCAGACGGCCTTCGCGCACCAGCCCGCGCATCAGGATCGAAGCCAACAGCCGCGCGTCGATATTGCCGCCGGTGATGACGATGCCGACGCGCCGGTCGCGGAACCGCTCGGCATTAGCCAGCAATGCCGCGATCCCGGCGGCGCCGGCCCCTTCGACGACCAACTTCTCGCGGTCGATCAGGTGCTCGATCGCGGCTTCGATCTGGGCGTCGTCGGCGAGCAGAATGTCGGCGACGAGGGCGGCGACGATGCGGCGGGTAATCTTTCCCGGTTCCTTGACGGCGATGCCTTCGGCGAGCGTCGCGCCGGCGCTGGCGATGTCGGGCTCGCGGCCCTCCAATACGTCGCGCATCGACGGGTACAGCGAGGATTGCACGCCGACAATCTCGATTTTGGGGTTCAGCGCCTTGGCCGCGACGGCGATGCCGGAGATCAGGCCGCCGCCGCCGATCGGCACGATCAGCGTGTCGAGATCGGGACGGTCGGCAAGCATTTCGAGGGCGATCGTGCCCTGGCCCGCAATCACCGCCGGGTCGTCATAGGGGTGGACCGAGATGAGACCGCGCTCGCGCACCAGCTGGTCGGCGGCGCGGCGGGCGGCGATCAGGCTGTCGCCTTTCAGCACCACGGTGGCACCCAATGCCTCGGTGCGGTCGATCTTGGTGAAGGGGGTGCCCTCGGGCATCACGATTGTCGCCGGAATGCCCAGCCGACGGGCATGATAGGCGACACCCTGGGCGTGGTTGCCGGCCGACATCGCCACCACCCCGGCGCGGCGCTCTTCGGCGGCGAGGGTCAGCAATTTGTTGAGCGCGCCGCGCTCCTTGAACGAGCCGGTCGGATGCTGGGTTTCGAGCTTGAGGGCGACCTCGCAGCCGGCGGCGGCCGAGAGCACCGCGGCCGCGACCAGCGGCGTTTTTCCGATCGTCCCGGCGATCGCCGTCTCGGCGCGGCGGATATCGGCGAGCGAAACCGGCAATGTGTTCATGGCGCCGGCGCCAAAGTAAGGGTGGCGCTGGCCGGGGCCCGGCCCGGAACAAGCCAGTCGAAGGCGCGCCAGCGCGTCAGCAGGTCGGCATAGTGCCGTGAGAGCGGATTTCCCGATTGTCCAGGCGCGATCATCATGCGCGCTTCGGCGGGCGCGCCCAGGTCGGTGATGGTGCGCAGCCCTGCGCCAAAGCGCTGCTCGAAAGGGTGCGCTTCGTCGCGAATGACGCTGGGGCCGCGGTTAAGCGTGTCGTAGCCCCCCGGCGACGGGATCGTCACCCGAAGCCAGTCGCGCAACAACGGCACCCGCTCGAACACCGCGTTGGGAAAATAGGCGATATGGGCGCGGCCCCACTGCCACTGGGTCATGTCGTTGCCGTAGGCCTGGCGCAATTGCTCCAGGGCCTCATCGAGCGAAGCAGCGAGGCGGCTATCGCAGGTATCAACGCCCGGCTGCTTGCGGTCTTCGCACCAATCCGGACGCTGAGTCAGCACGGCCTCCATGACCAAGGGCTTCAGATCCCAATAATCGGCGGCCGCGTCACCGAGCCGCGCGGTCAACACCGAATGAGCAAACGCGCGCAGCCAGGCGGTGAACAGCAGCGGCTCGACCTTGTCCGCGTCCATCTGGAAATCCCACTGCTGGAGCCGCTCGTCGGCCTCGCGCGCCATGTCGTTCGAGGGGACGATCCGGGTCATCAGCGGCACGAGCCGGCGGGCCATGATCGACAGCGTGTCCGCCTGGATTTTCGCGCTGGCCTCAGGGGTCTGGCGCGGCGTCGCAGCGAGCAGTTCGTCGATCCGCTGGGCGCGATAGGGCAGGTCCCAGTCGCGGCTGATGAAATGGGGGTAGGTGTCCGGCACGATCTTGTTGTTGGCGGTGACGAAATGGCCGGAAGCCGGGTTCGTCGCCTGGGGCAGCTCGTCGAACGGGACATAGCCCTCCCAGTCGTAGTCGCCGCTCCACCCCGGCATCGGCAGCCAGCCGTTGCCGTTCTTGCGGATGGGAATGCGGCCGGCCACGATAAACCCGATCGTGCCGCCGGTGTCGGCGTAGACGATGTTTTGCGGCGGGCCGGCTAGGTTCTTCAGCGCGTTGCGAAATCCGGTCCAATCGGTTGCGCGATCGATGTCCCACAGCGCTTCGGCGCTACGGTCGCTGCCGTCGAGAAAGGTCGCGGCGAGGGCCACGACATAGCCGGGATCAAAGGTGTGAGGCGGCAGCATGTCGGAGACGACCGGCCCATGCCGGGTGCTGCGCACGGCCAGCGTCACGGACGCACCGTCGCGCACTTTGATCGTCTCCTGTCGCGTGACGAAGGCGGCGCTGCCGTTGGGGGTCATGTAGCGGTCGGGATCGCCGGGATCGAGCTTTTCGATGAAAAGATCCTCGATATCGGCGGTAGTGGTGCTCAAACCCCAGGCGATCTTGTCGTTGTGGCCGACGATGACCAGCGGGGTTCCGGCGACGGTGCCGCCGGCGATCTCGCGCCCGGGGGTCTTGAGCCGCGCAAGATACCAGAAGCCGGGTGCGTTGAAGGCAAGGTGCGGGTCGTTGGCGAGAAGCGGCTTGCCGCTTGCGCTGTGAGCGCCGTCGACGACCCAGCTGTTCGAAGCATAATGCGGGCCGAGCGTCTGGGGCAGGGCTGCGTACAGAGCGGCCAGCGGCAAGCGGCGGTAGAGCGGCGTCAGTGCCGCGAGCGTGGTCGGGGCATCCTTGGGATAATCGGGGTAGAGGAAGGCCATGTCATCGGCCGATACCGTCTGCGCCAGGCGGGCGCGCAACAGCTCGCCGCGATAATTGCCGCCAAGCTGGAAATCCATCAGCTTGCCCCAAACCAGCGTATCTGCCGGCGTCCACGGCTCCGGTTTGAACCGCAGCAGCAGGAATTCCGGCGGCAGCAGAAATTTGCGGCTCGTGAGGTAGGCGTTGATCCCGGCGCTATAGGCCTCGATCCCGCGTTGCACCGCCGGCGAAAGCTGGGGAAATGCCGCCTCGGCGGCGCGATAGAGGCCGAGCACCCGCATCTGCGTATCGATCGGCACCGCGGCTTCGCCGAACAGCTCGGCCAACCGCCCGGCGCCGTAGCGCCGCTGCAGCTCCATCTGGAACAGCCGGTCCTGGGCATGGACGAAGCCGAGGCCGAACGCCGCATCGTCGTCATCGGCGGCGGTAATCGTCGGCACTCCATCGGCATCGCGGGCGATGGTGACCTCGCCGTGCAGGCCGGCGACCTCTATCCGCCCGTCAATCTTCGGCAGCGAGGAGCGCAGAGCGAAAAAACCGCCGCCAGCGAGCACGACGAAAAGCAGCAGAATGGCCGCGAGGCTGCGTCCGAGAAGTCGCCAGACGCGCCGCTGTCCACGTCGGCGGCCCGACGCTCCCACGATGGCCGACCGTCGGGCCGGCGCGCTGCTGCGCCTCACATGCCCAGTTCGCGCAGGATCTTGGCGCGGTCGGCGTCGAGGTCCGGGGCGGGAGCGCGGGTTGGCGGATCGGGGAAGGCGGAGAGCTTCATCGGATTGCCGGCGAGCTTGAGCGGCCCTGTGGTGGCATCGTCGACCGAAATCAGCATGTTGCGGGCTTCGGTCTGCGGGTGGGCGAGCGCCTGCTCGACATTATTGACCGGCCCGCACGGGATGCCGGCAGCTTCGAGCACCGCAATCCAATGGTCTCTGGTGTTGGTCGAAAGGATGGCGTCGATTTCGGCCTTCAATTGCGGCTGATGCTGATTGCGCAGCGGATTGGTCTTGTAGTTCGGGTTATCGGCGAGGTCGGGGCGTCCCAGCGCCTGGGTCAGCTTGACCCACAACCCGTCATTGCCGGCGGCGATGATCAGATCGCCGTCCTTGGTGGTGAACGCCTCGAACGGGGTGATCGACGGGTGGCGTGCCCCCAGCGGGCCGGGAATTTCGCCGGTCGTCGTATAGCGCATGATCGCGTTCTCCAGCAGCGCGAGCTGGCAGTCGAACAGCGCGACGTCGACCTTGGTCGCCTCGCCGCTGCGTTCGCGGTGCAGAAGCGCGGCGTTGAGCGCGATCGTTGTGTAGAGCCCGCCGGCAAGGTCGCCGATCGAGGTGCCGATCCGCGGCAGCGGCATGCCAGGATGGCCGGTGATGCTCATGATCCCGCCGAGGCCCTGCACCACCATGTCGTAGGACGGATAATGCGAGAACGGCCCGGTGTGCCCGAACCCGGAGGCGGCGGCATAGATCAGCCGCGGGTAGCGCGGATGCAGCGTTTCCCAGCCATAGCCCAGACGCTCCATCGTGCCCGGCCGAAAATTCTCGACAATGGCGTCGGCCTTGTCGAGAAGACGCTCGAAAATCTCGCGGTCGCCGGGCGCCTTAAGGTCAAGGGCGATCGATTCCTTGCCGCGGTTGACCGAGGCGAAGTAGGTCGACTTGCCGTTGGTAAAGGGGCCGTACTGGCGGGCATCGTCGCCGCCGCCCGGCGCCTCGACCTTGATCACTCGGGCGCCCAATTCGGCAAGCAGCATTGTGCAGTACGGGCCCGCGAGAATACGGGACAAATCGACGATGGTGATGCCGGAAAGCGGGCCGGGCTGTGCCATGCCGGGAGATCCTCTTGCGGTGTGACCCCGGTGAATAGCGCAGAGCCGGAGGCGCCGCAATCGGCGTCGGCAGGACGACGATGACGCGGGGCGGGCAAAGGCGCTATGTTGGGCCGCGGCCGGTTGGTTCCCGGTTGGTTGCCCAGTTGGTTGCGCGGTTGGTTACCCGGGTTCGGTCGCGAGGACATTCCGATGCTGCGCCAAAGCGACATCGAAGAGGGCGAGGCCCGGCGCACCAACGCGTCGATGGGGCTGATCGTCATCCTGATCCTGGCGATCGCCGGCGTAATGCTGGTGCGGGCGTTGCGCGAGAAGTCGCTGATCGAGGATTGCCTGATGGCCGGCCGGCGCAATTGCGTACCGATCGAAGTGCCGACGACGTATCCCAACTGATGCCGCGACAATGAGCGCCGCCGGCGGGGTGCCACCCGGCAACCACATCTTTTCCTGCATCGACGGCCATACCTGCGGCAATCCGGTACGGCTGGTGATCGGCGGCGGACCGTTGCTGCGCGGCGCCACCATGAGCGAGCAGCGGCAGGATTTCATTGCCCGCTTCGATTGGGTGCGGCGCTCGCTGATGTTCGAGCCGCGCGGACACGACATCATGTCGGGCGCGATCCTTTACCCGCCGCAGCGACCCGATTGCGACATCGCGATTCTCTACATCGAGGTGACTGGCTGCCTGCCGATGTGCGGTCACGGCACGATCGGCAGCGTGACGTTTGCCCTCGAACAGGGCCTGATCATGCCGCGCGAGGAGGGGGTCGTTGCGCTGGACGCGCCGGCGGGGCGAGTGACCGCGAGCTTTGTCCGCAACGGGGCGCATGTCGACAGCGTGCGGTTGCGCAACGTGCCAAGCTATCTGGTGATGGCGGATGTGGCGGTCGCGGTCGACGGGCTGGGCGAGGTCGTCCTCGACATCGCGTATGGCGGCAATTTCTACGCAATTGTCGAGCCGCAGCGGAATTTTCCGGGGCTCGAGGGCGTGTCGGTCGACTGGCTGCTGCGCTGGAGCCCGGTGTTGCGGCGTGCCGTCAATCAGGCGGTGAGCGTCGTACACCCCGTCGATCCGACGATCGGCGGCGTCAGCCATGTGCAATGGACCGGCGCGGCGCGCGATCCCAAGGCACATGCGCGCAACGCAGTGTTCTATGGCGACCGTGCGATCGACCGTTCGCCGTGCGGCACCGGCACCTCGGCGCGGATGGCGCAGCTCGCTGCCAAGGGTCGCCTCGCGGTCGGCGACACCTTCATCCACGAAAGCATCATCGGCACGCTGTTCGACGGGCGGGTCGAGGCGGTGGCGAAGGTCGCCAACCATGCCGCGATCGTACCCAGCGTCGCCGGCTGGGCCCGCATGCACGGGCTCAACACGATCTTCGTCGATGCAAGAGATCCGCTGGCAGGCGGGTTTTCGTTGGCCTGACGAGCGTCATTGCGAGCGCAGCGAAGCAATCTCATACCGGCCGGGCGGTTTTATGTCGCGAGAGTGCCGCGGCGCCCTTGGCGCCTCGCAATGACGAACAAAACTACCGATGCGCGCCGTTGTATTTGGCGAGGATGTCTCCGCCGGGGCAGAGCGCAGCTTCGCCGAGATCGTTGAGCGGCGTATCGACGGTTTCGAGAAAATGGTGCAAATCACCGTGGTCGCTCTCGACAAAGAGCAGGCCGGTAACGACCTCGCCGGCCGCGTGGTGCTGCTGCAGATAGGTCAGCGCGTCGACCCGGTCGGTCGGGTCGTAGTCAAGCGCGAGCTTATGGAGCCGCAACACCGAGCCGTCGTGCTGCACCACGGTCTCGACCGTGCCCGGCGCGTAGTCGGCGGTGATCGCCTCGCGCCCGACCATAAAGTCGAGACTGTTCACCGCCTCGTTGTGGCTGCGGACGTATTCGTAACTCTTGGTCGATTCCGGGTTGTTGTTGAAGGCGACACAAGGCGAAACGACATCGATGAAGGCGGCGCCCCGGTGTTCGATCGCGCCCTTGATCAACGGCACGAGCTGGTGCTTGTCGCCGGAAAAGCTGCGCGCGACATAGCTGGCGCCCAGCTGCAACGCGAGACCGACGAGATCGATCGGCGAATCGTTGTTGACCGGGCCGCGGCGGGTCTTGGAGCCTTTGTCGGCGGTGGCCGAGAATTGACCCTTGGTCAGCCCGTACACGCCGTTGTTTTCGACGATATAGACCATGTTGACGGCGCGGCGGAGGCAATGGGCAAACTGCCCGAGACCGATCGATGCGCTGTCCCCGTCGCCGGAAACGCCGAGGTAAACGAGGTCGCGGTTGGCAAGGTTGGCTCCGGTCAGCACCGAGGGCATGCGGCCATGCACGCTGTTGAACCCATGCGACTGGCCGAGGAAGTAGGTCGGCGTCTTTGACGAGCAGCCGATGCCCGACAGCTTGGCGATGCGATGCGGCGGCAGGCTCAACTCAAAGCACGCCTGGATGATCGCGGCGCTGATCGAGTCGTGCCCGCAGCCGGCGCACAGCGTCGATATCGAGCCCTCATAGTCGCGATGGGTATAGCCGAGCTCATTGGTCGGCAGCTTGGGGTGATGGAGCTTGGGCTTGGTGATGTAGGTCATCAGCTACGGGCTTTCCGCAACGGGGCGAGGGTAACGACGGAAACCATGTCGGCGATCGCCTTGACGATGAACCGCGCGGTGATCGGTGTTCCGTCGTAATGCAGGATGGGGACGAGCCGGGCCGGATCGATCTCGAGCTCGGTGGTGAGCAGCGTGCGCATCTGTGCATCGCGGTTCTGCTCGACGACAAAGACGCGTTCGTGGTCGGCGATGAAGTCCGCCACCTCGTCGGCGAAGGGAAAGCCGCGAATGCGCATCGCGTCGAGATGGACGCCGCGCGCCTCGAGTGCCGCAAACGCTTCCTCCATCGCGACCGTGGTCGAGCCGAAATAGAGCACGCCGAACTTTGTCGGCTCGGACGCGGCGCGCTTCTCCGGCTGGGGGACCAGACGCTTGGCCGTCTCGAACTTGCGCAACAGGCGCTGCATATTGTCGACGTAATCGTGGCCCTCTTCGCTGTAGCGGGCGTAACGGTCCTTGCTGGTGCCGCGGGTGAAGAAAGCCCCGCGCTTCGGATGCGTTCCCGGCAGCGTGCGATAAGGGATGCCGTCGCCGTCGACGTCGAGATAGCGGCCGAATTCGACCCCGGCTTCGAGCTGCTCGGCGGTCATCACCTTGCCGCGGTCGAAGGTGCGCGCCGGATCCCATTCGAGCGGCGGCACCAGCCAGTCGTTCATGCCGATATCGAGATCGAGCATCACAAAGATCGGCGTCTGCAGGCGGTCGGCGAGGTCGAGCGAGTCGGCGGCCATGGTGAACGCCTCGTGCGGATCCTTCGGAAAGATCAGCACATGCTTGGTGTCGCCGTGCGAGGCATAGGCGCAAGACAGGATGTCGGCCTGCTGCGTGCGGGTCGGCATGCCGGTGGACGGGCTGCCGCGCTGGATGTCGAAGATCACCGCCGGGATCTCGGCGAAATAGGCCAGGCCGATGAATTCCTGCATCAGCGAGATGCCGGGACCCGAGGTTGCGGTGAAGGCGCGGGCACCGTTCCAGGCGGCGCCCACGACCATGCCGATCGACGCCAGCTCATCTTCGGCCTGGATGATCGCGAATTTGTGCTTGCCTTCGCTGTCGCGGCGATAGCGGAAGCAATGGGCGGAAAACGCCTCGGCAAGCGAGGAGGAGGGGGTGATCGGATACCACGCGCACACCGTCGCCCCGCCATAGACCGCACCCAGCGCGGCGGTGTCGTTGCCGTTGACGAAGATGGAGTTGCCGACCCTGTCCGACTTTCTGAGCCTGATCCCAAGCGGGCATTTGAGCTCGGCAAGCGCCCAGTCGCGGCCGAGATGCAGAGCGTTGAGGTTGGCCTTGATCAGCGCTTCGCGGCCCTTGAACTGCTCGCCGATCAACGTTTCGGTCGCAGCCGGGTCCATGTCGAGCAAGGCTGACAGAACGCCGAGATAGATCACGTTCTTGAACAGCTGCCGCTGCCGCATGTCGGAATAGGTGCGATTGCAGATCTCGGTCAGCGGCGCGCCGATGACGTTGATGTCGTCGCGGAACCTCGATTGCGGCAGGTCGCGCGTCGAATCGTAGAGCAGGTAGCCGCCCGGCTCGATTTCGGCGATGTCCTCGTCCCAGGTCTGCGGGTTCATCGCCACCATCATGTCGACGCCGCCGCGGCGCCCGAGATGGCCGGCATCGCAGATCCGCACTTCGTACCAGGTCGGCAGGCCCTGGATATTCGAGGGGAAGATGTTGCGCGAGCTCGCCGGGATGCCCATCCGCAGCACCGACTTGGCGAACAGCGCGTTGGCGCTCGCCGAACCCGAACCGTTGACGTTGGCGAATTTGACGACGAAATCGTTCGTCGCTTCTATCGGCTTTGGCATGCCGGGCCAGCCTGTGTGATGTCGATGAGAAATTTGCGCATGTCCCAGGCGCCGGTCGGGCACCGCTCCGCACATAGCCCGCAATGCAGGCAGACGTCTTCGTCCTTCACCATGATCCGTCCGGTTTTCAGCGAGTTGCCGATGTAGAGATCCTGCGTCAAATTGGTTGCCGGAGCGCTAAGCCGGGTGCGCAGCTCGGCCTCTTCGCCGTTGTCGGTGAAGGTGATGCAATCGACCGGGCAGATGTCGACACAGGCGTCGCATTCGATGCAGAGCGGCCCGGTGAATACGGTCTGGATATCGCAATTGAGGCAGCGCTCGGCTTCGAGGTAGCCGAGCTTTTCGTCATAACCAAGCTCGACCTCGACCCTGATGTCCTTCAGCGCGACCGAGGTGTCACGCAACGGCACCTTGTAGCGCAGGTCGTTGGAGATGTCGTTGTCGTAGCTCCACTCGTGGATGCCCATCTTCTGGCTGACCAGCGTGACCCCCGGGGCTGGCCGCTCGTCGACATTCTCGCCGTGGCAGTACTTGTCGATCGAGATCGCCGCGTCGTGGCCGTGC
>DASQGR010000146.1:0-8275 GCA_035632515.1 Allostellaceae bacterium | reverse complement strand
TGTTCATGGAGTTGCTCGCGGCAAACAGGCCGAGGCCGACGGCAACGATCGATCCACACGAACAGTGCGAGCGACATGCCGGCGACGATCAACAGACGCACGATGAAGGGCGAGCCGAACCAGTCGTCCTTGTTCCCCTCTTCGAGCACGGTCTGCAGCGCGGCAAGCCCGCACGCCCCGTTCGGCGACGACTGGCCCTTTGCCACCCCCGACGTCGTCCCGCTGCTCACCGATTTTCGCCTGCCCGAGTTTGGAATCCATGCGATCTACCCGCATCGGCGCCATCTGGCGGCAAAGGTACGCGCCTTTATCGACCTGCTGGCTGAGCGGTTTATCGAGCACGAACGGTGGATGAACTTCGACGCCGCGTCCCAAAACTCCGCAGCTGGAAACCCGGCAACTAGACGCCGTGTTATCCAAACACTTCGTCAATAATAGAAGGGTATATCACGCCAAGCACCCGACGCTTCGTTCAGGGACGAACCAAACCAGGTGGACGGCGGCCGGGCCCGTCCCGAGATTACGACCTTGCGAGTGCCGGCGATCCTGCGGCGGTCGTGGGCGGGAAGCCAGGAGACGGAGGCCGTCGTAAGCAGTAGTTCAGCATTGTCGAAGCCGCGGTTGTTCTACGGTTGGTTTGTCGTCGCGGCCGCTTTTGCCGTCACCTTTGTGGGTTTTGGCAGCGCTTACACGTTCAGCGCCTTTGTCGCGGCCTTGCAGAAGGATTTCGCCGCCTCGCGCGGCTCGGTTTCCCTTGTCTTTTCGCTGGCCGGATTTCTTTATTTTGGGCTCGGCATCGTCAGCGGCCCGCTGGCTGATCGGTGGGGCTCTCGCCGGCTCGTCGTGATCGGCACGGTTCTGATCGCGACCGGCCTGGCTGCCGCAAGCGCTGCCCGCAACCTGGCTGAAGTCTACGCGGCATATGGGCTTGGCGTCGGTCTTGGCGTCGGCTGCTCCTATGTTCCCGCCGTGGGCGCCGTGCAGCGATGGTTCACCCGGCAACGCGGATTTGCGTCGGGCCTGGCGGTCAGCGGGATTGGCGTCGGCACGCTGGTCATGCCGCCCTTCGCCTCGTTCCTCATTGCGGCGGCCGGCTGGCGCGAGGCTTATCTCATCCTCGGCGTCTTCGTCGCGGTCGTCGGCACATGGATGGCGCTGCCGATCGAAAACGATCCGCGCGGTCGCGGCCTGGCGCCCGATGGCGATGCGCCGCCTTCGCAAGCCTCGCCGATGCAGGCGCCGGGGGCCGCCATCGGCGAGGCGGTAAGATCGCCGAGCTTCGTCGCGCTCTACGCCGCCTGCCTGGTGTGTTCGTTCGGCGTGTTTATCCCGTTCGTCCACCTCGCCCCTTATGCGATCGACCACAACGTCGAACGCTCCGCCGCCATCCTCCTTCTCGGCGTGATCGGCATCGGGAGCACCGCCGGGCGCTTCTTTCTCGGCGGCATGGCCGATCGGATGGGTCGCCGGTCCGCGCTCGTGGCGATGTTTCTCGGCATGGCATTGGCGCTGGTCATTTGGGCGATGTCGACGGGCCTGTGGGGCCTTGCTGCGTTCGCTTTTGTTTATGGCGTGTTTTACGGCGGCTGGGTCGCGGTGCTTCCGGCTGTCGTTATGGACTATTTCGGCGGACGCAATGTCAGCGGCATCATCGGCATTCTCTATACCAGCGTGGCGTTCGGCACCCTGATCGGGCCCAGCGCTGCCGGCTTCGCCTTCGATCTCAGCCACAGCTACATGCTGCCGATCCTGGCCAGCATCGGCGCCAATGTTATCGCTGCCGGCATCGTCGCCGCCATCAAGGGCTGAGGAACCGGCAGATCCGACGAGGACCACTGGGTGCGGCCCAATCGACCATCCGACCAATGTCGGTTAAAACCTCCTCCCGGCTATCGGAGGACGCCAGCATGCGTGCGATGCAGATCGTGGAATGGGGAAAGCCGCTCGAAGCGCGGGACTATCCGGATCCCGTGCCCGCAGGCGAAGAGGTCCTGTTGCGCGTCGAAGCAGCGGGTGTCTGCCACAGCGACGTGCATATCTGGGACGGACATTTCGATCTCGGCGACGGCAAGCAGATTTCGCTCGAGTCGCGCGGCGTGCACCTGCCGTTCACGATGGGGCACGAGATCGCCGGCGAGGTGGTGGCGCTCGGGCCGCAGGCATCGGGGGTCAAGGTCGGCGACAAGGTGGTGGCCTACCCGTGGATCGGCTGTGGCGAGTGCGCGGTGTGCCGCAAGGGCGAGGAACTGCTCTGCCTCAATCCCCGCACGCTCGGCACGCGGCGTGCCGGCGGCTATGGCACGCATGTCATCGTGCCCCACGGCCGCTACCTGCTGCCGCATGACGGCATCCCCCAGGGGCTTGCCGCGACCTACACCTGCTCCGGCATCACCGCCTTTTCGGCGCTGAAAAAGACCCGCAGCCATCTTGGCCCCGACGATCATCTGGTGATCATCGGCGCGGGCGGCGTCGGCGGCAGCGCGGTGCACATCGCCCCGGCCGCGGTCGCGGGCAAGGTCATCGTTGCTGACATCGATGCCCAGAAGCGGGCGCATGCCCGCCAGATGGGCGCGGTCGCGACCATCGATAACGCCGCGCCCGATGCGGTAAAGCAGGTCATGGAGGCGACCGGCGGAGGCGCCGCCGCGGCGATCGACTTTGTCGGCTCCCCCCGGACGATGGAATTCGGCGTCAATATCCTGCGCAAGGGCGGCAAGCTCGTCATGGTCGGGCTCTATGGCGGCGCCAATCCGATCTCGACCGTGCTCTTCCCGTTCAAGATGATGACGATTGAAGGCTCCTATGTCGGAACGCTCGAGGATTTGAGGGAGTTGCTCGCGCTGGTTCGCGCCGGCAAGATCCCGCCGATCCCGATCGAAACCCGGCCCGCCGACCAGGCGAGCGCGGCGCTGAGCGACTTGAAGAGCGGCGGAAAGGTGCGCGGGCGCGTGGTGCTGCACCACCATTAGAGGGGAGACCATATTCAAGTCACCGACCGGCTTCCGGGACGGGTTGGCCCCGATCAGCGAGAAAGCTGCTGGTGCTGTGACGCGGCGATTGCCAGGTAAGACGCGGCGCGATCGATCCAGTCCTCCCGGGTTCGTGTTCCCGGCTCGGCAATATGCTCGACGGCGAGCCGGGCACGCACCACCGCATTCAGCGCCGTGTAGAACGCGACGAGCACCGCCGGCGGCATGTCGCCCGTGCGGCGCCGGTAGCGGCGGATCAGCCGGGACTTCAGCGGCGATGCGCCGAGCCGACTGCATTCGAGAGCAAGAAAGGCGATCTCGCAGACCGGATCGAGCCGCCGCAAGTCGGAGCGGAACTCGAGGCAATCGATGATTTGCGGCACGCCTTTCAGATAGACATGCTCCGGGCGCAGATCGCCGTGGCCGTCGACCAGTCGCCGGTCTTCGACGCGCCGCCGAAGCAGGCGGGAACGGCGCACCATGAACGCGTCGAGGTTCCGCAACACCGGTGCCGCCAGGCACCACAAAGCCGGCTCGGCCACCTCCACGAACGCGGCGCGGGCACGACGCAGCTCGCCCCGGACCTGCACGATTTGTGCCGGCGGCGCCAAGGCCGCCCGCCGCGCGCTGGCGAAGAAGCTGGCGAGACGATACGCCACCGCTTCCAGTTCCGCGTAGTGCCAATGGCCGCCGGCGAAGCGCTGGTCCAGCATGTGACCGGCCTCGAGCCGAACCATCTTGACCAGCCAGTCGACCGGCGCGCCGTCACCACCCAGTTGCAGCCGGCCGCTCGGGTTCCGCGTCAGTGCGACGATCCCCAGATAGACCTTGGGCGCCAGCCGGCGGTTGAGCCGTATTTCGGCTACCGCATTGCGCCGTCGCGCCTGGATCGATCGGAAGTCGAAGCCTGCACCGCAGGCCGGTTTCTTCAGCTTGAAGGCATGCGAACCGGTCAGAAACACCCAGGAAAAATGCGTCTCCATTACCTCGACCCGGCCCTCATCCCCCGGGTGACTATCTGGGTAACTGCTCGGATCGCTGAGAAAGCGGACCTTGTCCGCCAGCGCCGCATCGATCGGCGCGTCGTCTTCGCAGCCCCCGGCAGACCTTGCGGCGGCGTCCGGCATGCCCCGATCACCGCCGGGGGGCGGATGCCGCGCTTTCCTTGCGGTCGAACTCGGACGCGAGGTTGCGCAGGTTTTCGGAAATCTCGACAGGGTAGCTGGACGGCTCCAACCGCCTGAAAGGCGCCGGCAGTCGCGCGAGCTGATCGCGAGCGTAGTCCCGGATCTGTCGGATTGACGCCGCCGGCGCGACTCTCTTGCCGCCGCGCATTGCCGGCCGCAACAGTGCCCGGCCATCGCCGCTTTCGTCTGCCAGCATGATGCGGTCGCCGGCGAATTCCCCGCTCGCCGCATAGGACCGCCACACCTGCTTGCGGCCGGGCCAGGTCGCTTTGCCCTGCGAGCGCTTGCGCCGCGGAGTGCCGGCGTATTCCTGTAATTTATAGGCGCAATCGAGAGCCGGCGCGTCGGATGACGTGGTCAGGCTGGTGCCGACGCCGAACGCGTCGATCGGCGCGTTCCTCAATGCCAGCAGTTCGTCTTCGTCGAGCCCGCCGCTGGCGACAATCGTCACGTCCGGCAGGCCGGCATCGTCGAGAATGCCGCGCACCTTGCGGGCGTCCTCGCCGAGATCGCCGCTGTCGATCCTTACCCCCGAGACGACGATGCCCTCGGCCGCCAGCCGATGCGCCAGTTCGGCCACCCGGTGGGCACCGCGCTCGGTGTCGTAGGTGTCGATCAGCAAGACCAGATCGCGCGGCCGCGAACGCGCGAAGTGCTCGAACGCTTCGATCTCGTCGTCATGCGCCTGGATGAAGGAATGGGCCATCGTGCCCTTGACCGGAATGCCGAATTCGATCCCGGCAGCGAGCGTCGCCGTGCCGGCAAAGCCGGCGATGTAGCTTGCCCGCGCTGCCAGCATTCCGGCTTCGGCCCCATGCGCCCGCCGCAACCCGAAATCGATCAGGGGCTTGCCTTGGGCGGCCAAGACCTGCCGCGCCGCCTTGGAGGCGATCACCGTCTCGAAATGAATGAGGTTGATCAGCCGGGTCTCGACCAGCTGGGCCTCGGGCAGCGGGGCGACGACGCGCAGTACCGGTTCGTCCGCGAAAAAGACCGTGCCCTCGGGCAGCGCATCGACATCGCCGGTGAAGCGCAGGGCCGAGAGATAATCGAGAAAAGGCTCGGAGTAGCCGCCGAAACCACGCAGCCTCGCAATATCCGCTTCGGAGAATGCGAGGGTTTCGAGATGGCAAAGCGCCTGTTCCAGGCCGGCCGCCATCAGGAACCCGCGCCGCATCGGCAATTTGCGCACGAACAACTCGAACACCGCGATGTCCGTCATCCCGTGATCGCGGTAGGCGGTCAGCATATTGAGCTGATAAAGGTCGGTCAGCAGCGCGGTTGGACCGAGGTCCATTCTTTATCCCCAGTGTGAGGCTGCACCCGCCGCGTCAGCGGACGACGAGGACACCTTCGGCCTGCGCCTCAAACGGCTCATCCAGCCCGGCGGCGACGGCGCCACCCGCGATCGTCCCCAGGCCTGTTGCTTGTCGTGTCATCACGGCTTGTCCTTCGAACGCTGGCCGGCAACAGGCCCGCCTTCGGCCCCCTCTCCGGCGCGGGCAAGAATGGCGACGACCTCCGCGTCGCTCACCTGGCGGAAGTCGTGATAGCAAAAGCCGATGGCGCCGAGCCCGTCGGGGGTGTCGACACAAACAACCTCGTCGGCCTCCGGCCGCAGCCGCGCAATTGTCTCTGCGGCGGCAACGGGGGTGGCAAGGACGAGCCGCGCCGGGTTCCGCCGTCGCGTCGCCTGCAGCGCGACCCGCATCGTCGCGCCCGTTGCGATTCCGTCATCGACGACGATCGCAGTGCGGCCCGCGATGTCGAGCGGCGCCCGGCCGGCGCGATAGTGGCGTCGCCGCCGCTCCAGCTCGTCAAGCTGCCGCGCGGTCTCCTTCTTGATGTAGTCCTCGGAGATTGCCAGTCCAGTGGCCAGGTTCCGGTCGATAAAGACTTCCGGATCGTCGCCGTCGGTGATCGCGCCGAGCGCCAATTCGGGCTGCCACGGCACGCCGATCTTGCGCACCAGCACGATGTCGAGCGGCGCGCCGAGTGCGCGAGCGATCTCGAACCCGACGGGCACCCCGCCGCGCGGCAGGGCAAGCACGACCGGGTGGTGGCCCTTCAAGTGCTGGAGCTTTTCGGCGAGCTGCCGCCCTGCGTCGGTGCGGTTGCGGAACATCACGCCGCCGCCCGCGGCAGGTGCGTGTTGAACCAGCTGCTCGCCAGGCCGGTTACCTGTTCGAGGGCGCCGGGTTCTTCGAAGAGGTGTGTAGCGCCCGGCACGACGACGAGATGCTTTTCACACCGCAGCTCGGCGAGCGCTGTTCGGTTGAGATCCAGCACGGCCGGGTCGGCCCCGCCGACGATCAGCAATGTCGGCGCCCTCACATTACTTAGGTCGGCCCCGGCGAGGTCGGGCCGCCCGCCACGCGAGACGATTGCGGCGACCGGCGAGGCCGCGGACGCCGCGGCGACCAGCGCCGCGGCCGCGCCCGTGCTGGCGCCGAAGTAACACACCGGCAGCACCGCCAGATCGGGTTGTTGCTTGACCCACGCCGTTGCCAGCAACAATCGCTCGGCGAGAAGCGGGATGTCGAACACGTTGGCGCGGTCCTGCGCCTCCTCCTCCGTCAGCAAGTCGAGCAGAAGGGTGGCGAAACCGGCCTCACGCAGTGCCCGGGCGACGAAATTGTTGCGCGGGCTGAAGCGGCCGCTGCCGCTGCCATGGGCAAACACGATGACGGCCGCGGGGGTTTCCGGCAATCCCAGTACGCCCCCGAGCCCCATTGGCCCGATGGCGACATTAAGGGCCCGATCCGGAAGGGCCCGATCCGGAAGGGTCCGATCCGGCTGAGCGGCCGAGAGCGTCATGGGGCGCCTTTTCCCTGCGACGCATCCCGCCACAACTCGCGCACCTGCTTCGGCCACGCGTCAAAGACATGATCGATCTGCCCCGATTCGAGCCGCTGGTCGATGACGCGCATCACCTTCACGGCCACCTGCTCCGCATTTTGCAGTTCGTCATGGCCGCGCAGCTCGCGCAGCATCGACGCGACAAAATCCTCCGCATGCGCCGCCTTCAGCCGAGCAGCGGATGGGTGCCACCCGTCGTAATAGATGCCCCGCACCAGCATCGGCAGCCCGGCCCCGAAATGAGCCACGAGCTCGACCGGGAGACGGTCGCGCAGCGCATGCAAGGTCGCACGCAGCGCCGCGTAGGCGGCACGCTCGTTGCCGAAGCCGAGTTCGCGTTCTATCTCGTGCAGCCACTCGTGGGTGCGTTGGACGGAAGTATCCAGGACCGCCACGTTGCTCATAATGCCCTCCGGACCGACTGATGCAGGGCAGGGCCGCGCTGCGCGGCCGCTTTCCGCTGCGATGTTCAGCCTATGCCGCGGCGGCGGGTGGCGAATTGATGCAGGTCAAGGACGAAAAAATGCGCCGGCGGGTTCAGCCGGCCATACGAAAAACGAGTTCTCGCGGGCGTAATCAGTGCGTTTCGGCAGTGTCGATCACGACCATCGCGTTGCCGGCGAGCGGCGTCGGGGTACGATCGGGCAAGAGCAGAGCCTCATATCGGCTATCCGCCTTGGCGGCGCGCTCGTAGTCCGCGTCGAGCACGCCATGGCGATCGAGAAAGACGTTCATCGGGGCGGGGATGCGCACGCATCCTTTCGAGGCGGGACGCCCAAGCCGCTGCTCGAGATAGTCGGGGTCCGTCGCGTGCAGCAGCAAGCGGATGTCGTTTCGATCTTCCGATCCCCAGCCCGCCTGTGCTTGCTGCCAACCGAAATCCCAAACTCGCATGCCTTTCAACCCGAGGCCGCGAATGTGCCGCGCGTTGAATGTGCCCTCGGCCCGCCAATCGACGATCGCATCGGTGTGCAGAAAGACCCCCGTTGGCGTCAAAAAGTAGCCCCGGCGCCCCGCTTGGCCGCTGGACACCTTGGTACCGCCGAGGCTTTTCCAGGCGCCCGACGGACGGGCCAGAACAATCCGCATTTCCTGAACGGCGGGGTTGCGGTCGACCACGACGAGGAGCTGCGGCTTGGCAATCGTCTGGCCGGCAGCGGCAATTGCCGCCTTGGTTGCGGCGATCCACCTGCGTTCGCCATCGGCCGCATCGACGATCAAACCCGGCACTTCGCGAGCCAGATCGCCGCGCAAGCGATC
>DASQGR010000145.1:0-5318 GCA_035632515.1 Allostellaceae bacterium | reverse complement strand
CCTGACAGGATGATCCCGCGCGGGGCGAACGTGCGGATCTTGTCGTCGGCCATCGTGAACGGGTGGATCTCGCAATAAACGCCGTTTTCGCGCACCCGCCGGGCAATCAGCTGGGTGACCTGGCTGCCGAAATCGAGAATGAGGATGCGGTCTGTCATGCGGATTTATCCGACTCGTCGGTAGGGGCGCCGGCAATCCCCTCCAAGCCGTCGTGCGGCTCCGCTTGCTCCTCCCGCGGGGAAGGGCAGGGCTGGAGGCTGTTTTGCGCAGGCTTTGGCTTGCGTTCGAACAGGGCGACAAAAAATCCGTCGGTGCCGTGCTGCGCCGGGGTCAGGCGGAGGTAGTCGCCGCCGGGGTTCGTCAAGCCGGCGGGGCAGGGGCCGCCGATCGCCTCGTCCCAGGCCCGCGCGGCGGAGTAGGGCACAAAGTCCGGCGTCTCTTCGAGGAAACGCTCGGCCTGCGCCTCGTCCTCCTCGCGCAGCAGCGAGCAGGTGACATAGACGAGCCGCCCGCCCGGCTTCACGAGCCGCGCTGCGCTCGCCAGGATGTCGTGCTGGCGGATTTGCAGCTCGGCAAGGTCGGTCGGGGTGGAGCGCCATTTGGCATCCGGGTTGCGCCGCCAGGAGCCGATGCCAAGGCAGGGCGCGTCGACCAGCACCCGGTCAAAGCTGGCGGCATGGCGCTTGACCCAGGGATCGCGCTCGCTTGTCAGCGCACGGCGTTCGACATTGCTGGCGCCGGCGCGGCGCAGCCGTATGCCCGAGCGGTCGAGCCGCCACGCGGCGGTGTCGCAGGCGACGAGCTTGCCGCGATTGTTCATCGCCGCCGCCAGGGCCAGGGTCTTGCCGCCGGCCCCGGCGCAGAAATCGACCACCCGCATGCCGGGCCTGGCGCCGACCAGCAGCGCCGCGAGCTGCGAGCCCTCGTCCTGGACCTCGATGAGGCCGTCCTTGAACGCGGCAAGCCCCGACAGCGGCACCCGTGCGGCGAGGCGCAATCCGGTCGGCGACCACGGGGTCGGCTCGGCGCGGACATGCTCGGCAGCGAGCGCACGGCGCGCGCCGTCGCGGTCGGTTTTCAGCAGATTGACGCGCAGGTCGGTCGGCGCCGACGCATTGAGCCCGGCCATCTCCTCTTCCAGCCGCTCGCCATAGATCGCTTCGAGATGCGGCAGGAGCCAGTCGGGCAGATCGTTGGCGACCGCCCGCGGCATGGCCGGGTGGCGCAGGCTGCGCCCGGCAAGCGCGTGCACCAGGCGATCCTCGACCGGCGATAGCGCGGCGGGGCGAAAGCGGCCGCCATCGAAACTGCCGACGATTTCGCCCGCCTCTTCGCCTTCGGCGACCAGCAGCGCCGCCATTATCCGGGTGCGCGCCGCCGGAGCGATGCCGCCTTTGCCGGCGCGCTCGACCCACCAGTCGAGCACGGCGCGGTGGCGCAGCACGGTGTATATGTGGCGCGATACCTGCGCCCGATCTTTCGATCCGATATAGCGGCGGCGGCGGAAATACTCGGCGGTGACGTCGTCCGCCGGGCGTTGGCCGCTCTCGATCGCGGCGAGGATGTCGATGGCGGCGGCGATGCGCGCTCCGGGGGTCACACTCGACGCACCGTCATCGCGACGAGCCGGGGGTGACGAAGCTTCCCGCAGTAGCGGGCCGAGGCGGAAGGAGATTGCCTCGCTGCGCTCGCAATGACACCTGGATCACATGTCCTGCCGGTAGTTCGGTGCTTCGCGCATGATGGCGATGTCGTGGACGTGGCTTTCGCGCAGGCCGGCGCCGGTGATGCGCACGAAATTGCAGTTCTGCTGCATCTCCGCGATCGTGCGGTTGCCGGTATAGCCCATCGCCGCCTTGAGCCCGCCGATGAGCTGGTGGATGATGTTGCCGACCGGGCCCTTGTGCGGTACGCGGCCCTCGACCCCTTCGGGCACCAGCTTTAGCGTGTCGGTGACCTCCTGCTGGAAATAGCGGTCGGCAGAGCCCCGCGCCATCGCCCCGATCGAGCCCATGCCGCGATAGTACTTGTAGCTGCGGCCCTGGTAGAGGAACACCTCGCCCGGGCTTTCGTCGGTCCCGGCGAACAGTGAGCCCAGCATCGCGCAATCGGCGCCGGCGGCAATCGCCTTGGCCAGGTCGCCGGAAAACTTGATGCCGCCATCGGCGATCACCGGCACGCCGTGCTTGCGGCACTCCTCGACCGCGTCGGTGATCGCGGTGAATTGCGGCACCCCGACCCCGGCGACCATGCGGGTGGTACAGATCGAGCCCGGCCCAATGCCGACCTTCACCGCATCGGCCCCGGCCTCGATCACCGCCCGGGCCCCCTCGGCGGTCGCGACGTTGCCGACAATGACCTGGGTGTAGTTCGACATCTTGCGGATGTCCTTGACCGCCTCCAGCACCCGGCCCGAATGGCCGTGCGCGGTGTCGACGACCATGATGTCGACCCCGGCGTCGAACAGCGCCTCGGCCCGTTCCAATTCGCCCTTGCCGGTGCCGGCGGCGGCAGCGACCCGCAGGCGGCCATGCTCGTCCTTGGTGGCATTGGGGTAGAGCTGCGCCTTTTCGATATCCTTGACCGTGATGAGGCCGGTGCAGCGATAGGCATCGTCGACCACCAGCAGCTTTTCGATACGGTACTGGTGCAGCAGCCGCTTGGCCTCGTCGCGGCCGACCCCCTCGCGCACGGTGACGAGGTTCTTGTGGGTCATCAGCTCGCTGACCCGCTGGCGCGGGTCGCTGGCGAAGCGCACGTCGCGGTTGGTCAGGATACCGACAAGCTTGCCGCCGCTCTGGACCACCGGGATGCCGGAAATGCGGAAATCGGCCATCAGCTTGAGCGCATCGGCCAACGTCTCGTCGGGGTGGATGGTCACCGGGTTGACCACCATCCCGGCCTCGAATTTCTTGACCTTGCGCACCTCGGCGGCCTGCTGGTCTATCGGCAGATTGCGATGGATGACGCCGAGGCCGCCGGCCTGGGCCATTGCGATCGCCAACGCCCCTTCGGTCACCGTGTCCATCGCCGCCGAGACCAGCGGGATGCCCAACTCGATCTCTCGGGTTATGCGCGTTCTCGTATCGGTGTCGCCCGGCAGGATGCTGCTGGCCGCCGGGACCAGCATGACGTCGTCGAAGGTGAGCGCTTGCCGGATCTCCATGCCATCTCCTTATCGATGGCGGCGCACTATACACCAGGGTCGGGCAGACGAAACAACCGCCCTGAAAGCGGCTTATATGGGCAGCTATGCGCCGCCGCGAAACCCCTTGGCGACGACGTAGGTCTCGGCCGATTCGGCGCGGCTCGCCGCCGGCTTGGCGTGGCGCAGCTCGGCGAAGGACTTCTTTAATGCCGCCAGCAACGCACCCTCGGCGCCGCCCTGGAATACCTTGGCGACAAAGGTGCCGCCGGGCCGCAGCAGGGTTTGCGCCAGCGCAAAGGCGTCCTCGGCGAGGGCGACGACGCGCAAATGGTCGGTCGCGGCATGGCCTGTCGCCGGCGCCGCCATGTCGCTCAGTACCAGATCGGCGGGGCCGCCAAGCGCCGCACGGAGCGCCGCCGCGGTCGCCGGATCGCGGAAATCGCCTTGCAGCAACGTCGCGCCCGGCAGCGAATCGACGTCCGACAGATCGACGCCGACGACCACGCCGCTCGGCCCTACCGCCTGCACCGCGACCTGGCTCCAGCCGCCCGGAGCACAACCGAGATCGATCACTCGCATTCCGCGCCGGAACAGATGGAACCGCGCGTCGAGCTGCCGCAGCTTGAAGGCGGCGCGCGAACGATAGCCGAGCCGGTGCGCCTCGGCGACGTAGGGGTCGTTGAGCTGGCGGTTCAGCCATTCGGTGGAAGACGGCTTGCGCCGCCGCGCCCGCCGGACCCTGACCGTGAGCTGTCTTCCGCCGCCGCTACCGGTGCTAGAGCGCGTCACAAGCCTGCTCGGTTCGGCTGATTCGTCATTTCCGCGCAAGCGGGAAGCCAGGGCCTGCGACGATGCGTTTGCCCCTGGACGCCTGCTTTTGCGGGGGTGACGAAAATTGAAATTGCAACCGGCTCACCCGCTGGCGCCTAAGCTGCGCCGTGCATCAGGTCGAAAAGTATGCCCTCGCGGATGCCGCGATCGGCGACGCGGAGCTGGCCGATCGGCCAGGTCGCGCAGATCGCGTCGAGGATGGCGCAGCCCGACAGCACCAGGTCGGCGCGTTCGCGGCCGACACAGGGGCTGGCCGCGCGGCCGGCGAGGTCGAGCCCGGCAAGATGGCGCGAGACCTTGGCAATCTGATCGAAGGTGAGGACGCTGCCGTCGACCATGGTGCGGATATAGCGAGGCAGCGCGAGGTGAATCCCGGCCAGCGTCGTCACCGTGCCCGAACTGCCGACCATCTGCACGCGGCGAGCCTCGACGTGGCGGCGGATCCGGTGGCGCTCTTCGAACGGCGCCAAGGCGGCTTCGGCTTCCGCGACCATCGCCCGGTAGATGTCCGGGGTGACTTCGACCCCGCCGAACCGCTCGGTAAAGGTAACGACGCCAAACGGCAGCGACGTCGAACCAAAGATCTCCGGCCGCGCCACGCCGCCGCGATGCCCGCCAACCTGTCCGCCAACTTGCCCACTGCGGGGCCAGGCGCGGCGCAACCAGACGATCTCGGTCGAGCCGCCGCCGATATCGAAGACGATCGCATAGGGTGCGCGCGGATGCAGTAGCGGCGCGCAGCCGGTGACGACGAGGCGGGCCTCCTCGGCGGTCGAGATGATCTCGAGTTCGATGCCGATATCTTCGCGCACCCGGGCGAGGAACTCGGGGCAATTGGCGGCGCGGCGGCACGCCTCGGTAGCGACCCAGCGGCCGGCGGCGACCCGCCGGTGCGCGATCTTCCCGGCGCACACTTTGAGCGCCTCGAGGGTGCGGGCCATCGCCGCTTCCGACAGCGCCCCGGTCGCCGCCAGCCCCTCGCCGAGGCGGACGATGCGGGAAAACGCATCGACGACGCGAAACCCGCCATGAGACGGACGCGCGATCAACAGCCGGCAATTATTGGTGCCCAGGTCAAGCGCGGCAAAATTCGGCGGCATCCGGCGCAGGGCGGTATCGTCGGCAGCGACCGGGGCAGGTTGCCTGGGTGCTTCCGCGGTGCCGGCCGCCTCCCTATGCTCGCCCCGATCGCCCGCCACCATCCCTCGCCCTGTTCCGTGCGCTATGCGTTCGCGGCGGATCGTAGCGCACAAGGCCGCGGAATCGAAGTTCTGCGAGCCGCCGGCCAAACCGACGCCGCCGCTACCAAAGTCAGCCGGGCTGTGATATCAGAACCGCC
>DASQGR010000144.1:0-2694 GCA_035632515.1 Allostellaceae bacterium | reverse complement strand
GAACGCCCGACACGCCACGAATTTTCCTGCTGCGGCCACCAAGTACCGGACCCATAGCCTCCCCTCCGCTTTTTTATTCGGCTCCGAAAACCGAGCGTTGCGCCCAGTGTAGATCAGCCGTGCGTTTATGTCTTGGCGATTCTGATCTGCTTACAAGAAACTTACCAGACCGACGAAAACCCTTTACTATCATAGGTTTGATGGTGTTTTGCAGCGATCGGGCAATCGCCCTATGCCCCCTTGAGGGTGATCTCCTCGTATGGCGCCGTATAGGGAAAACGGGCGATCCGGCCGAACCCGGATTCGCCAACCCGCGGCCCGGCCCCGTTGATGAAGGCGAGCTGCCAGATCGGCGCATAAATCGTCCGCTCGTAGACGATCTGCTGCATCTTGTGGAGCAGCGCCTCGCGCTTGGGGCGGTTCAGCTCGACCGCCTGCTGCGCGTACAGCTCGTCCAGGTCGGGATAGCTGCCATAGGAGAACACGCCGCCTTTGACGACCTGCATTTCCAGCCGGGTGGCCGCATTGCCGAAGGCGCCCGGGCCGGCCTGAATGATGTTTTTGAACTTCTTTTCGGCATAGCCCTTGATAAAGGCCGCCCGCTCGATTGGCCGCAGCTTGAGCTTGATGCCGACCGCCAGGAGATTGTCGAGCACCGCCTCGCCGACATTGGCGTAGGACGAGTCGCAATAGTAGTCGCCGGCATCGAAGCCGTTGGGAAAGCCGGCCTCGGCCAACAGCTTTTTCGCCGCTTCGGGATCGTAGACCGGAAGCGGCGGCTGCCAGAAGAACTCGTAGCTGTCGGGTACGAAAGGGTTGCCGCTGACCAGCGAATAGCCCAGCGTCAGCGCCTGGTTGATGCCCTTGCAGTCGATCGCCAGGCTGGCCGCCTTGCGCACCCGCATGTCGTGCCACGGCGACTTCTCGTCCCATTGGTCGGGAAAGGCGAGGCAGAACGTGCCTTGCACCACCGCGGGCTTGAGGGTCAACCCCTTGGTGTTGCGCAGCTCCTCGGCCAGCTCGCCCCGGATCGAATAGGCGATGTCGACCTCGCCCCGCTTGAGCGCGGCAAGCCGCGTCGTCTCGTCGGGGATGACCTTGAAGACGAGGCGCTTCACGCTCGGCGGCTTGCGCCAGTAAGGCTCGAACGCCTCGAGCACCAGCTCCACGCCAGGGTTGAACGAGACGAATTTGTACGGGCCGGCACCAATCGGCGCCTTCTTGAACCCGTCGTCGCCGACCTTGTCGATGTATTTCTTCGGCACGATCCAGCCGGCGCCGGTCATCGTGGCGTAATACGTCAGGAAGTCGGGCCAGGGGTTCTTGAGCTTGAAGCGCAGACGTTGCGCATCGGCGATCTCGACCGCCGCCACCCGCGACTTCATCAACTCGTGCGCGGTGCCGCGATAGCGGTCATAGGAAAACTTGACGTCCTCCGCCGTCACCGGTTCGCCGTTGTGGAAGGTGGCGCCCTTGCGAAGCACGAAATCGTAGGTCAAGCCGTCATCCGCAGCCGCAATCGACTCGGCCAGGCTCGGTGCCAGCGCCGCGTCCGGCATCGGCTTCACCACCGCGTCGTGCAGCGCGTAAAGCACCATGAACGGGGTGATGATGCCCGAGGCATCGGCCGGATCGAACCACACCGGCGCCAGCGACACATGGACACCCCAGGTGAGCTCGCCGGCCGGCCCCGCGGCCAACGCCCTGCCCGGCACGCCGGCAACCGCGCTTGCCGCGGCGAGCGCCAGCAGTTCACGCCGGGTCACCCCGGCTTGGCGGAGATTGGCACGCTCTCGATCGTCGATCGGTGGGTTCATCGGCAGCGCTCCCTCTGTGGCTTACTTTTTACGATTAGCCTTTGAGGGAAGCTTAGATTAGCCGTTCATCCCTGTCTCGGGTGATCACTCGGGAGCGGTCAGCGGATCACCTCATCGGTCAGCGTCAAAAGGGATTGCGGAACGGTCAGCTGGATCTTGGCCGCAGTTTGCAGGTTGATCCCGAGCTCGAAATCGGTCGGCTGCTCGGCCGGGACCTCGCTCGGCTTTGCGCCGCGGAACAATTTGATCACCTGGCGGGCGATCAGGTGCCCGTAGATGTAATCGAGGCGCGGACCGTAGCCGACCAGCGCTCCCTCCTCGACGTATTCCGGCCATTGGAACATCGCCGGCAGGTTGGCCGCCACGGTTCGGTCGATCAATTCACGATGGTTGCCGTGGAACAGCGCCGACGCCAGCACATTGACCGCCTGTGCGCCGGCTGCCCGGGCTTTTTCGATCGCCGGCCCGATCTCGCCCTCCGTCGCAGCCGGATAGACCGACGCCTCGATCCCGCGGGTCGCCGCGGCCTTCACGAGCGCGTCAAGCCGATCCGGCCCGGTCGTCGCCGGGTCGGCGAGCGTCGCCAGACGCTTTATTCCAGGGAGCATTTCGATCAGCAACTCCTGCCGTTTGCCGTTCAGCTCGGTGGCGAACATGCTGACGCCGGTCAGATTGCTTTCGGGATGGGCGAACGACACGAGCAGCCCGCTCGCCAGCAGGTCGTCGGAATTGGCGACGATCGGGATCGTCTTGGTGGCCTCCGTTGCGGTGCGCGCCAGCGCGTCGCCGCCGGCGACGATTACGTCGGGCATCGCCTTGGCAAATTCCGCCGCCAGCGCCGGCGCATCGAGCGCGGGGCCGTAGCGGTCGACGATCA
>DASQGR010000143.1:0-2562 GCA_035632515.1 Allostellaceae bacterium | reverse complement strand
CGACCGCAGCAAATCCGCTCAAATAAATGGCCGCTTTCCAGCTTCCTGTGTCGGCTTCTGTTAACGGCTGGCATGGGGCAGAAGAGGCGCTCCCGCCGAGACAACGGAGTGGGTGATAAAGGGTCGAGGCCGGCGCAAATGACGGCTGCTCTATTCGGGAACCGAAAACATCGCCAGATTGTCTATCGAGGGTAGTCAAGATCCCCCAAGCGGGTTTTCCCCCGTGTGGGACGGAGGCGATGGTGCGACGGTAGCCATGCTCGGAACCCGCCTCTATTACCTGCACTCGCTGTTTGCCGGACCGATCGACCGCTGGTCCGATCATCTCGATCGAATCGCGGCAATGGGTTTCGACGCCGTCGTGATCGCGCCGCCTTTTCTCGCCGGAAGATCAGGTGACCTGTTCGTGACCGCCGACCACGATCGCCTCGATCCGCGGCACGGTGGAGGCGATGCTCTCTCCGCTCTGACGCGGTTTAGCGAAGCGGCCCGGGCCCGCGACCTCCGGCCGGTTCTCGACATTGTTGTCGATCGGGTTGCCGCCGAGTCAGCCTTGTCCGATGCGGCTCTCGGCTGGTATCGCACCGATACGGACGATGAGCCGCCCGATCCTCGACGGCCGCCGCAACGGCGCGGCGTTGCCGAATTATGCGCCGACGGAGATCTCCCCGGCCTCGTCGAGTGGTGGGCAAAGTACTTGGCCAAATGCGCCGCGGCCGGCATTGCGGGCTTTCGGTGCATCCGCCCGCACCAGGCGCCGGCGTCGTTGTGGCGGGAGCTGATCGCCGCCGTCCGGACACGACATGCCGACGCCGGCTTTATCGCCTGGACACTCGGTCTCGAACCTTCTCAGAACGCACCGTTGGCCGCGTGCGGTTTCGATCTGGCTGCCTGTTGTTCTCGCGCCTGGGACTGCCGCGCCGAGGGATTTGCCGAAACCGTGGATCGCCTCGGGCAAATCGCGCCGCTGCTCGCGGTACCCGAGGCGCCATTCGGTCGGCGCCTCGCCAGAGCATTTACGGACGCCAATCTTGCGCGGCGCGCTGCCGATCGCGCGCTCGCGTTTACGGCAGCCTACGGCGCCCGCTGGATGATGCCGATGGGCTTCGAGTTCGGCGCCACCCAAACCATGGATTCCGCCCGGGACCGGACGGAGGATTTCGCGCGCCTTGTCGCCGAAGCGCCGTTCGATCTGACCCCGGAGATCACGGCAGTAAATGCGCGGCGGGGCGTATCCGGAGCGCAGGCCAGCGGATCGGTGCGCAGCCTTTCGCCACCCGATGCGCCGGCGGCTGCGTTGCTGGTAAGCCGCGGCGGCAATGACGATGAAGAAGGGCGGCCGCGGCTCATTCTAATCAACATCAGCCTCACCGCGCCGGTCAGGGTTCCCGCCGCTCCGCTGCTGACCGCGAGTGGTCTCGACGGCGCCCTGCTCGACGACGGCAGCGGCAGCCCTTTCATCGGACCTGACGGCGCGATCACCATCGGGCCCGGCGCCGTCAAGACGCTGTGGGCGACCGCGACCGCTCCGATCCGACATGCGACCGCCGATGCCGTCGAGGCGGCTGCCGCGCCGCGGATCGCCATCGAGGCCGTCAGTCCTGCCGTCGACGAGGGGCGCTTTCCAGCCAAGCGGCTGGTCGGCGACATCGTCGAGGTTTCCGCCGATCTGATTGCTGACGGCCATGATCGCCTTGCCGCGATGCTGCTGTGGCGGGCGGAGGACGAGCCGGACTGGCGCGAGGCGGCGATGATTCCGGCTGGCAACGACCGCTGGACGGGCCGTTTTCCGCTCACTCGCCTGGGGCGTCATCTATTCGCGGTGCTCGCGTGGGAGGATCGGTTCGGAAGTTTTGTCGAGGAGCTGGAAAAAAAATACGCCGCCGGAGCGCCCATCGATCTCGAGCTGGAGGAAGGCTGCCTTCTGGTTGTGCAGAGTGCCGCGCAGGCGGATCGGTCGGTCGCGTTGGCCTTGGCGGCGCTGGCCAAGACGCTCAAAGCGTCGGACGCGCAGGAACGCAGGCGCCTGCTGCTCGCACCGACGACGGCAACCCTTATGGCGGCAGCCCGAATTCGACCGTTTGCATCCCGCCACCTCGTCGGCTTCCCGGTCGACGCGGAACGGCGCGCCGCCGGTTTCGCGAGCTGGTACGAGCTGTTCCCGCGCTCGCAAAGCGGCGATGTCCACCGCCATGGTACGTTCGACGACGTCATTGCGCGGTTGCCGGCAATCCGCGCAATGGGTTTCGATGTGCTCTATTTCCCGCCGATCCATCCGATCGGGAGGGTCAACCGCAAAGGCCGCGACAATTCTCCGCGCGCCGCACCAGGCGATCCGGGAAGCCCGTATGCCGTCGGCAGCGCCGAAGGGGGGCACGACGCCATCCACCCGAGCCTGGGGACGCTCGAGGATTTCCGGCGCCTGCGCGACGCCGCAGCCGAACACCGATTGGAGCTGGCGCTCGATTTCGCGGTCCAGTGCGCCCCTGATCACCCTTGGCTGCGCGAGCATCCGGACTGGTTCATCTGGCGGCCCGACGGCTCTATCCGCCACGCCGAGAA
>DASQGR010000142.1:0-4290 GCA_035632515.1 Allostellaceae bacterium | reverse complement strand
TCGTTACCTCGTCGATCACCAATGAAGCGGTCGACGATCTCGGCCTCGCGGTGGGCGACGAGGCCGTCGCGGTGATCAAGGCATCCGACGTCATGGTGGCGAAGTAGAGGTCGTGGCAACGATCGTGCGCGTTGTAGCGGCGATGCCGTCGCGCTGGTGCCGTCCGGCGCCACGGAGGCGCAAACGCAATCGCTCGAAGGCGAGGTCAAGCAGCCGCGGCAGGTGATCCTCGACGATTTGAAGAAGATGCCGCGGATCAGATCGCCGTCTCGTACGAGACCGATCGGGGCAGCGGCCGCGCCGGCATCGGAACGCGGCACGGTGGTCGGAGTGAGAGGATTCGAACCTCCGGCCCCTACGTCCCGAACGTAGTGCTCTACCAGGCTGAGCTACACTCCGCCGACCGGGCGCGCTCTATACCGCCAATGCGGCGGCGGCGCAATTAGAAGCCGCGTTCGGTAGCAAACGCCGCAGCTTCGATCAGGGCCCGACGCAATGGGCTGTCGGGAAAGCAGTCAAGGGCGTCGATCGCGGCCCCGGCATAGGCGCGGGCGCGAGCAAGGGTTTCGGCCAGAGCGCCGCGGCGTTCGAGGATGCGCATTGCGCGTTCGAGGTCGCCGGGCTTCTGGTCGCTGTCTTCGAGGGTGCGGCGCCAGAAGGCGCGCTCCTCGGCGTCGCCGCGGGCAAACGCGATGACGATCGGCAGGGTGATTTTGCCGTCGCGGAAATCGTCGCCGACCGTCTTGCCCAGCTCGGTCTGCTCCGCCGAGAAATCGAGCATGTCATCGACCAGCTGATAGGCGATGCCGAGATTCTGGCCGAACCGTTCCAGGGCGAGCTCGTCGTCGAGCGGGCGGTCCGCAAGCACTGCGCCGACGCGCGCCGCCGCGGCGAACAGCGCCGCGGTTTTGGCCTCGATGACGGCAAGGTAGGATGCCTCCGAGGTCGCGGTATCGTTCGCCGTCATCAGCTGATGCACCTCGCCCTCGGCGATGACCGAGGCGGCGCGCGACAGAATTTCGAGAACTCGCAGCGATCCGTCCTCGACCATCAGCTGGAACGAGCGCGAGAACAGGAAATCCCCGACCAGAATCGCCGGCTTGTTGCCCCAGACCGCGTTGGCGGTGTCGCGGCCGCGCCGCAGGTCGCTGGCGTCGACGACATCGTCGTGCAGCAGAGTCGCGGTATGGATGAACTCGACCACCGCGGCGATCGCGACATGCCGCTCGCCGCCGCGGTAACCGCAAAGGCGGGCGCAGCCGAGAGTCAGCAACGGGCGCAGCCGCTTGCCGCCGGCCGAGACGATATGCCCGGCGAGTTGCGGTATCAGCGATACCGGGCTGTGCATTCGCGACACGATGAGTGCGTTGACCCGTTCGAGATCGGCAGCCATGAGCCGGAACAGCGGATCGAGAGACGGTGCGGGGCGCTCGCGCGCACGGTCGACAATCGGCAGCGGGGCCACGGATACTCCCAAAGGCGCGCTCCCCGCCGGGGCGGCGGACGAGCTTGACGTGCCCGAACGCAAGCGAGCATAGAGTGACAGGGTGCCCGGTCAAGTACCGGCGCCGTGGGCAGCGATCGCCGAGCCCCGAGAGACCGCCGATGAAGGAGCTGCTGCGCACCAACAACGTCGTCCGGCTGTCCTGGCTGCAGGCGCTGCTCGCCGATGCCGGCATCGGCAGCGTTGTCCTGGACCAGCACACGAGCCTTGTCGAAGGCAGCATCGGCGCGATCCCGCGCCGGCTGATGGTGGCCGAGCGCGACCATTTGCGCGCCCTCAGCCTGATCGCCGACGCGGACACCGCGGGATGAGCGTTCCGGGCGGCGGCCAGCCGATGAGCGAGGACAGCCTGCTCGGCGGCCGGGTGCGTCTGCGTCAGCCGGTCGACGGCGCCCGCGTTTCGATCGATGCGGTGTTCCTCGCCGCAGCCGTGCCGGTCGAGCCCGGTCAGCTGGTGCTCGATATCGGTTGCGGCACCGGCGCGGCGATGCTGTGCGTTGCGGCGCGCCAGCCGCACTGCCGGGTTGTCGGGCTGGAGCGGCAACGCGAACTGGTCCGTATCGCCGGCGACAATTTGATCCTCAACGGCATGGAAACGCGGGGCTCGGCGATGGTCGGCGACCTGCTGCAGCCGCCGCCGCGAATCAGTGCCGGCGCCTTTGATCATGTAATGGCCAACCCGCCTTATCTCGAGCGCGGCCGCGCCAACGAGGCGGCAAACCCGGCCCGCGCACAGGCGACGATCGAAGGCGACGCCGAGTTTGGCGATTGGGTCCGCTTTGCGCTTTCGATGGTGCGGCCGAAAGGAACGGTGACGTTTATCCACCGCGCCGACCGCATCGACGCGGTGCTGGGAAATATCGCCGGGCGGGCCGGCGAGGTCGTGGTATTTCCGCTTTGGCCCGGGCAGGGGCGGCCGGCGACGCGGATCGTGGTGCAGGCGCGAAAGCAGGTTGCCGCTCCGGCGCGGCTCGCCGCGGGGCTGGTCTTGCACGAGGTCGACGGCCGTTTCACCGTCGCTGCGGAAGCGGTGCTGCGCGGCGGCGACAGGCTCGTGCTGTAGGCCTGCTTGACCCCGCGGCTGGCGAATCCTAAACCTCCGCGATGCCCGGCCTCGTAAAACTCCTGATCGTCGTGCTGATAATCGGCGCGGCGTGGTACATCATGCGCTGGTTCAACCGCGTTCACCCGCAGATGGCCCAGCGGAGGCCGGCGCAACCGCGGGCCAGGAAGCCGATGATCGAGGCCGAGGACCTTGTTCCGTGCCGCGCTTGCGGCACCTATATGCCGGTGAGCGCGCGTAATTGCGGGAAGCCGGCCTGCCCGCTGCCACGCTAAGGGCAGCGCATGGCCACCCAGCAAGCCCTCAGCTTCCAGGGCCTCATCCTCGAATTGCAGCGCTTCTGGTCGGCGCAAGGCTGCGTCATTCTGCAGCCCGTGGACCTCGAAGTCGGCGCTGGCACCTTCCATCCGGCGACGGCGCTGCGCGCGCTCGGCCCGGAGCCCTGGCGCGCGGCCTATGTCCAGCCCTCGCGCCGGCCGACTGACGGGCGCTATGGCGACAACCCCAACCGACTGCAACACTACTACCAGCTTCAGGTGATCCTGAAGCCGGCACCGGCCGACAGCCAGAAGCTCTATCTGCAAAGCCTGGCGGCCATCGGCATCGATGCGTCGCGCCACGACATCCGCTTTGTCGAGGACGATTGGGAAAGCCCGACCCTCGGCGCCTGGGGGCTCGGCTGGGAGGTATGGCTCGACGGCATGGAGGTCAGCCAGTTCACCTATTTCCAGCAGGTCGGCGGCATCGAATGCGATCCGGTCTCGACCGAGCTGACCTATGGGCTCGAACGGCTGGCGATGTACGTGCAGGGGGTCGAGAGCGTCTACGACCTCGAGTTCAACGGCGTAGCGGGGCCGGGCCGGATCACCTATGGCGACGTGTTCAAACGCGCCGAGCGCGAGTTCTCCGCCTATAATTTCGAGTTCGCCGACACGGCAAAGCTGTTTTCGCACTTCGCCGACGCCGAGGCCGAATGCACTGCGCTGATCGCCAGGGCCTTGGCGCTACCGGCCTATGACCAGGCGCTTAAATCGAGCCATCTGTTCAATCTGCTCGACGCGCGCGGGGTGATCAGCGTCACCGAACGCGCCGCCTATATCGGCCGGGTGCGCGCGCTGGCGCGCGCCTGCTGCGAGGCGTGGCTGGCGGGGGCGGGCGGCTGAGATGGGCGAATTGCTGCTCGAATTGCTTTCCGAAGAAATCCCGGCGCGAATGCAGCGTCGGGCAATCGACGACCTGACCGGGCTTCTGCGCGACAGGCTCCGTGGCGCCGAGATTCCGGCGGCGAGCCTGACCGGGTATGTGACGCCGCGCCGGCTGACGGTGATTGCCGATGGCATCCCGGCTCGCCAACCCGACCGCAGCGAGGAGCGGCGCGGGCCGCGGGTCGGCTCGTCCCAACAGGCGATCGACGGGTTCTTGCGGGGAGCGGGGATCCGCTCCATCGACCAATGCGCGGTGCGGACCACCGATCGCGGCGAGTTCTACTTCGCCGTTTTGCAGCAGCCGGGCCGGGACGCCGCCGAGGTGCTGCCCGAGTTGATCCATGCGGCGATGGCGGCGCTGCCCTGGCCGAAATCGATGCGTTACCCGGCCAGCACGCTGCGCTGGGTGCGGCCGCTCAATTCAGCGATCTGCCTGTTCGACGGCGCGGTGCTGCCTCTGCCCCTCGACCGAGTGCCGGTCGGACGGGTGACGCAGGGTCACCGGTTTCTGTCGAAGG
>DASQGR010000141.1:0-7229 GCA_035632515.1 Allostellaceae bacterium | reverse complement strand
CCATGATGTACGTCTGCGGGTAGCCGAGCAGCAACAGGAGCGGCGGCCCGCTGCCGCCGGTGACGAGGTTTATGGTCGCGCCCGAAATCTCGATCCGGCGCTATTGAAATCCTGGAAACATGTCGGCCATCCCGAGCCAACTCCGTTGGCATTCTCGGGGCAAGCCCCGGGAAGGACGAAAAACGACGCTAGACCGGGCTTTCCGGCGGGCCCTTGAGCTCGACAGTGTTGCCGTCCGGGTCGGTGATGTAGATCGACGAGCCGTAGCCTTCGGCGCCGTAGCGGCGGCGCACCTCGCCGGCATCGATCCCGTGCTTGGCGAGATGCGCGGTCACCGCCGCTACGTCCATCTTGGCGATGCGCACCGCGTAGTGGTCCATGTTGCGGCCGCCCATCGACATTCCCGGCGTCTCGCCCGGCGCGCAGGGCACCAGATCGATCATCGACGTCCCGGCGCGCAGCTGCACCAGCCGCGGCGTCTCGAGCGCGCGCTCGATCGGGCAGCCGAGCACCTTGCTGTAGAAGTCAATCGCGCGCTCCAGGCTGGCGACGCGCAGCACGACATGGTCGAGGCCGGTCACCGTAACCGGCGTGTTCGTGGCCTGGGTCATGAATTTCACATCGTCGGGCATGATGCGCTCCTTTCGCGGAACCGGCGGAAAGTTGCTGCGGGAAGCGTAGCAGGCGCTAAGCTCCGCTCAAAGCCTGGAGGAGCTACCATGCAGCCCACCCGCATCGGCGATTTCGCCGTCGACCGGATTGCCGATTTTTCCGGCCCGTCGTTCGACCCGCACGAATTCTTTCCTGATTTCGATCCCGAGGTGGTGCGCGCCAACGCCGATATCCTCGGGCCGCGCCTGATCGACCCGGCGACCGGCAAGCTGGTTTTCAGCTTTCACAGCTTTCTCGTCCGCACCCCGCGCCACACGATCCTGATCGACGCCTGCATCGGCAACGACAAGGAGCGCGCGGCGCGCCCGCAATGGCACCGGATGAAGACCTCCTATATCGACGACCTCGCCAGGCTCGGGGTGCGACCGGAACAGGTCGATTACGTGATGTGCACCCATCTGCATTGGGATCATGTCGGCTGGAACACCCGGCTCGTCGACGGGCGCTGGGTCCCGACCTTCCCGAATGCCAAATACGTGATGGCCAGGCGCGAGTACGCGCACTGGCAGGATTTTCATGCCAGCGGCGTCGACTCGCCGCACGCCACCGCGTTCGAGGACAGCATCCTGCCGGTGGTCCGGACCGGTCAGTCGCTGTTGGTCGACGACGATTACGCGCTCGAAGACGGGCTGTGGTTCGAGCCGGCGCACGGGCATACCCCGGGCAACGTGGTGATCCATGCCCGCTCGCAGGACGCGCGCGGGATCTTTGTCGGCGACGTGTTGCATCACCCGCTGCAATGCATCAAGCCGGAATGGTCGACCCGCGCCTGTACCGACATCGACCTGTCGCGCACCACTCGCACCCGACTGGTCGAGACCTATGCCGACACCGACACGCTGCTGCTGCCGGCGCACTTCCCGGACCCCACTTGCGGCCACATCAGGTCGCATGGCAGCGCCTACCGCTTCGCCTTCCGGGGTTAACCCAGCGCCCGCGCAATTGGTGTCCTGGCTGCGAGGCTGATCGATCAAGGGTTTATTATCAGTGCGTTAGGGTAATTCTGCGGGGAACAACCGCATCGGGTCTTCGTTGACAGGGACGAGCTTGGCTCGTGGAACAGTCATTTTTGGAGAACCCCAATGAACCGTACCCTAACCGCAGCCGTGGCGCTTGCCATCGGCCTTGGCATGGTTGGAATGGCCCAGGCACAGACGAGTACCAGCCCGACGGCGCCGAGCACGGCTCCGTCGCCGTCGATGACCGCGCCGACGCCGGGCAGCACGGCCCCCGGCAGCATGGCCCCCGGCAGCATGGCCCCCGGCAGCATGGCCCCGGGCAGCGCGACGACCCCGGGCGGAAGCAGCGCCTATCAGGGATCGGACTCGTCATCGGCGATGGCTCCCGGCGGCAGCACGGCCACCCGGACGCCCGGCAGCGCGATGAACCCGTCGACCGCCAATGCCGGCAACCCGGCGATGGGCGCCAGCAAGCAGGCCCATATGTCGCAGGGGACCATCCAACAGGCGCAGCAGCAGCTGAAGGCGCAGGGCCTCTACAACGGCCAGATCGACGGCATCTTCGGGCCTGAGACCGAACAGGCGCTGTCGAAATTCCAGCAGCAGAACGGCCTGCCGCAGACCGCCGATCTCGATCAGCAGACACTCGATCGCCTGATGAGCGGCTCGCCTTCGGGGGCGCAGACCCCAGCGCCGCAGCGCTAGCCGATAGGGTCCAAAGCTGACGGTGTGTCGGGTCGCCGGCGCACCCGTCAGCACGGGCCCGTTTGAATTTCATCTCGACCGGCAACGGCGTGGACCGCGTTCCGCGCCGTTGGCGTTCGAGTGGCGATTGGCGCGAGGGCAAGCGCTCGGGCATAGTGGCGGGCGATGCAGTCGCGCGCTCCTATCGATCGGGACCTGGTGCTTGTCGGCGGTGGGCATGCCCATGTCCACGTTCTGAAGCGCTTTGGCATGCGGCCGGTGCCGGGGGTGCGCGTGACCCTCGTCACCCGCGATGTCGAGACCCCCTATTCGGGGATGCTGCCGGGCTATGTCGCCGGCTACTACTCATTCGCCGAGTGCCATATCGATCTGCTGCGGCTGTCCCGATTTGCCGGGGCGCGGCTGATCCATGACGAGGCGCTGGGGCTCGACCGGGCCCGCAGGGAGGTCCTCTGTCGCGAGCACCCGCCGATCCGTTACGATCTGGTATCGCTCGACATCGGCATCACGCCGCGGCGCGACGACGTGCCCGGCGCGGCGGAGCATACCGTGCCGGTCAAGCCGATCGACCGCTTTGCCCGGCGATGGGAAGCCTTGCTCGAGCGGGCCAGGCTGCTCGGCCGGCTGCGGCTGGCGGTGGTCGGCGGCGGCGCCGGCGGGGTCGAGCTCGCGTTGGCGGCCCAGCACCGTCTCTGCGGCCTGTTGACGACACCACCCGTGATCACCCTCGTTACCCGCGACGCGCTGCTGCCGTCGCATAGCCCCCGGGTCCGGGCAAAGTTCGGCCGGATCCTTGCGGAGCGCGGCATCCTCATCGTTTCCGGCAACCCGGTCGTGCGCGTCGATCCCGGCAGGCTGGTTACGGCCGGCGGCGATGCGATCGCGTTCGACGAGGCGCTGTGGGTCACCGAGGCGGCGGCCGCACCCTGGCTCGCCGCGACGGGGCTCGCCCTCGATCCGGGCGGATTTGTCGAAATCGACGAGACCTTGCGTGCGCCGAGCGACGCGGCCGTGTTCGCGGCCGGCGACGTCGCGGCGATGCGCGGCCATCCTCGCGACAAGGCCGGGGTCTACGCGGTGCGGGCCGGTCCGCCGCTCGCCGAGAATTTGCGGCGGGCCCTGGCCGGAAAGCCGCTGAAGCGCGCGGTGCCGCAGCGAAAGGCGCTCGCACTGATCGGCACCGGCGATGCCCGCGCCGTCGCCTCGCGCGGCGGGTTTGTCGCCGAGGGCGCCCGGCTGTGGCGGCTGAAACGATGGATCGACCGGCGCTGGATGCGCGGCTATACCGACCTGCCGGCGATGGGGGTCGAGGGCGGCCCCGAGAACGGCGATGCGGCGATGCGCTGCGGTGGCTGCGCCGCCAAGGTGCCGGCCGATGTCCTCCGCCGGGCGATAGCCCGCCTTTCGCCGGCCGCCGGCGATTCGGACGATGGCCTCGTGACCATCGGCCTGTCGGTGCCGGACGATGCGGCTCTGGTGTCGTTTCCCGGCGCGCCGCCGTTGCTGCAGACGGTGGATTTCTTTCGCGCAATGGTCGACGACCCCTACCTTTTCGGTCGCATCGCAGCCACCCATGCGCTCGGCGACATTTATGCGATGGGCGGCGTGCCGGAGACGGCGCTGGCGATTGCTGCGCTGCCGCCGGCGCGTCCGCCGGTCACCGAGCACGACCTCTTTCACATGCTCAAGGGCGGCACCGAGGTGCTGGAGGCGGCGGGGGCGGTGTTGATCGGCGGTCACAGCGCCGAGGCGGCGGAGCCGGCCTTGGGCTTTGCCGTGACCGGACGGGCGCGACCAGGACGGTTGCTGCGCAAGGGCGGGCTGCGGCCCGGCGACCGGCTCATTCTCACCAAGCCGCTCGGCACCGGCGTGATCCTCGCCGCCGAGATGCGCGGCCGCGCGCCGGCGCGGATCGTAACGACGGCGATCGCGACGATGCTGCAATCGGCCGGGGCCGCCGCGTCTATCCTTGCCGCGCAGGGCGCCACCGCCTGCACCGACGTGACCGGGTTCGGCCTCCTGGGCCATTTGCTCGAAATGCTCGAGGCTTCCGCCGCCGATGCGCGGCTCGATCCGACGGCGATCCCGGCGCTCGACGGTGCGCTCGAGCTGCTCGCCGCCGGGCTCGCGAGCTCGTTGCACGCGAGCAATCTGTCGGCCCTGGCGAGGCTCGTCGATGCCGATCCGAAATCGCCGCTCGCCGCGCTGCTGATCGACCCGCAAACCGCCGGCGGGCTGTTGGCCGGGGTGCCGGCGGAGCGCTCTGCGCTCTGTCTCGACGCCCTGCGCAATGCCGGCTACCGCGCGGCCGAAATCGGTGTGGTCGATCCGCTCGATGGCGCGACGCCGCTGATCCGGCTCGACCGTGACTGCCTGGCGGCAGCGCAACTGGTGGCGGCAATATGAGCGCCGAACGCCGCGGGCGGGCGGCGTTGCCCTCGGTCGACCAGGTGCTGCGCGGCGGCGCAGCGCTGATCGAGCGCTATGGCCGCGCCCTTGTCACCCAGGCGGTGCGAGACGCGCTGGCCGCTCGGCGCAACGGCGGCGAGGCGGCTGATGCGGACTCCATTCTCGCCGACAGCGCTGCGGCGCTGGCGCGGCTCATGCAGACGTCGCAGCGCCGCGTCTTCAACCTCACCGGCACGGTGCTGCACACCAATCTCGGCCGCGCGCCACTGCCCGAGGCGGCGATTGTGGCGGCGGTCGAGGCGATGCGCGAACCGACGACGCTCGAATACGAGCTCGACGGCGGCAAGCGCGGCGAGCGCGACAACCATATCGCTTCCTGGCTCGGACGCCTGACCGGGGCCGAGGCGGCGCTTGCGGTCAACAACAATGCCGGGGCGCTGGTGCTGGCGCTGAACGCGCTCGCTGCCGGCAAAGAGACCATCGTCTCGCGCGGCGAGCTGATCGAGATCGGCGGCGCCTTTCGCCTGCCCGACATCATGGCGCGGGCCGGTACGACCCTGCGCGAGGTCGGCACCACCAACCGCACCCATCTCAGGGATTTCGCCGCCGCGATCGGCCCGCAGACCGGGCTGATCCTCAAGGTCCATACCAGCAACTACGCGATCGCCGGGTTCACCGCCGCCGCCCCGACCCCGCAGCTCGCCGAGCTGGCGCGGGCGCACAACCTGCCGCTGGTCGAAGACCTCGGCAGCGGCACGCTGGTCGATCTCGAGACCTGGGGCCTGCCGCATGAGCCCACCGTGGCCGAGGCGCTGAAAGCGGGCGCCGATCTCGTCACCTTCAGCGGCGACAAGCTGCTGGGTGGGCCGCAGGCCGGACTCGTGGTCGGGCGGGCGGATCTGATCGCGGCCTTGGCGCGCAACCCGCTGAAGCGCGCGCTGCGCCTCGACAAGATCAGGCTGGCTGCGCTGGAGGCGGTGCTGCGCCTTTACGCCGACCCCGATCGGCTGGCGACGCGGCTGCCGGCGGTGCGATTGCTGGCGCGGCCCGGCGGCGAAATCGCGGCGCTGGCGGCGCGGCTGCTGCCGGCCGTGCGGAAGGCGCTGGACGGGATTGCCACGGCGGAGGTCGTCGCGACGAAAAGCCAGATCGGCAGCGGCGCGCTGCCGGTATCGCTGTTGCCGAGCGCCGGCCTGGCGTTGCGCCCGGTGCCGGCGTCGGGCAAAGCCGTCGAGCGGCTGGCGCAGACCTTGCGCGACTTGCCGATCCCGGTGATCGGCCATATCGAAGGCGGCTGCGTGGTGCTCGATTTGCGCTGCCTCGAAGACGAGGCCGCGTTCACCGGCCAGCTCGCGGCGCTTAAATCCGCATAGTGCGATGATCCTCGCCACCGCCGGGCATATCGACCACGGCAAGACCGCGCTGGTGCGCGCCCTCACCGGGATCGACGCCGACCGCCTGCCCGAGGAAAAGCGCCGCGGCCTCACCATCGACCTCGGCTTTGCGTATACGACGCTGGCTGACGGGACCGAGCTTGGCTTTGTCGACGTGCCCGGTCACGAGCGGTTTCTGCCCAATATGCTGGCCGGGGTGCTGTCGATCGACCGGGTGCTGCTGATCGTCGCCGCCGATGACGGGCCGCGGCCGCAGACCCTCGAACATCTCGACGTGATCGAGCTGATCGGCATCCGCGAGGTGACCGGGGTCATCACCAAGATCGACCGGGTCGACGGCGAGCGGCAGGATGCGGTCGCGGCTGAGCTGGCGGCGCTGTTCGAGCGGTCGGGGCACGGCGGCAGCCCGATCCTCGCGGTATCGAGCCGCACCGGCGCGGGCATCCCGGCGCTCGCCGATCATTTGCGCGAGCGCGCCGCCGCGGCCGATGCCGAGCGCGCCGCCCGGCCGCCGGAAGGGCGGTTTCGCCTGCCGGTCGACCGGATGTTTTCGCTGCCCGGCATCGGCATGGTGGTGACCGGCACCGCCGCCAGCGGCGAGGTCGCTCCCGGTGACCGGCTGATGCTCAGCCCGCGCGGGATCGAGGTGCGGGTGCGCGGTGTCCATGCCCATAACCGCCCGGTCGAGCGCGCCGCGGCCGGCGAGCGCTGCGCCCTCAACATCGTCGGCAACTTCCCCGACGGCGCCGAGCCCGGGCGGGGCGACTGGATCGTGGCGCCCGCGCTGCACGCGCCGACCGCCCGGATCGACGTCGCGCTAACAGTGTCGCGCGCCGCGCCGGTGCCGCTGCGTTCCGGGCTGCCGGTGCATGTCCATCTCGGCACCGAGGACCGGGTCGGCCGCGTCGCGATTCTCGGCCGGCGCACCCTGGCGGCGGGCGAGCAGGGTTTCGTACAGCTCAACCTCGACCGCCCGGTCGGCGCGCTGTGGGGCGACCGGGTGGTGCTGCGCGACCACGGCGCGATCCACACGCTGGCCGGCGGACAAGTGATCGATCCCTTCCCGCCGCGGCGCGGGCGGGCGCGGCCC
>DASQGR010000140.1:0-4350 GCA_035632515.1 Allostellaceae bacterium | reverse complement strand
CCGGGCAAGGTGCCCGGCGCCTTCGCGCATCCGACGGTGCCGGGGGCGCACCCCTATCTGCTGCTCAACTACCAGGGCCGCACCCGCGACGTGATGACCCTGGCGCACGAACTCGGTCACGGCGTCCATCAGGTGCTGGCGGCGAAGCAGGGCGCCTTGATGGCCGATACGCCGCTGACCCTGGCCGAGACCGCCTCCGTCTTTGGTGAGATGCTGACCTTTCGCGCGCTGCTGGCGCGCGAAAGCGACCCGGCGCGGCGACGCACGCTGATCGCCGGCAAGGTCGAGGACATGATCAATACCGTGGTGCGGCAGATCGCGTTTGCCACCTTCGAGACCCGGGTGCATGACGAGCGCCGCGAGGCCGAGCTGACTCCCGACCGGCTGTGCGAAATCTGGCTGGAGGTACAGGGCGAGAGCCTGGGGCCGGCGCTGCGGCTCGATGACGGCTACCGCTTTTACTGGAGTTACATCCCGCATTTCATCCATTCGCCGTTTTACGTTTACGCCTATGCATTCGGCGACTGCCTGGTGAACTCGCTCTACGCCGCATATGAGGACGCGCATCAGGGTTTTGCCGAGCGCTATCTCGCGCTGCTGCGCGCGGGCGGCACCTTGCGGCACAAGGAATTGCTGGCTCCGTTCGGGCTCGACGCGGGCGACCCGGCGTTCTGGGCCAAGGGTCTTGGGGTGGTCAGCCGCTTCATCGACGAGCTTGAAACGCTCGGATAAGCTGCAACCGGGTCATGCGCCTTGCGAAACGCCCCTTCGGGCGCTGCCCGGGGCAATGTAGGTTTTGAATGGCGTTGACAGCCTTCCCCAATGTGAGGGGCCCACGGAGCGGGCATCTCGAAGGACGCACGATGTCGGTTCCGGCCGGATGAGCGAGGAAAACAATTTTGCCGGCCGGGTGCGGCGCTATGCCCGGGTCGGCAGCGCCATGGCCGGGCTGGGGGCACGGCTTGCGGGCGAGCGCTACCTCGGCCTCAGCGTCGATCGCGAGCGCCATGCCGCCGATCTGAAGGCGGCGCTCGGCGGCATCAAGGGGCCGCTGATGAAGGTGGCGCAGCTGCTCGCGACAATCCCCGATGCGCTGCCCGAGGAATATGTCCGCGAGCTGATCCAGCTCCAGTCCAACGCGCCGGCGATGGGCTGGCCGTTCGTGCGGCGGCGGATGATGGGCGAGCTCGGCGCCGATTGGCAGAGCCGCTTCGGAAGCTTCGAGCACGCCGCAGCGCGCGCCGCCTCGCTGGGGCAGGTGCATCGCGCGACCGCGCTCGATGGCACGCCGCTGGCCTGCAAGCTGCAATACCCGGACATGGCCTCGGCGGTGGAGGCCGACCTGCGCCAGCTTCGTCTGGCGATGGGCCTCTACGAGCGCTACGACCGCACCGTCACCACCAGCGATATCCACGCCGAGATCGCCGCCCGCCTGCGCGAGGAGCTCGACTATTCGCGCGAGGCCGCGCATATGCGGCTCTACGGCGAGATCCTCAACGACGAGCCCGGTGTCGCGGTGCCGTCGCCCTATGCCGAGCTGTCGACCAAGCGCCTATTGACGATGCGCTGGCTCGATGGCGGGCCGATCCTCGACATGGCCAAGGCGCCGCTCGCGGTGCGCAACGAGATCGCGCTGCGGATGTTCCGCATCTGGTACGTGCCGTTCTATTACTACGGCGTCATCCACGGCGACCCGCATCTCGGCAATTACACGGTTGCGTCCGACCACACCGTGAACCTGCTGGATTTCGGCTGCATCCGCATTTTCCCGGCAGGGTTTGTCAAAGGGGTCATCGACCTCTACCACGCGCTCGAGCGCGACGATGAAGAGCTGGCGGTCCAGGCGTACAAAGGCTGGGGCTTTCGCGACCTGTCGAAGGAGATGATCGCGGTGCTGAACCGCTGGGCGCGGTTCGTCTACGGTCCGCTGCTCGACGATCGCACCAGGATGATCCAGGAAAAGCCGGGCGAACCGGAAGGGCCACGGCTGATCGACAGCGTGCACCAGGACATCCGCCGGCTTGGCGGAATTGCTCCGCCGCGGGCGTTCGTCTTTATGGATCGGGCGGCGATCGGGCTCGGTTCGGTGTTCCTCCATCTCAAGGCCGAGATCAACTGGCACCGCCTGTTCCACGAGCTGATCGACGATTTCGACGAGGCGAGACTTGCCGCGCGACAGCGCGGCGCGCTCGACCGCGCCGGAGTGCCGAAGGCCGAGGCGGACTGATCGGGGAGCCTCCGCGAACCCGACCGCGGCGGCGCGCCGAATTCGCGCGAATTGCATACGATCCGGGCAGAGCATCCGCGCGGAGAATAATTGCGAGCGCCTCGGCGTTATGATCGACTGGCAAGGTTCCGAGTGCGGGAGTGGGTAAATGCACGGCTCGCGGCAAGATTTCCTGTGCAGCCTGTTTATTGCTTTTTTAGCGATTACTATGGCGGGAAGCGCGGCCGCACAGGATACGCCGCCGGTGTTGGCGGCACCGCTGAAACCTTTGGAAGCGCCGGCGAGGCCGAAGCCGACGGCCCCGTCGGCGCAATCGGCCCAGCCCGCGCAATCCGCCCCATCCGCCCAATCAGCGGCGGTTCCGCCTGCCGCGGTTGCGGCGCCGGGCGCGGTGGCGCAGCCGCTTTCCGCGGCAAAGCTCGACCAGCTCGTCGCGCCGGTGGCGCTTTACCCCGATCCGCTGCTCAGCCAGGTGCTGATGGCCTCGACCTATCCGCTCGAAGTGGTCGAGGCGGCGCGCTGGACCCGGGTTCAGACCAGCCGGGCGCTGTCCCGCGAGGCCCTGGTCGAGGCGCTGAAGGACAAAGCCTGGGATCCCAGCGTCCTGTCGCTGGTGTCGTTTCCGCGCTTGTTGTCGCTGATGGTCGACAAGCTCGAATGGACCGAGCAGCTCGGCGACGCTTTTCTGGCCCAGCAGGATGAGGTCCTGGACGCGGTCCAGCGGCTGCGTCAACGGGCGCTGACTACGGGTAATCTCAGGGTGACCCCGCAATGCCATTGCGTGGTCAGGACCAGCGATGAGACCGTCTCGATCTTGCCGGCGGGGGCGCGGGTGATTGGTGTGCCGATCTACGATCCGGCGGTCGCGTATGGCTCTTGGCCGGATCCGCTTTATCCGCCGATTGCCTTTCCGCCGCCGACCGGGTTCGCTGCCGCCGCCGGAGCAGCGGTCGGCTTCGAGTCGGCTGTCGATCTCACGGCTTTCGGCCCGCTTTGGGGCTGGAGCTCGATCGACTGGTCGCACCATAGCCTTGCCGTCGACCCGGCGCGCTATGCGCTTGCCGGCAAGGACCACCCGGCGCTGGCAGACGGCATCTGGGTGCATAACCCAGCCCACCGCGGCGCGGTCGGCTATGCCGATGCAGCGGTGACGGCGCGTTTCGATGCGGCACGGATCGCTGCGATCACGCGCGTCGGGCGAGCAGCCACCACACACCCGCGGGTCGAGGCCCATTCGCGCGGCGCCGCCCATTCGCGCGCTGCCGGCTCGCATGTTTGGACGCGGCGGCATGCGCGGGCTTTCGCGCCCGGCACCGTCATCATGCCGCCGCCCGGCTACCGTCGCCCGCCGCGGCAAGGCCCGTTCAGCTCACCCGAGTTCTTTGCCGACGGTCCCCCGCCAGGTTACGGCGCGCCTTTTCCGTACGGCCGCTATTACTGACCGCGCTGTGCGCCGACAGTGAGCTTCGACCTCGTCATCTTCGCGACGGTGTGCTGATCGACAGCGAGTTGCTGGCGGTGCGCGCCGACATCGCCTGTCTCGCCGAGGAGGGGATTGCGCAGACCGAGGCGGATATTCTCGAACGCTATGTCGGGATCAGCCTGGCCGGGATGAAAGCTGATCTTGAGCGCCGGTTCGGCCGCAAATTGCATGACGGTTTCGAAACCCGCCACCACGCCCGGCTGATGGCGCTGTTCGAGACCGATTTGCAGGCGGTGCCCGGCATCGTCGAGGTGCTCGGCGCGCTATCCGGTCCGGTCTGCGTTGCGTCGAGCAGCACGCCCGAGCGATTGCGCCATGCGCTCGGGCTGGTCGGTCTCTACGAGCGGTTCCATCCGCATGTCTTCAGCGCGACGATGGTCGCGCGCGGCAAGCCGGCGCCCGACCTGTTTCTTCATGCCGCCGCGCAGATGAGAGCCGCGCCCGCCCGTTGCGTCGTGATCGAGGACAGCGCGGCGGGGGTCGCGGCGGCTGACGCAGCGGGGATGACGGCGATCGGCTTTGTCGGCGGCAGCCATTGCGGGCCCGGCCATGCCGAGCGGTTGCGCACGCAGGGGGCGGCGATCGTGATCGAGATGATGGCGGCGCTGTTGCCGACGCTGGCCGCGCTGCCGTGACGGCA
>DASQGR010000139.1:0-11900 GCA_035632515.1 Allostellaceae bacterium | reverse complement strand
CCGTGACGGCAGCGCGTGGATGCCGAGCTGCGCAGGCGAACCTTGCTCTCGCGGGCAGGCGCAGGCACACTTCGCGCGCCTTGATCCGCTCGGTTGGTGCCATGCGCCGGTTGCTTGTTCTTGTCCTGGTTTCACCGCTGGTTGCGGGGTGCACGCCCTATCTGCCGATGCGCGCCGATTTCGGCACCAGCGGGCTGGCGAAGGCCGGGGACATCCCGCCCGAATATGCCGCGTTCAATGCCTACGATCCCGGCGTGAGCGCGGTGATGGCCGAGCAGATTTGCGCGACGAATTTTCAGCCGCGCGAAACCATCACCAACGAGGCCCAGCCGGGCCAGCTGGTGACGGCACGCGGCACCTGTGCAATCCATCAGCCGATCGTCGGAAACTGAGCTTTCATCGTCGTTGCGACGAGCCCGAGGCGACGACAACTTCTCCTTCCGCCCCGGCGCCGTCAGGCGCGAGATCGTTTTGCACTGCTCGCAATGACGCGCCGGATTACGCCGCCGCCGAGGCTTCCCGTGCAATGTCGCCGCGCTCGCCGAGCAGCCGGTCGAAATAGGCGATGGTCCGCTGCAGGCCCGGTCGCAACGCTGTGCGCGGCTTCCAGTCGAGCAGCGCGCTGGCTTGGCTGATGTCCGGGCAGCGCTGGATCGGGTCATCCACCGGCAACGGCCGATGGACGATGCGCGAACGCGAGCCGGTGAGGTCGACGACCATCTCGGCCAGCTCCGCAACCGACATCTCGACCGGGTTGCCGAGGTTCATCGGCCCGGTGATGTCGTCGGGCGCGTCCATCATCCTGAGGAAGCCCTCGATCAGATCGTCGACATAGCAGAAGGCGCGGGTCTGGCTGCCGTCGCCATAGAGGGTGATCGGTTCGCCCTTCAGCGCCTGGACGATGAAGTTCGATACGACGCGCCCGTCGTTCGGGTGCATGCGCGGCCCGTAGGTATTGAAGATCCGCACCACGCGGATGCGCAGATTGTGCTGGCGGTAATAGTCGAAGAACAGCGTCTCGGCGGCGCGCTTGCCTTCGTCGTAGCAGGCGCGCGGGCCGATCGGGTTGACGTTGCCGCGGTAGGATTCCTGCTGCGGATGGATGATCGGGTCGCCGTAGACCTCGGAGGTCGAGGCTTGCAGGATCTTGGCCTTTACCCGCTTGGCGAGCCCCAGCATGTTGATCGCGCCGAGCACGCTGGTCTTCATCGTCTGCACCGGATCGAACTGGTAATGCACCGGCGAGGCGGGGCAGGCGAGGTTGTAGATCTCGTCCACCTCGACGTAGAGCGGGTGGGTGACGTCGTGACGCATCGTCTCGAACTGTGGATCGTCGAGCACGTGCGCGAGATTCTCCTTGCGCCCGGTGAAGTAGTTGTCGACGCACAACACGTTGTGCCCCTGATTGATCAGGCGTTCGCACAGGTGCGAGCCGAGGAAGCCGGCGCCGCCGGTGACGAGAACGCGCTTGGTTGAGGTGCGCATCGGGAATCCTTGGGGTTGCCCCTGTTTCGGGGGATTTAAGCGATCACCCGCAAATGGGCGGGTGTGTCGGGCGGCTCGCCCACGCTGCGGCCAATACTGTGATAACGCAGGCCGGCATCGACCATGTCTTGCGGCTGATAGATGTTGCGCAGGTCGATTACGACCGGCGCGCGCAGCAGGCTCTTGACCCGCTCCAGGTCGAGGGCGCGGAACTCATTCCACTCGGTGACGAGGACGAGGGCATCGGCGCCGTCGATCGCCTGATAGGCGTCGCTGCAGTAATCGAGGTCGGGCATCAGCTTGCGCGCCTCTTCCATGCCCTCCGGATCGAAGGCGCGGATCGTCGCGCCGGCCTCGCGCAGGATCGGTAGAAAGGCCAGGCTGGGACTGTCGCGCATGTCGTCGGTATTGGGCTTGAAGGTGAGGCCGAGCGCCGCGATCGTCTTGCCGGCGACGCTGCCGCCGCAGGCGGCAATGATCCGCTTTGCCATGCCTGCCTTGCGGTCGTCGTTGACCCTGAGCACGGCCTCGATGATCGACAAAGGCGCGCCGGCTTCTTCAGCGGTACGCACGAGCGCGCTGCAATCCTTGGGAAAGCAGGACCCGCCAAACCCCGGCCCGGCATGCAGGAACTTGCGGCCGATGCGGCCGTCGAGCCCGATCCCGTGGGCGACGTCCTGGACATCCGCGCCGACCGCCTCGCAGAGATCGGCGATCTGGTTGATGAAGGTGATCTTCGTCGCCAGAAACGCATTGGCCGCGTACTTGATCAGCTCGGCCGTCTCGATCGTGGTGAACGCGACCGGCGTCTCAAGCAGATAGAGCGGGCGGTAGAGCGCGCGCAGCACCGAGCGGGCATGCTCGCTATCGGTGCCGATGACGACGCGGTCGGGCCGCATGAAATCCTGGATGGCCGAGCCTTCGCGCAGGAATTCCGGGTTGGAGGCAACATCGAACCCGCCGGCCGGCAGCCGCATCGACAAAATGCGCTCGACGCGGCGGCCGGTGCCGACCGGCACCGTCGATTTGGTGACGACGACGGTGCGGTTGTCGGGAAGCTCGGCCAGCGTGTCGGCGATTTCCGCCGCCGCGGCGAACACGTAGCTCAGATCGGCATGGCCGTCGCCGCGCCGCGACGGGGTGCCGACGGCGATGAACACCGCCTCGGCGCCTTCGAGCGCGGCCCGCAGGTCGGTGGTGAAGGCGAGGCGCCCGGCCGTCTTGTTGACGGTGACGAGCTGGTCGAGGCCCGGCTCGTAAATCGGCACCTCGCCGCGCTGCAGGCGCGCGATCTTGTCGGCGTCCTTGTCGACGCAAGTGACCGAGACGCCGAACTCGGAGAAGCAAGCCCCCGAGACGAGCCCGACATACCCCGTGCCGATCATTGCTATCCGCATCTGCCAGCTCCCTCCAGAGCGCTTGGCGACCGCAGCCCAAAACGGGCCGCCCGCCGGGTTATTCCACTAAGTTTCGCCGCACCGCGGTATGTTGACCCGTTCGAGTGGAACAGCGGAGCGCCGGCCCCGTTGTCTCGCGAACATTCCAATCACGCTTGAGTGGTCAATATGTCCCAATCGGTGCTGGTTACGGGCGGAGCCGGCTATATCGGCAGCCACGCATGCAAAGCTTTGGCCCGCGCTGGTTATCTTCCTGTTACCTATGACAATTTGTCGCGTGGGCGTCGCCATGCGGTGCGCTGGGGCCCTCTGGTCGAAGGCGACATCGCCGACCGCGACCGGGTGAAGACAACGCTCGAAGCGCATCGGATAACGGCGATCATGCATTTCGCGGCATTTGCCTATGTCGGCGAATCCGGCACCGATCCTGCCCTGTATTACCGCAATAACGTGGGGGGCACACTGGCTCTATTGGATGCGATGCGTGAGGCTGGCGCGAAACAGATCGTCTTTTCATCGACCTGCGCGACCTACGGCCTGCCCGATGAGGTGCCGATCCGCGAGACCATGCCTCAGCGTCCGGTCAATCCCTATGGCGAGACCAAGTTGGCGATCGAGCGCGCGCTGCACTGGTATGGCGCGGCCTACGGGCTGCGTTCGGTGGCGCTGCGCTATTTCAATGCCGCGGGTTGCGACACCAACGGCGAGATCGGCGAGGAGCACGACCCGGAGACCCATCTGATCCCGCTGGTCCTGCGCGCGGCGCTCGGCTTGGGGCCGCCGGTGTCGATCTTCGGCACCGATTACCCGACCCCCGACGGCACCGCGATCCGCGATTACATCCACGTCGACGATTTGGCGAACGCGCATGTTCGCGCGCTCGATTACCTGGCTGGCGGCGGCGCGAGCGCCGCGCTCAACCTGGCCACGGGGCGCGGCTATTCGGTTGGCGAAGTGATTGCTGCGGTGGGGAAGGCGGTCGGCCACGCGGTGCCCCATCGCGAGACGCCGCGCCGGGCGGGCGATCCGCCGGCCCTGGTCGCCGATCCTGGCGCGGCTGCGGAGTTGCTCGGCTGGCGCGCCGAATGCTCGGACCTCGACACGATCATCGGCACCGCGCTGGCGTGGGAGCGGCGACAGCACCATCTCTCGCCCAACGATGCGGAATGAACCCCGACACGGCCCGTTATGCGACCGCCGCCCTGTGATGAAGCGGCGCATACGTCGCGCCGGGTGACCGGCGCAGGGGTGACTGGCCGAGGTGACTTAATGAACCTGCCTGCACAAGACGCAAATGTGGTCTCGCCGCCGCCGCTGGGCGGCGACGCGCTGCGCGTCGACGGCAAGTTCTTCGTCACCCGCAAGGACAACCGGAAGCATTTCGTCAAGGGCGTCACCTACGGACCGTTCGGGCCCGGCAGCCACGGCGCCCAGTTTCCCGAGACGGAGGTGGTCGACCGCGATTTCGCGATGATGGCGGCGGCGGGCATCAACACGGTGCGGGTATTTACCGTTCCGCCGGTGTGGCTGCTCGATGCGGCTGCCGGGCACGGGCTCAAGGTGCTGGTCGGCCTGCCCTGGTCACAGCACGTCGCTTTCCTGGACGACGAGGCGGTGCAGGCCGGCATTCGCGGTGCGATCGTCGGCGGCGTCCGCGCTTGCGCCCGCCATCCAGCGGTCTTCGCCTACCTCGTCGGCAACGAGATCCCGCCCGACATCGTCCGCTGGCACGGCCCCAAGCGGGTCGAGCGTTTTGTCAAAACCCTGGTGGCGCTGGCCAAGCGCGAGCATCCCGGTGCCCTCGTCAGCTACGCCAATTTCCCCTCGACCGAGTACCTCAACGTCGCCGATGCCTGCGACTTCCTGTGCTTCAACGTCTATCTCCACGACGAGACCGCATTCCGCCGCTACGTCGCGCGGCTGCACAATTTGACCGTGACCAAGCCGCTGGTGCTGACCGAGTTCGGCGCCGACTCGCTGCGCAGCAGCCGGCAGGAGCAGCGCGACATCCTGTCGTGGCACATCAGGGCGGCCTTCTCGGCCGGGGTCGCGGGCACCTTTGTCTTCGCCTGGACAGACGAATGGTTCACCGGCGGCCATCCGATCGAGGATTGGGATTTCGGCCTCGTCGATCGCCAGCGCCGGCCAAAGCCGGCTTTCGAGGAGGTGAGGGCGCAGTATCTCGGGCAATTGCCGCCGCCTTTGCCGCGCTATCCGCGGGTTTCGGTCGTGGTCTGCGCCTACAACGCCGAGCGGACGATGGATAAGTGCCTCGCCTCGCTCGCGCATTTGAATTACCCCGATTACGAGGTCATCGTCGTCAATGACGGCTCGAAGGATCGCACCCTGGCGATCAGCGAGGGCTACCCCTATTGCCGGATCATCAGCCAGGACAACCGGGGGCTGAGCGTCGCCCGCAATGTCGGCGCCGAGGCGGCGACCGGCGAGATTGTCGCCTATACCGACAGCGATTGCGTCGCCGATGCCGACTGGCTGAATTATCTCGTCGCGACGATGGAGCGGAAGGGCCTCGTCGCCTGTGGCGGGCCGAACTTTCCGCCGCCGGAGGACAGCCTGGTGCCGGAGGCGGTGGCGGTGTCGCCGGGGGCGCCGTGCCATGTGCTGCTCGACGACGAGATCGCCGAGCATATCGCCGGCTGCAACATGGCTTTTCGCCGCGACGTGCTGCTCGGGATCGGCGGGTTCGACCCGATCTTCCATGCCGCCGGCGACGATGTCGACATCTGCTGGCGGCTGCAGGATGCCGGCTATACGATCGGCTACAGCGCCGCGGCGACGGTCTGGCATTTCCGCCGCAACACGGTGAAGGCGTACATCGGCCAGCAGAAGGGCTACGGGAAGGCCGAGGCGCTCGTCTACGGCAAGCATCCCGGCCGCTTTAACGCCTTCGGCCAGGCCCGATGGAATGGCCGCATCTACGGTGACCTGTCGGCGGCGATGCTGTTGTGGAGCAAGCCGGCGATCTATTCGGGCACTTTCGGCCGCGGTCTGTTCCAGACGCTGTACCAGCCGCCGGTCGGGCTGGTGCAATACCTGCCCTTGACGTTCGAATGGACCTTGGCCTCGCTGCCGCTGGCGCTGATCGGGATCGTCGCGGGCGGCTGGTGGTGGCTGCTCGTCCTGCCGCTGCTGAGGACCTGGGTGATGTGCCTCAAAGGCGCGTTCGGCGCCCGGATCGATCCGCGCTTCGAAGGTCCGAAGGCACGGGCGCTGATCGCGTCGCTGATCTACCTGGGCCCGCTGCTGCGCGGGTTCGAGCGGATCAAATGGCGGCTGAAGGCGATGCCGCCATTGCGGGCGGATGCCCCCGCGCCGGTCGACCAGCGCGGCCGGCTGACGTGGCGGACACCCGGCTTTGTGCTGTCATACTGGAACGAGGCCGGCAGCGAGAAGGAGGCGATGCTCGGCGCGCTGATGCGCCAGGGGGCGGCTGCGAACTACCCCACCGCGATCGAATCCGGATGGAGCGAGTGGGATATCGATATTGTCGGCGGCGTGGCGGGCGGCGCCCGCGTCGCCGTCGCGGTGGAGAACCACGGCGCCGACAAGCGGCTGCTTCGGGTTCGCGCCGCGTTGCGTCCGTCGCGCGTCGCGATCGGCGTTGTCGGCGGACTGGCGGCAATCGCGCTCGTCGCGCTGATCTTCGGCCACGGGGCAATCGCCGCGATCCTCGCCGTTCTGGCGCTTGCCGCGGGGGCCGTCGCGGGCTGGCAGCTTTTCATCCTCGCCGGCCGGCTGCACGGGCTCATCGAGGCGGCCGCCCGCGATGCGCAATTGGTTCCGGTCGATCCGCTCGCCCGTGCGGCGCTGCCGGTCGGGCCGCCGCGAACCGCCTGACCCACCCGATGTTCATCAAGATCTGGCCGTATCTGAGGGTCTACCGCTGGCAGGTCGTGTGGGCGTTGGCCCAGGTGTTCCTCATTGCCGGCTTCGACCTGCTCAAGCCCTGGCCGCTCCAGGTCGTCATCGACTATGTGCTCGGCGGCAAGACACCGTCCCAGGGCGGGCTGCTGGGCACGTTCCTGTCGCTGCCCGCGGGCGAATTGCTGCTGCTCGTCTGCATCGGCGGCATTGTCGTGACGCTCGGCAGCAGCGGGCTCACCCAACTGCACTACTACACGACGATCCGCGTCGGCCAGAACATGGTCAACGATCTGCGCGGCGCGCTCTACGGCCATTTGCAGCACCAGTCGCTGGCCTATCACGGGCGCCAGCGAGTCGGCGATCTGCTCTATCGCATCACCGGCGACAGCTTTGCCGTGCAGACGATGATCATGAACGGGCTGCTGCCGATTCTCTCGGCGGTGATCCTGCTCGCCGGGATGCTGGTCGTCTTGCTGCCGATTGACCCGATGCTGACCCTGCTGGCGCTGGTCGTCGTGCCGATCCTGTTCGTGCTGATCTCGAGCTTCAACCGCAAGATCATTGATATCTCGACCGAAGTGCGCGAGCGCGAAAGCCAAGTCTATTCGCTCGTCCAATGGACCATGAGCGCGATCAAGATCGTCCAGGCCTTTACCAAGGAAGAGGAAGAGTATCGCCGCTTCATGGGCGCGAGCCGCGACAGCCTCAATGCTTCGCTGCGGCTCTACAGCTGGCAGACGCTCTATTCCGGAGCGGTCAACGTTACCGTCGCCGCCGGGACGGCGCTGGTCATCTATGTCGGCGCGCGGACGGCGATGTCGGGACGATTGACGCTGGGCCAGCTTCTCGTCTTCATCTCCTATCTCGCCCAGCTCTACACGCCGATCAACCAGATCACCCAGAGCTGGGGCATGATTGCCGGCGCCCGGGTCGGCGCGCGCCGGGTGTTCGAGGTGCTCGATACCGAGGCCGAGCTGCCGAGCGGCTCCCGGCAATTTCCGCCTGAGGGAGCGAAGGGCGAGATCGTCTGGCGCGGGGTCAGCTTCAGCTACCGGCCGGACAGCCCGGTGCTTGCCGATATCGACCTGGCGGTAGCGCCGGGCATGAAGGTTGCCGTCGTCGGCCCGACCGGCGCCGGAAAATCGACGCTTCTCGGTCTGGTGCCGCGGTTTTTCGACCCGTCCGCCGGCCGGGTCGAGATCGACGGGTTCGACGCGCGCGATTACGCGCTCAAATCGCTGCGCAGCCAGATCGGCATGGTCTTGCAGCCGCCGCTGATCTTTCCGTTGTCGGTGCGCGACAACATCGCCTATGGCCGGCCCGGCGCCGACAACGCCGCGATCGAGGCCGCCGCCCGCCGCGCCCATATCCATCAGCGAATTTGCGAATTTCCCGAGGGCTACGACACCTTGGTCGGGGAAGGCGGCGTGGCCTTGTCGGAAGGCGAAAAGCAGCGCGTCACCATCGCCCGCGCGCTGTTGCGCGACGCGCCGATCCTGATCCTGGACGAACCGACCTCGGCGCTCGACGTCGAGACCGAGGCGCTGGTGATGGCGGCGATCGAAGAGCTGATGCAAGGCCGCACCACGTTCATCATCGCCCACCGCCTGTCGACCGTGCGCAGCTGCGACCGCATCATCGTGCTGCGCGACGGCGGAATCGTCGAGGAAGGAACGCTGCCGGAGCTGCTGCGCAAGCAAGGCGTCTTTGCCGATTACTACCGCACCCAATTCCTTACCGATCCGAACGCGCCGCAGGCGATCCCGCTTTCGGCGTGATCCTTGCCACCTTACGGCGCGTTGCTTTTTTGCCACGCTGTGTTGCCTTGATGCCGCGCATCGTATAGCAATCGTTCCCTAAAATGCGATAATCCACAGGGCCGCAGTTTAATTTCATCAGTACTGGCTTTTGTCTTGGCCGAATTACCAACGTTGTGGATAAACGAGGCGGCACGGTGCTGCATCTGTGTTATCGCTGCAACTGGCGAATGATTGCCGCGAAATGTGCCGATAGGGTTTCTCCAGGAGATATAGTGTAAGTGCTTGTCGCGGCGAGGGGGATTTGCTGTTGCAATACCTAAGTTGAATGGCTAGGCTCCCGAGGTCGAGGGGGCGTTGCCCGGGTTCTGCTGAGCGGGAGCCGGACCGCGTCGATTTAAGCTTGTCGGAAGTGGGCCCTTTCGGGCTGGCCATGAGGCGGGGGAAAATGATCGGCGATCTGATGCAAAGGGGGAGTTGGCGTTTCCCCGAGATCCGATCCGTCATCCGGGCCGGCGGCGATGCCGTCGCGCTGCTGAAGAAGCGCCGCAGTTACGCAATCGCCGGTGCGTCGGTGGCTGTGGCCGTGGTCGCGGTGGCGTTTGCCACGGTCAGTTATGTCCGGCACACCGCACGCACGGCCGATGTCGAGCTCGCGGCCAGCCGCATCGAAGCGGCGAATATCGATCTTCAGGACGAGCTTGCACATCTGCGCGATAAGATGGCGGCCAACGGTCGGGAATTGGCGGCGGCGCAAAGCCGGGTGGCCGCATTGGCCGAAGAGGCGCGTGCCCGCCTGCAGCCAGCCGCCCCTGCCGCCGAGCCGGCACCGGGGAAATCCGACCCGGCCAAGTCCGTCACGCAGCTGAGCAGCGCGCTGCATATCGCCGAGGCGCAGCGGGCCACGCTGGCGGCCCGGCTCAGCAAGGCCGAGAGCGATCTCGCGCAGCAGCAGGCCAAGCATAACGAGCTCCAGACCGAGCTCGACCAGTGGCAAAAGAAACTGCAACAGCTCACCGCCGATCGCGACAAGACGAGCGCCGAGCGCGATCGTCTGCGCGCACGGGTCGGCGAGCTCGAAAAGCAGTCGGCGCTGCGCCATCAAATGCAGCAAACCGCCCAGGCCCGCCCGCCGGCCACGGCGCCGGCGACCGTGGCGATGGCTGCGCCGGCTCCGGCCACGTCGCCTGCAGCTACCGAGACACAGCGCGTGACCGGCGTGCTCAACGCGCCTCAGCCGGGAGCGTCCGCACCTACACCCTCAGCAGCCCCGGCAGCTTCGGCCCCGGCGCCGGCAGCGGTAGCCGCCGCGGCACCGGCGCGCGGGTCGGCCGTGGGGCATGGCGCGATCGATCATTTCGCCCGGGTGCTGGCCTCCGCCGGTGTCGATGTCCGGCATCTTTTCGCCGAGTTCGGGGTCAACAAGGGCGAGGGCGGTCCCTTCATCCCGGTCGCCCGCGGGCAGCCTGCCGAGCGCGCGTTGAGCCCGGAAAAGCTTGCGGCGCTGCGCGCGATGGTCAAGGTGCTGCCGGTGACCGCGCCGCTGGAAGCCTACGAGGTGTCAAGCCCGTTCGGGGTGCGCGGCGACCCGGAAAACGGTCATGCCGGGTTCCACACCGGCATCGATCTGACGGCCCCGTACATGTCGCCGATCTACGCGACCGCGCCAGGGGTCGTGACCTATGCCGGCTACCGCAACGACTACGGCAAGGTCGTCGAGATCGACCACGGCAACGGCATCGCTACGCGCTATGCGCACATGCACCGCTATACAGTGTCGGTCGGGCAGCGGGTTGCCGCGCATACCCAGATCGGCTTCCTCGGGTCGACCGGCCGCGCCACTGGGCCGCACGTGCATTACGAGGTGCTCGTCAACGGCGAGCCGCAGGACCCGGAGAAGTTTTTTGGCCTTGCCCGCTATGTGCCGATGACCGTACCGGTCGCGGCGCGGAATTAGGCGCTTATCCACCGTTACTTTCCGCCTGAAGCCTCAAACGGCCGGCTCGAAGCGGGGGATCGGCCTCGCGTCTGCGGCCAGGGCAGCGGCGCGATCGGCGAAAGCCTGCTTCAGTTTTATCAAGCCGGCGGCGATTTCCGGATCGCGGCACGCCTTTGCCAGCCGGGAACAGATGTCGATCTGCTTCAGAATGAAGTCAATATCCGCCGCCGTGCCTGTCATGCCCAATCCGTTTGGTTACCGTGTCGGCGATATCAAATGCCTTGCGTTCCGGGGCCGGGAGCAACGCTCGTTGCATTGTCCCGTCAGCCCCGGAAGCCAACAGTCAGCAAATTGTATTTATCTCTCAAAGAGTATTTTGTCTACAACAAACACTCATAAGTTGTAGATCGGCTGCCGCTGGCTGTGGTGCCGATCTTCAGCGGGCCAGGTCGGCGGCCAGCGAAAAAGCCGCTGCGTTGGCGGCATCCTGGCCGCGATAGACCTGCAGGCTTTCGAGTACCCGCTGGGTATAGAGGCGCGTCTCGCTGAACGGGATCGCCTCGATCCAGTCGACCATGTCGATGCCCTTGCCGCGCGGGTCGCCGTAATCGTGCAGCCACTGGCGGATGCGGCCGGGGCCGGCATTGTACGCGGCGATCGCCAACGCGTACGAGCCGCCGAAATCCTGGATCAGCCGCTCGATATAGGCGCGGCCGAGCGTCAGGTTGTAGATGCCATCGCTGGTCAACCGATCGGGCGCATAGGGCAGCGCCGCCTGGCGGGCGACCAGCGCCGCGGTGCCCGGCATCAGCTGCATCAGCCCGCGCGCCCCGGCCGGGCTGACCGCGTCCTGATCGAAGGCGCTTTCGGTGCGCACGATGGCGAGCAGGAGCGCGCGCTCGGCATTGCCGCCGGCCGGCAGGGTGGTGACCGGGTAGCCGTGGATCATCAAAGGCATGCCGGCATCGATCGAACGCCGTGCGACGTTGATCGCGACGTCGATGCGGCCGTGCCGCTCGGCAAAGGCCGCGATCATCGCAAAGTCGATCGGCTTCTTCGCCAGATCGGCTTCCTGCATCAGGAAGGTCTTGACGTGAACGCGGTCGCCGGCAGCGGCGAACAGCGCGGCGGCCTCGACCAGCTCGTGCGTCTTGAAATCGGCCAGCTCGGCGGCGGTCGGGCGCGGTTCGGGCTGAGGATGCGGCGGCGCGTCGTTGCCGAGCTGATGCGCGGCGAGTTGACCGTAGAACGTCGCCATGTGCTCGGCGCCGGCGGCGTACCATTTGGCGGCGAGCTGCGGCTTGCCCCCTGCCTCGGCGGCGCGGCCGCTCCAGTAGGCGGCTCGGGCCTTGCCCCACGGGGTCGTCACCCGCGCCAGCACCCGCGAGAAATGCTCGAACGCCAGGGTCGGGTTCTTCATGTACCGCAGGGCGATAT
>DASQGR010000138.1:0-8963 GCA_035632515.1 Allostellaceae bacterium | reverse complement strand
GGTGCCGTAGGCCATCGCCGCATTGACGCCGGAAATCCCCTCGGCGGCCGCGCGCAAGGTGGCTGCGGTATTGCCGCCGGACAGGGTCAGGAGCTGGGCGCCCGCCAGGTGAAAGCCATAAGCGGCCTCGAAGGCGGGAAGCGCCGCCGGGCTTTCGACGAATTCGGCCGATGCCGCAAGCCGGAAACGCTTGCCCGCCCTCAGATACCCCGCCAGATCGCCGACGCAGGGATGCGGCGGAAACCCGTCGAGATCCTTGCGGATCGCGATTACCCAGGTGTTGTCCGCGGGTGCGGGGTCGAGCCAGACAAGGCGGTTGTCAGCGCGATCGAGCGCCGCGACCCGGGCATAGCCCTGCGCGGCGTCCTTCCATACCGGGTCGCTTTCCTGGTGAAAGAACAGCGCGCCATTGCCGGTGTACTCGGGGTAGATGTCGATCTGCCCGGCAAGGATCGCCGCGCGCAGGATGTTGGTGGGGCCGAGCTGGATGCGGCGCTCGACCGCAAGGCCGTCGGCCTCGGCGACCGCCGCGATCAGCTGGCCGAGCAGCGCGCCTTCGGTGTCGATTTTCGAGGCGACGACGATGGTCGCTCCCGCCGCCCGTGCTGCACCCGGCAGCAGCGCGGCCGCAAGCAGCATGACGGCGACGAGCAGGGCCTGTGCGCGGCACGGTCGGCGCGATCTTCTCGGCATCGAAGCCAGTGGCATCGGAGCCAGTGTGGCGTAACCCCGCCGCCGCTGTCGATGCCCGCCGACGATCCCCGGCTCCCGCTGCCGCGGCAGTGGAAGGCGACGGGGTGACGCACGCGCCCGCCGCGCACCGAAAGCGCTATTTCGCGGCGGCCAGCGCCTTCGCCGACACGCGCACCGCGCTGAGCAGATCGTGGGCGCGGAACGGCTTGGCGATGATGTCGTCGGCGCCGAGCAGCTGCGCCATTTTCAGCACCTCGACATTGCCGAACTGGCCGCCGCCGGAGATCGCGATGATCCTGGCCCTTGGATTCTCGCGGCGGATCGCGAGGATGGTCTCGATACCCTCCTGCTCGGGCATGATGATGTCGGTGATGACCATTTCCGGCGCCTCCGTGCGGAACAGCGCCATCCCGGCGCTGCCGTCCGCGGCGCACACAACCTCGTGCCCGTCGGAGCGCAGGATCTTCACGACCGTTCGCCGTACCAACTCGTCGTCGTCGATGACCAGGATCTTCATGTTGCCGCCTGCGTGTTCGGGTGGACGGTGGGTCGCATTTCCGCCACCCTCGGGTGCACGGATACGGTAGCGCAGTAAGGTTAAGCCACCGCTAACGGGCGGCCCCGCCGGTGTTCGGCGGCCAAGACTACGCCGCGGTTGCTGCCTCCGGCGCCGCGTGGATATCGGCCAGCGGCAGCATGATGACGAACTCGCTTCCCCGGCCGGGCTTGCTGCGCACGCGAATCGTACCGCCGTGCTGGGTGACGATGCCGTGCACCACGGCGAGGCCGAGCCCGCTGCCCTCGCCGACGCCCCGGGTGGTGAAAAACGGTTCGAAGACGCGCCTGACCGTTTGCGGGTCCATGCCGCACCCGGTATCGGCGACGAACAGGCGGACGAACTCCTCGCTGCGGCCGTCGGCAGCGGGAGGCGGGCGATAGGTCTCTAGCCCGACGGTGATCGTGCCCTTCCCGGTGCCGATCGCCTGGGCGGCATTGGTGACAAGGTCGACGACGACTTGCCGAAGCTGATCCGCGTCTGCCGGCATACGCGGCACCGTGCCGATCTCGGGTGTCAGCCGAATGCCGGCTGGCAGACCCGGCCGCAGCATCTCCACCGCGCTGCGCACGACGCGGACCAGATCGACCGGCCGCTTGACGATCTGCTGCCTGCGGCTGAAGGAGACCAGGCGCTGTACCAGCGTCTGCGCGCGGCGGCTCGCAATGGCGATGATCTCCATGTCCTCGCACTCGCCGCGCTCGGCCGGCAGCGTGGTCAGCGCCATCTCAGACAGGGCGAGGATCGGCATCAGCGCGTTGTTCAGGCCGTGCGCGATGCCGGCGGCGAGCGTGCCGACCGCTTCGAGCTTTTGCGCGTGATGGAGCTGCTTTTCGAGCTCACGCTGGCGCTCCTCGGCCCGGCGCAGCGGGGTGATGTCGATGCGCAGCACCGCGGTTCCGCCGTTGCGCATGCGCCGCTCGGTGGTGATCACGCGCCGGCCGTCGGCGAGCCGGTGCTCGACGGCGCCGGAGGCGCGGCGATGCGCCGCTACCCGCTGCGCCACCCATTCCTCCTCGCGGCCGACCGCGTCGGCGACCCGCCCCGAGGCGGCGATGCCGCGAACGACCTCCAGATAGGGGGTGCCGGGCGCCATCAGCTCCGCGGTCGCCGGGTAGAGCCGCTGAAACGCCTCGTTGTACAGCACGACGCGGTCGTCGGGGTCATAGACGACGAGCGCTTCCGACAGGCGGTCAACGGCATCGCGCAGCGTCGTCTGCGCGATACGCCACTGTTCCGCCGCCTCGCGGCATAGCGCCGCGTCGGCCGCCAGCTCACGGCAAGCTCCCTCCAGCTTCCGCTGCTGTTCGACCAGCTTGGCCTCGTTGCCGGCACGCCGGCGGTTTTCTCGGAACAGAAGGAAGACAAGGCCGATCAGCGACAGCGTCGCCAAGCCGGCGCTCGCGGCCATATCCTCGGCGGCGCCGGATGGCCCTTCGATCGAAGCGTAGGCCGCCAGCCACAGCAACAGGAAGACGGCGGCACCGACAATCAGGAGGCCGCGGACGACGGTCCCCGCACGGCGGCGTCGATGGGTGGCGCTGGGCAATCGCAAGCCGGTCACCTCATGAACGGACCGGGCATTTGCGCACGCGACTGGTAAGCAGATGCTTAAGGCGGGCCGAAAGGCACCGCGCCGCGCCCTACAGCGCGCGGATGCGGCTCAGCAACTCCTCGGCGCGAAACGGCTTTTCGATGATGTCGTCGGCACCGATCAACCGCGCCACGTCGAGCATTTCGGCATCGGCTCCGGAAATCGCGATGATCTTCACCGGGTTGTCGTCGCGACGCAGCGTCAGGATGGTTTCCAGACCCTCCTGCTCGGGCATGACGATGTCGGTGATGACGACATCGGGCTTTTCCTGGCGGAATACCGCCATGGCGCGAGTGCCGTCGGCCGCGGTCAGAACTTCGTGCCCCTCGGTACGAAGAATCCTCGTGAGCATCCGGCGCAGCAGCATGTCATGGTCGATGACCAGGATCTTCATCGTTTCAGCCGGCGGCGGAGCAAGATGGCGGCGAGCAGGTAATGAACGGCGCGACCGCGCGCGATGTACGACGCGTTACGGCGAATTTATCGGCCTTTGCGATCAACATGGCAATCCGGCAACATGGCAATCCGGCGTTCACAGCGGGATCGCCAGCAGCGTGTCGATCCGGCGGCTGTCGAGCACCGCTTCCTTGCGGGCGAATTTCCACTCGTCGTTCCGCCGCACGACCCGGTCGATATAGCGCCCGGCTGCAAACAGGTTCATCGCGCCGTCCTGCATCGTGCGCACCACAAGGAAATTGGCGGTGATCGCCACGCTGCCGCCATTCTCCGCCTCGACCTTGAAACTGCTCACCAGATGGCGATAGCGCTGCGGCTCGTAGATATTGGCCTTGCGCAGGGCCATGACCCGATCGACCAGCATTGCCTTTGAGGTGGCGTAGACGATGCCGATCGGCAGCCCGGCCTCGAAATTTTCCGCCGAGGTGATGCGGTAGGTGCAGTCATCGGTGAAAAACTCCGGCCAATCTTCGAGCGCGTCGTTGTCGAGGCAATGGGCATAGTCGGTATAGAGCTGTTCCAGCTCCAGCCGCCGAACCACCGTATCGAGGTCCATCGGATCACTCAGTCGTCATTCCCGCGAAAGCGGGAATCCAGAGGCGAGCGGCGAGACGTTGCCCTGGATCCCTGCGTCGCAGGGATGACGAAAACGGTGGGATCGGATCACCCCTCATAGCCCATCAGCGGCCGGTATGCCTGCCAAAAGCCGCGGATCGAGGCTTCGGTGGTACGGGTCTCTTCGGTGGCGTGGCCGTGCCCGCCCATCTCCATCACCGAATTCTCGTGCTCGGAGCCGACGATCGCCCGCTGGACAAAGCCGCCGACCGCGCCGTCCTCCATCGATACATAGCCGGCCGGGCCGACCAAATTGCTTTGCAAAAGGCGTCGCTCGGTCATTGCCGCATCGTCGTCCTCAAAGCCGAGGTAGATCCATTGCAGCTCGGTCTCGTTCGGCCCTTTCGGCAGCACCAGCCGCAGCGCGATCGAGTTGTTGATCTGCTGCAGGACGAAATTCGGGAAGACGCTGAGGATTTGCAAAGTGATGTCGTCGCCGAACTCGGCGACCGACTCCAGCAGGCGAGGATCGGTCAGCCGCAGCCCGTCCTTTTGCGACTGGATATCGGCGTACAGCTTGTCGCTGCCGCTCTTGCCGACGGTCTCGACCCCGCCGCGGGTATAGCTGGCGTGGTTGCCCGTGTTCTCGCCGACCAGCACGCCGCCGCCGGTCGAGAGGCGGGTGATGCGAAAGGTCGCGAAGAACGTATGAAGCAGACTGGCGTGATAGGTGTCCTTTACGTTCTCGACATACAGCTTCCAGTTGTTGTGCAGGATTTGCGACGTGGTGCCGAGAATTTTCGGCTTGGCCTTCAGCACCCGGCCGACCCGGGCGCCGATCAGGTTGCCGATATATTCGGCGAGCGGCGGCACCTCGGGCGACAGTGTGCCAAACACCAGCCCGGCAAAATGGTCGGTGCGCAATTTCCTAAGGCCGTGATCTTCGAGGCGGAAATCCTCGGGCATCCCGCCTTTGCCGCCGATGCCGCGGCGGAACGCGACGCTCTTCAGGTTGCCGGCGAGATCATAGCTCCACGAATGGTAGACGCAGGTAAGCGCGTCGGCATGGCCCTGCCGCTTGAGGCAGACGAGGTTGCCGCGATGGGCGCAGCGATTGACCATCGCATGGATGTCGCCGTCCTCGCCGCGGGTTACGATGACCGGCGTCTCGCCGAGAAACGTGGTCTTGTAATCGCCGGGGTTGGGCAGCTCGTCGGCCAGCACAAGGAACTGCCAGGTCGGCCCGAGAAACAGCCGGTCGAGTTCGGCCTGGTAGATGTCGGGATCGGAAAATACCCGGTAGGGGACCCGCGCATTGCCTTCTTTCGGCCAGGTGAGCCTGTGCTGGTCCATCGGTCAGCCTTTCGCGAAACCGTCGCCGATGCACAGGATACGCCTATGCGACGGAAATTCGCCAGATAACGAGCGGGGATCAGGTTGCCGCTGGGGTTTCGCCAAGTGACCGGCGCTCGGCGGCGATTCGACGTTGGAATTCGACGTCGATCCCGTGCCAATCGACGAGATCGACCCGGTAGGGCAGGTCGCTATCGCTAAAGGCTTCGGCCAGCCGCGCCGCTTCGTCGAGGGTCAAGCGCCGGCCGGCGTCGACCGCCAGATCGAGATCGGAATAGCGTCGGGCCCGCCCTGTCGCCCGCGAGCCGAATACCCACGCCCTCGTGTTCTGGGGCAGATGCGCCTTAAGCACATCGACCACGATCCGCTGCTGCTCCGCGGTCAGCTCAACAGCCGGTCGTTTCACGCGAGCCGCCTTTTCAGCTCGGCGAGAAGGTTTTCGGCCTCGGCCAGAAATGCCGGAATCGCGGCCACGACCTCGGTCGCGACCCGCGCCTCATAGGTATGGCTGGTGCGGGCGCGCATCTCGCGATAACGGCGCCACGCTGGCCAGTCACCACGCAAAAGGCCCTGCGCGTTGGCGGTCCGAATCAGGTCGGCAAACCCTAAGCTTGCGACGTCATCGGGAGATGCCGCAGTTTGCATGAGATAGCGCCGGAGCATCTTGTGGCTCAGCTCGTAGGTGAACTCGAAGCGCTGAATCAGCCCGTCGCGTATCTGTTCGTCGGTCGCCTCGCGCTCGTAACGGGCAAGGCCCTCCCGAAGCCGCTGCACCGCGTTGCCGAGCGAGGTGGTGTCCAGCGTCACGGTTACCTCCTCGCCCGGCAAGACGGGTGTGCCTTAGCCGCCGTAGAAGACGTTGTCGCCGAGGTCCTTCATCTCGAGGATCGCGACGTCGGGGCGGCCCGAGATCGGGTTCGGCACATGCGCCTCGGTGACTTCGCCGACGACGATGTGATGGTCGCCCTGCTCGACGATGCTGGTGACCTTGCACTCGACCGCGGCGAGAGCGGCGTCGAGGATCGGCGCGCCGTTCGACCCCTTGTGGATCGCCTGGCCGGAGAGCTTGCCGCCTTCGAGCTGGGCCGGCTTGAAGAAGGTGAAGGCGAGGCCCTTGTGCTCCTTGCCGAGCATGTTGAGGGTGAAGTTCTTGGTGCCCTTGACGATGCCGTAGGCGCCCGAATCAGTCTTGACCCCGACAACCACGAGCGGCGGGTTGAACGCGGTCTGCGTCACCCAGTTGACCGTTGCGGCCGCGACATTGCCTTTGCCGTCATCGGCGGTCATCACGTAGATGCCGTAGGGGATCATCCTGAGCGCGGTCTTCTTGGCGTCGGCGTCCATGTCATTCCTCCATCGAGGCTGCGGGATCGGTTGTTGAGCGCACTACAGCGCGGCTGCGCGAGGCTGGCAAGAGGCGGTAACTGCCCCTAATCTTCCCGAGCCTTCGTAAGCGGGGCGAGGGGTTACGTCGCGCGCCCTCTCCCCGCGAGCGGCGGCGAGCGGGAAGAGGGCCGGGGTGAGGGGCTGCTGCGGCTATTGCCGGCCGCTCGCCGCCAGGCCCTTCTGCAGCGCGGCGAAGGATTGCGTCGGCGCCGGCATCAGCCAGCGGAAGCCTTTCTCGACCAGCTTTTCGACATTGTTGCTGTCGACATGGGGGTGGCCGCAGGGGATGCCCGCGTCCTTGCAGATCGCCAGGATGTCGTCGATCGCGGCGGCGACCTCGGGGTGCTCGTACTGGCGCGGGTAGCCCATGTCCTGGGACAGGTCGCCTTCGCCGATCAGCACCACGCCGATGCCCGGCACCTCCTTCAGCATCTGCGGCAGGTTGCGGATCGCGCGCTTTTCCTCGCACATGATGACCACCAGCACCTCGCCCTCGGGGTTGAGCGGCCAGGTGTCGGCGCGCTTGTAATAGGTTTGCTGGTCGATGCCCCAATAGCGCGCGGCGGTGCGCGGCGCGTCGCCGCGCTGGCCCGCCGGCTCGTAATATTTGGCCTCTCGCGGCCGGGGGTAGCGGCAGGCTTGCACTGCGTTGCGCGCCTCCTCGACGGTCGAGACATGCGGCCAGACGATGCCGTAGACGCCGATATCGAGCACCTGCTTGGCGATGAACTGGTTGAGTTCGCCGCCATTGGGCGGGATGCGCACCATCGGCGCCACCGCCGGCGCGAGGCTCCCCGATTTCACGATCTGCGCGCGGTCGAGCATGTACTGCATGCAGTCGCGCAGCTGGCGGATGTCGTAGGGGTTGTGCTCCATCTCGAAGACGACGCCGTCATAGGCGGCGGCGCCGATCGACTGTGCCGCGCCGATCTCGGCCGGCGAAAAGGTGACGAACGCCGGCTTGCCGCTTTCGAGCGCGCGGATTGCCGGGTTGAGGCGGGGGAGTTCGGGCATCGGGTTCCTCCTTTATCGAGATTTGCCATCGTCGCCCCCGCGGAGGCGAGGGTCCAGGGGCAACCGCACCGCCGCTCGCCCTGGGTTCCCGCTTTCGCCGGAATGACGATGAAAATCATTCAGTGTTCGCGCAGCAGCCGGCCGTAGCCGGGGATTTTCGCCTCGACCCCGGCGAGCCGCATGACATGCCACAGCACCGCCTGGGTCGAGCTGATTACCGGCTTGCCGATGCGCTGCTCGATCGCCTCGATCGCCAGGTGCGAACGGAAATTGAGGCAGGCGATCATCAGCCCGTCGCTCGCTGGGTCCCAGGCGCCGAGCGCGAGGTCGACGATCTCGTCAAGGCCCGGCTCGGCGAGGCGAAAGCCCTCGTCGATGTCGAGGTGGTCGCCGGCGGCGATCACGATCCCGCTTTCCGCGAAGAATTTGTGCTCGAGCGTGTCGATCGCCTCGGTATAGGGCGACACCGCGGTGACCCGCTGCAACCCCAGCGCCCGGCAGGCGGAGAGCAGGCTGAACGTCGCGGTCGTCGCCGGCACCCCGGCGATCCGGGTGATCTCCCGGCGCAGATGCGCGTCGTACTCATGGCCCTGGACGACGCTCGACGCGGTGCAGCCATAGGCGATCGCGTGGGGCCGGGCGCTTTTGAGCTGGTGGATCGCGCGGATCCCGTCGGTCTTGTCCATCTCGACGATTTTTTCCGGCCCGCCTTTGTCGGCGAGCAGCATGCGGGCGAAATGGACGCCGACCCCGTCGGGCAGCACGCTCGGATACCAGCGCTCGACCACGATGTTGACGCTCGGCACGATGACCCCGAGCCGGATTTCCGTGCTCATCCCAGACTCCTCCCTCCGGCCATCGACAAACTCTACCGGTTCCCTCTAGCCTCTCACCATGATTTCGATCCGCGAAGAGATAACGATCGCATCGCCGCCGGACGCGGTGTGGCCGATCCTCAGCGATCCGGCGGTGGTGGCCTCGTGCATTCCCGGCGCGACCTTGACCAAGGCGGGCGAGGGCGGCGCCTATCAGGGCACGATGCGGGTCAAGTTCGGGCCGACCGTGGCGCAGTTTCGCGGCGAAGCCAAGCTCGCCTATGACCACGCGGCGCGGCGCTGCACCGTCGAGGGACGCGGCATCGACGGGCGCGGCGCGTCGCGAGCGAACGCCTCGGGCGTTGCCGAGGTGAGCGGGGCTGAAACGACGCTGCTCAAGGTCGAAGGCAATTTCACCGTCACCGGGCCGCTGGAAACCTTCGCCAATGCCGGCGGGGTGCATCTCGCCCGCGCGATCCTCGCCGAATTCGCCGAGAACGTCGCCAGGCTGGTGACGGAGCAGGGCGCAGCCGCGCCGGCC
>DASQGR010000137.1:0-2479 GCA_035632515.1 Allostellaceae bacterium | reverse complement strand
ATAGCACGGCGCACCGCGGTTGGTGATGCCGCCGATATAGGCCGGGGTCTTGGACAATTTCATCGGCAGCTCGTAAATCGGCCAGGTGCCGATCTTGGTGCCGGTGACCTCGGTGAGCCAGTTGAGGTGGCGGAGCTGCGGGTCGGTGTCGACGCGGTCCTCGGCGTTCTGGCATACCCCGGCCGGCACGCCGGCCTTTTGCAGCTTCATCATGCAGTCGTAGCGGTCCTGGGTTTGCGTCCAGCTTTCGACCGCGGCGTCGAGGGCGTCCTGGTGCTGCATGCGGCTGTCCGGCGTCGCGAAGCGGCGGTCGTCGAGCCAGTCGCCGCGCTCGGCGACGCGCGCCAGCCCGTGCCACTCGGCGTCGGTGAAGCAGGCGATCGCGATCCAGCGGTCCTTGCCCTCGCAGCGATAGGCCCCGTGCGGCGCCGCCGGTTTGTACGGCGAGCGGTTGCCGAGGCGGCGGAAGATACGGTCGTTGGCGGCCCAGTCGAGGATCGTCGTGCCGGTGAGGAAAATGCCGCTTTCGCATTGCGAGGCGTCGATCCACTGGCCCTCGCCGGTGCGCTCTCGGTGGTAGATTGCGCCGAGCAACGCCAGCGCATAGCCGTAGGCGCCCATCCAGTCGAGATAGGAATAGCCCCAACTGACCGGCATCGCCGGCTCCGGCAGTCCCGACATTTCGGCCTGGCCGCCAAACGCCGCCGCCACCGGCCCGACCGTGCGCATGCGGCCATAGGTGCCGTGCGCGCCCATACCGGATTGCTGGATGTAGATGATGTCGGGCCGGATCGACTTCATCACGTCATAGCCGAGGCCCAGGCGCTGGAGCACCCCGGGCGAGAACCCCTCGGCCACGACATCGCAGATGCGGATCATGTCCTTGGCGATCTGCAAGCCCTTTGGGTGGCGGATGTTGAGCGAGATGCCGCGCTTACCGGAGTTCTTGTTGAGGAAATTGCCGCCCATATCGGGGTCCCTGACCCCGGGAAGCGGCCCGGTCGCGGCGTCGCGCGCAGCCCGCCCGCCGACCGGCGCCATCCCCGCCAGCCGCGTATCGGGATTGTCTTTCCACTCGACCTTGTAGCTCTCGGCGCCCATCGCAGCGAGAAACCGCGTTCCGCCGGCCGAGGCGAGAAACCACGCGAAGTCGAATATCTTGATCCCTTGCAGCGGGAATGGCTTGTCGTGCAGGGCCGAGCGCCGCGGGTTCTCGACCGTGCGCGGCTGCGCCGGCACCGATGGACGGCGTGCCCCTTCGCCCAGCACCGCCCCGGTGTCCTCGCCGAGCAGCGGCGCGCGGCGGCCGACCTGCCAGCTGGTCTTGTTGCTGAGCCATTTGCTCGTCGGGTACGCGAACGAACGGCCGAGCTCGGGATGCTCGACTTCGGCAAAGGTCTTGCGCGCCCACCAGTGCTCGTCGAGTGCGTTCTCATGCGGCTTTCTGAGCGGTGCCCACAACAGCCCGGCGTTTTGCGCCTCGAGCCAGGGCATGTCCTTGAAGGTCCAGGCACGAACAAAGCGCTGGACCACATCGAGCATGTGCGACCGCGCCTCGTCGGCTCCCACGGTGCCAGGTACCGCCCGTGCCTTGACGTCGACCTCGGGGGCCGGTGGCTGCAGGTCCGCCTGCGCGTTGTACTTGCCGAGCAGCGGCACGAGGTTCTTCAGGTCGCGCGCACCCATGCCGTGGGTGATGAACCAGCGCCCGTCCTTGGTGTGACAGATGCTGGGCGAGTGGTTCGGCCCCTCGGAGGCGTGGCGGCAGGTCAGCCGCCATAGCGGCACCCGGCGGCAGACCCAGTACATCAAATCTTGTTCGGGGTTTTTCGACACCGCCTCGTGGATCGCCAGCGAGACGTCTTGCCCTTCGCCGCTGCGCTCGCGGTGGATCAGCGCACCGATGATGCCCGTCGCCATTTGCTCGCCGGCGATGTGGTAGGCGTGCCAGATCTGCGGCGCGATCGGAGGGGTGTCGTATTCGAAACTGGGGTCGGGGTCGTAGCCGCAATTCATCATCGGCCCGCCGAGCGCGAGATGAATGAGGTCCGAGCCCTTGAAATCCTTCCACGGCCCATCGCCGCCGAACGGCGTCATGCGCGCCGTCACCAGCGCCGGGAAGCGGGCGTTGAGCGCGGCGTGGTCCAGCCCCAGCACTTCGTTGAGCGCGCCGCAGCTCGCGTCCAACAAGACGTCTGCGCCCTCGAGCAGGCGGACCATCTGCTCCTTACCCGCCGGGGTCTGGAGGTCGAGTACGACCGATTTCTTGTTGCGGTTGTAGTTCCAGAAAAACAGCGAACGTTCGAGCCCCGGTTCGTCGTCGAGATAGGGGCCGATGCGCCGTGTGGCGTTGCCCTCGGGCGGCTCGATCTTGATCACCTCGGCGCCGAGGCCGGCGAGCAGCAGACCGCAATATTCGGCCCGCTCGTCGGCGATCTCGATCACCCTGAGGCCGGCCAGCATTCCCGGGCCCGCGTTG
>DASQGR010000136.1:0-3938 GCA_035632515.1 Allostellaceae bacterium | reverse complement strand
AGGAGTTGCACGCTAAGCCCTTGCGCATCCTTCGGTACGATGAACAGGCTGACCCCGTCTTCCAGGGTGCTGCCGTCGCGGGTGCGCGAGGCGACGACGATCAAATCGGCGAGATGCGCGTCGGGGACGAACAGCTTGGTGCCGGACAAGGTAAAGCTGCCGCCGCCGCTCGGCCGCGCGGCGAGGCCGATGCCGGCCGCGTCCCAGCGCGCATTGGGCTCGGTCGCCGCCAGCGTCGCCTTGAGCCCGCCCTCGGCGATGCGCGGCAGGTATTCCTGGCGCTGCGCCGCCGATCCCGCCTCGCGGATCGCCGCCCCACCGAGCAGCACGGTGGCGAAGAACGGCCCTGGCATCACCGCGCGGCCCATCTCCTCCATCAACACGACGAGGTCGACAAGACCGAGCCCGCTGCCACCGTCGTCTTCCGCGAAATTGATGCCGAGCCAGCCCTGCCCGGCGAGCTGCGCCCAGAATTCGGGCGTGATCGCCGCCTCGGTCTCCATCCGCTCGCGGACGAACTTGGTGGTGCAGGCGGAATCGAGGAATTTCCGCGCGGTATCGCGCAAAAGCTCTTGTTCTCCGCTAAACCCGATATCCATCGTCGCTTACCCTTTCGGCAGGCCGAGCACGCGCTCGCCGATGATGTTGCGCTGGATCTCGCTGGTGCCGCCGGCGATGGCATATTGCCGCGCACCCATCACCCGCTGCGCCCAGCGCCCCGCATCGGGAACCGCCTCGGTCGTGCCCTCGATCGTCGCGTAGGGGCCGAGCAGCGTGCTCGACGCATCGGCGATGCGCTGCGCCAGCTCCGAGCCGAACAGCTTAAGAATCGAGCCTTCCGGCCCCGGCGGCTCGCCGCGCAACCGGCGCGTAAGCCCGCGCAGCCGGGTCACCCGCAATGCCGTGGTGTCGATCATCAACTGGGCCAGCATCTGGCGGACGTGGGTGTGGTTCCACGACGGCTCCTGCCGGTTGGGGAACTGCTTGGCGAGCTCGACCAGCCGGGCGATCTGCGCCGCATGGTCGCGCCCGCCGGCGCCGCCGCGCTCGAACATCAGGGTGGTGATCGCGACCTTCCAGCCCTCGTTGACCTTGCCGACGAGGTTCTCCTTCGGCACCACCACATCCTCGAAGAATACTTCGTTGAAATGCCGATGGCGGTTCAACAGCACCAAGGGGCGAACGGTTATGCCCGGCGTTTTCATGTCGACGAGCAGATAGGAGATGCCGTGATGCTTGGGCGCCTCGGGGTCGGTGCGCACCAGGAGAAAGCACCAGTCGGCGAAATGCGCGCCCGAGGTCCAGACTTTTTGGCCGTTGACGACAAAATGGTCGCCCTTGTCGACCGCGCGGGTCCGGAGGCTGGCGAGATCGCCGCCCGCCCCCGGCTCGGAGAAGCCCTGGCACCAGCGCTCGTCGCCAGCCAGGATGCGCGGCAGGTGGCGCTTTTTCTGCGCCTCGGTGCCGAGCTGGATCAAGGTCGGCCCGAGCAGGTTGAGGGCGCTGTGGCCCGGCAGGATCGGGGCGTGGGCGCGAAAATATTCCTCGTCGAAGATCACCTGCTGGATAAAGCTGGCACCGCGCCCGCCATATTCCTGGGGCCAGGAAATGCCGACCCAGCCGGCGGCGTGCATCTTTTTCTGCCAGGCGACGCGCTTTTCCAGCGTTTCGCGATCCGGCGCGACCCGCGAATCCTGCGCGTCATCCACCTTGAGGTCGTCGGTGAGATTGGCGTCGAGCCAGGCGCGGAACTCGCGGCGGAATTCGGCATGGTCCGGGGCATCGGCGAAATCCATGGTTGCGGTCCTCGCGCTCGGAGCGTCGGCAATCAATCCAGCAGGCAATCTAGCAGGGTTACACGTCGCGGCGAAATCGTCGAGCGGGGCTCGGCGGCGGCCGCGTAACAGAATTGCAATGCCGCATAGCACAATCATCTCGCACCGCAGCGTACGCCGCACTATCTTTGTCTCCCCATCCTGTTCGACGGCCCGATCAGCGGTTTCCCTCCCCCTATCGGCAAGCGTTCGGAGCGGAAAGCGCACGGTGCTGTACCAGTTTTACCAGAGTTACACGGATGCCCTGGCGCCGCTGCAAGGCATCGCGGCGGCCTACGGCGATACGATAGCGCGCCCTTGGTGGGGTCTGCCGGAAACCCCGCTGCAACGCGGCATCGCCGCTGCCTGCCGCCTGTTCGCCAAAGGGCGGCTACAGCACCACCGGCCCGATTTCGCGATCGACAGCGTCGTCATCGGCAATCACAGCGTCCCGGTACGGGAGGAACAGGTCTGGGTCCGGCCGTTCGGAACCCTGTTGCACTTTGCCAAGGATGCCGGCGCCGCGCAGCCGCGGGTGCTGCTGGTGTCGCCGATGTCGGGGCATTTTGCGACCCTGTTGCGCCACACCGTGCGGACGATGCTGCCCGAGCACGACGTCTACCTCACCGACTGGCACAATGCCCGCGACGTGCCGCTGTCGGTCGGCGATTTCGGGTTCGACGAGTTTATCGACCATGTGATCGAGTTCCTCGAGGCGTTGGGGGCCGGCGCGCATGTCGTCGCCGTTTGCCAGCCGGCGGTGGCGGTGCTGGCCGCGGTGGCGCTGATGGCGGCGGCCGGCAACCCTTGCGAGCCGCGCAGCATGACGCTGATGGCCGGGCCGATCGACACGCGGATCAACCCGACCAAGGTCGACGACCTGGCGATGCAACATCCGCTTAGCTGGTTCGAGGACAATCTGATCTGCCGGGTGCCGGCCTGCCATGCCGGGGCGTTTCGCGCGGTCTATCCGGGGTTTTTGCAGATCGCCGCGTTCATGGCGATGAACCTCGAACGGCACGTCCGTGCCTTTGCCCGGCATTTCGACGATCTGGTCGAGGCCGACGCGGCCGGAATCGCCGCGCACCGCGCCTTTTACGACGAATACTTGGCGGTGATGGACCTGCCGGCGCCGTTCTACCTGGAAACCGTCGACCGCATCTTCCAGAGGCACGAGTTGCCCCGCGGCCGGCTGGTCTCGCGCGGCCGCGCCGTCGAGCCGGCAGCGATCCGGCGCACCGCGCTGCTCACGGTCGAAGGCGAGCGGGACGACATCTGCGCCATCGGCCAGACCGCCGCCGCCCAGGCGCTGTGCACCGGGCTCGCGCCGCAACAGAAGCGCCATCACATACAGGCCGGGGTCGGGCATTACGGCGTGTTCAGCGGCCGCCGCTGGGCCAGCGAGGTCTATCCGCAGGTGCGCGACCTGATCCGGGCCGCCAACTAGCCGTCATTTCAGGCAAGACCGGCCAAGCAAGACCGGCTGGGCGAGCAAATCAAGGCTCGCGGCTGACGCTTCCCTATCGCGCAGTCGGCCAACCGCGTCCTTCGTAGGAGTCGATGCCCTTGCATGGCGCGGGCGACGGGGGCCATTCTTTTGCCGCAGCAAATTTCGGCAAAGAGTGGCCCCATGATCAAACGGTTTCACGCGCTCTACGTCGGCCAGATCGAGCTCGACAATATCGGGCTCGACGGCACCCCGGCGAACGACCGGCGCTATTCGGCCGAGCGGCTGGCCGAGGTGTTCGACACCTCCCGCCGCGTCGCCCAGGCGATGGACGAACTTGGCTATTACTGCTTTTGGGCGGCCGAACACCATTTCCAGCACGAAGGCTACGAGTGCATCCCCAACCTGATCCAATGGGGGCTGTGGCTGGCGACGCAGACCAAGCGGCTCAAATTCGGATGCGGTTTCAACATCCTGCCGATGTGGCACCCGATCCGCCTCGCCGAGGATTATGCGATGGCCGACATCGTCACCGACGGGCGGGTGGTGATGGGGGTCGGGCGCGGCTACCACACCCGCGAGGTCGAGACCTTGGGCGGGCCGCTGCTCGACACCGAGGCCAACCGGGCGATCTTCGAGGAAGGGCTCGACCTTCTGCTCAAATGCTTCAACGAAGA
>DASQGR010000135.1:0-13506 GCA_035632515.1 Allostellaceae bacterium | reverse complement strand
TCGGTGATCTCGGGCTCGCGCGCGGCGTTGATCAGCACCGTCTCGCCCTCCGCCAGGGCCGCGGCCATCAGCAGGTGCTCGGTGGCGCCGACCGAAACGCTGGGAAAGGCGATTTCCGCGCCCTTCAATCCTTTGGGTGCGCGCGCGACGATATACCCCTCGGTGAGCTCGACCTCGGCCCCCAGCCGCTGCAGCCCCTTGATATGCAGGTCGACCGGCCGCGCGCCGATGGCGCAGCCGCCCGGCAGGGAGACCCGCGCCTCGCCGCAGCGCGCCACCAGCGGTCCCAGCACCAGGAACGAGGCGCGCATCTTGCGCACCAAGTCGTAAGGCGCAGTGGTCGAAACAATGTGCCGCGCCGAGAGCTCGAACGTGCGCGGGTCGCGATCGGACCGCGTCAGCGAGACGCCATGCTGCGACAGCAGCGTCGCCATCGTCGCGATGTCGGCGAGATCGGGCAGGTTGCCAAGGACCAGCGTCTCCTCGGTCAACAGGCTCGCGGCCATCAGCGGCAGCGCGGCGTTTTTGGCGCCGGCGATCGGGATCGTACCGGAAAGCGGCACGCCCCCGCGGATCAGGATCTTATCCATGCCTGCGGCTCCCGGCGACCGCCCCTTCGTAAGGGGGGCACCTCACACACCAACCATCTCGCGTCGGACGCTCTTAACGGGCCGATGCTTTTACTGGCCGATGCTTTTACTGGAGCGGCCGGCGCCGCTCAACCCTGCGGCTGCGGCGCGCCGCTCTCCGGGTCGGGCGGCGCGGCTTCTTGGACAGCGTTCGTCGCCTTTACCCGCGCCTGCTCCTTGCGGCGGCGCAGATTCTCGCGCAGCGCCGCGGCGAGGCGTTTGTCCCGCGCCGCGCGCTCCGCCCGACGGGCCGGAGTGAGGTGCGGGTCGTCGCGCATCGCCGGCCGCGCCGCAGCGCCCTCGACGCTATGCGCCGAGTTTCTTCCCGATCGCCTCGGCCTCATGCAGGTGACGGCGCAGGGTCGGCAGCATGCCGTGGGCAAAGCGTTTGGCGCGCGGGTCCTGGCCGCCATTCGCCTCGCTTTCGAACAGCGAGATCGCATCCTGATGCGACTTGATGACCATCTCGATGTACTGCTTGTCGAAATCCGGCCCGGTCGCGGCGACGAGTTCCGGCGGCGGCTGGTCGGAGGGCGGCGAGGCGGTGATCTTGAGGTGCTTGGCAAGCGCCGTCAGCCGCTGGTTCGCGCGGGTGTGCTCGGCGACCATGCGGCCGGCTAGAGCCTTCACCGCGTGCGAGGCGGCCTTGCCGCGCGCCAGCCGGCCCATGCCGATTTCGCTATTGCCCATGCCGAGGGCCATGTCGATGAACTGCTGATCCGACGATGCGACCGGTGGCGAGGGCGGGGCCGGGGGCTCGGGCGGCGCTGCGGGCGCGGGCGGCGGAGGCGCGGCTGGCGGCGGCGGCGGGCTGGAGCATCCGACGAGCGCGATGGTGGCCAGCAGCGGCAAGGCAATCCACGCAGAGCTCCGCATTTTCACCTCTCAGTGAGGCCACCGCCCCAGCCGGGCCGGCGCCTCTCGGTTGCATGTCAGTTGGACGGACCAACGTGGGCCGGGCCGCTCGCCTTGTCAATCGCCGGTGCCTCGTGTATCTCCGGCGCCGCACATGAGGCTTGCATTGTCGCTGCCGTAGCTCAGTGGTAGAGCACCCCCTTGGTAAGGGGGAGGTCGTAAGTTCAATCCTTACCGGCAGCACCATATTTATCAGTTGGTTAGGCGGCAGCTCCCGCGGACCGGAACATCGACGGCTGACCCGCCGGGGTCGAGCGGGCGCGCACGGCTTCCTCGAGCTCATAAGGTGCTCAGGACGGAACCGAGGCGACGCCTTGCGCCGCCGCTTCCGTGCTGGGCTGCATCGCTGGGCCGGGCTCGCAGCGGACGACCTTCTGCTTCAGCACCGCGATCTCCGATTCGTCGAGCGTCTCGGTCTTCAGCAGCGCCGTCGCGGTGCGGTCGAGCAGTGTGCGGTTGCAGTCGAGGATGGCCACGGCGTGTTCCAGCGCGTCGTCGACGAGGGTGCGCACGGCGGCATCGACGGCATGCGCGGTCTCTTCGCCGTAATTGCGCTCCTGCGGTATCGGCAGGTTCGGCTGCAAGAAGGGCGAGCGATCGCGATCGTAGGCGACGCTGCCCAGCGCATCGCTCATGCCGTAGCGCAAGACCATGGCAAGGGCGATATCGGTGGCGCGGGCGAGGTCGTCGGCCGCGCCGGTGGATATCTCGCCAAACACGACCTGCTCGGCGGCGCGGCCGCCAAGCAGCACCGTCATTTTGTTTTTGAGCTCCGCCCGGGTCATCAGATAGCGATCCTCGGTCGGTCTCTGTATCGTATAGCCGAGCGCCCCGACGCCGCGCGGGATGATCGACACCTTGTGCACCGCATCGGTCCCCGGCAATGCCAGCGCCACCAGGGTATGGCCGAGCTCGTGATAGGCGACGACACGCCTTTCCATCGGATTGAGCAGGCGATTGCGCTTCTCCAGACCGGCGACGATGCGCTCGATGGCGTTGGTGAAGTCGGCCATGGTGACCGCGTCGCCATTGCGCCGCGTGGCCAGCAGCGCCGCCTCGTTGACCAAATTCGCCAGGTCGGCGCCGGTAAAGCCGGGGGTCAATGCCGCGATCGCCTCGGGCACCACATCGCTGCCGAGCTTCGCCTTTTTCAGGTGCACGACAAGGATCTGCTCGCGGCCCTTCTTGTCCGGCCGGTCGACCAGCACCTGGCGATCAAACCGTCCGGCGCGCAGCAAAGCCGGATCGAGGATCTCCGGCCGGTTCGTCGCGGCGAGCAGCACCAAGCCGCTCGACGAGTCGAACCCGTCGAGTTCGCCCAACAGCTGATTGAGCGTTTGTTCCTTTTCATCCTGGCCCCCTATCGCGAAGGGGCTGCGGGCGCGCCCTAGCGCGTCCAACTCGTCGATGAAGATGATCGCCGGCGCGTGCTTGCGCGCCTGCTCAAACAGATCGCGTACGCGGGCGGCGCCGACGCCGACGAACATCTCGACGAATTCCGAGCCGGAGATCGAGAAGAACGGCACCCCCGCCTCACCGGCGACGGCCCGGGCGAGCAGTGTCTTTCCGGTGCCGGGCGGGCCGACCAGCAGCACGCCTTTGGGAGAACGACCGCCGAGGCGACCGTAACTCTTCGGGTCCTTCAGAAAGTTGACGATCTCGATCAGCTCTTCCTTCGCCTCGTCGATGCCGGCGACATCGGCAAAGGTGACCTTGGTTTCCTTCTCGACGTAAACCTTGGCATGGCTCTTGCCGATCGCCATCAGCCCGCCGAGGCCGCCGCCTTGGCCCATGCGGCGGACCGCGAACATCCAGATGCCGACGAAAATAATCGCAGGAAGCACCCATGACAGCAGATCGCGCAGCCAGGTGCTTTCGATCACCCCGGTATAGACGACGCCGTGCTTGTCGAGACTTCCGGCGAGATCGGGCTCGACCCGGGTAGTGACAAAGTCCTTGAGCCCGTCCGGTTGCGCCTGCTTCAGCGTGCCGCGGATGGTGTTCTGGGTGATGCCGATCTCGGCGACCTTGTCCTCGTTCAGCAAGGTTTGAAAGCGGCTGTAGGGGATCGGCGTCGATCTGGTGGTCGACAGATAGAGGCTTTGGATCCAGATCATCAGCAGGATCGCCCCGGTTACGTACCAGAAGTTGATGTGGTTCTTCTTGTCCATGGGGCTTCCCCGGTCGACCTTGCGTTTTGGGCAGGGGCAGTAACGCGATATTTCGCGGGCTCGGGCACCGGCGAGCGCCATTGTGCGGTGGTTGGGCGTCGAGGGCAAACAAACCCGCCGCAACCGATGCCCGGCCAACCGAACTACCGCTTTTTCGCCGTCGCAAACCCGAAAATCGAGGGCTTTGCCATCAAGCGGGACCCCACCTGTCGCTGAGCATCAAGCGTCGGCACGAGGCAACGCCTCCGAGGACCGTAAAGAAGAACCACGGCTGTGGTGCCAGGCTCAACGGCACCGCGATCGATGTGATCGGGACGCCTCCGGCGGAGGACGCCAATGTGCTGATAATGCTGCCCATCTCGCCCGCTTGAAAACACGAGCCGCGCGCGGCAGGCGCGGGCAGCCGGGGTTTGATCTGAATCAACGCAGCACCGAGCGAGAGCAATCAGGATGGATGCTTCTTCTTCCCATGGAGATTCGTGATGAGCAATGATCATGAGCTGCGGCAGGACGTGCTCGACGAACTCGATTTCGAGCCGAGCGTCAATGCCGAGCATATCGGCGTCGCCGTCAGCGCAGGCGTCGTCACCCTCACCGGGTTCGTGTCGAGCTATAGCGAGAAACTGGCGACCGAGCGCGCCGTGCGGCGGGTGCGGGGCGTAAAGGCGATCGCCGAGGAACTCGAAGTTCGTCTGCCCTTCGACAAGAAAGTTGCGGACGACCAGATCGCCGCGCGGGCAGTCGATATCCTGAAATGGCGGGTGGGCATTCCCGCCAGCCGGATCGGCGTCAAGGTCGAGAAAGGGATCGTCACCCTGACTGGGGACGTCGATTGGCGCTACCAGAAAAGCGAGGCGGAAGCCGCCGTACACACTCTTACCGGCGTGGTCAGTGTCGTCAGCCTCATTCGGGTCAACTCAACTGTGCAGGTGTATGAGGTCAAAGAGAAAATCCAGAAGGCGCTGCGCCGCAGCGCCGAATTGGATGCCTCGCGGATCACCGTCCGGACGGAGGGCGGAAAAGTGGTTCTCGGCGGCCAGGTCCATGCCTGGTTCGAGCGCGGTCTGGCCGAGCGGGCCGCCTGGGCGGCGCCCGGTGTCACCGAGGTCGTCGACGACATTCAGATCGGAGCGTGATCTCGGGGCTCCCGGATGCTGGATTGCGCTGGATTGCGCTGGATCAAGATATCCCCCGTCACACCCCGCTCGAAAAGGTGACGTTGATCTTTAACATTGGAGGCAGTTATGGCTCAGGTTCCCGTTGAAGCGAAGAAGACGACCCCGGCGCCGACACCGGCGCCTGACGTGTGGCACTCGTTCCGCAGCGAGATGGACCGGCTGTTCGACCGGTTCGCCGAGGGCTTCCACCTGCCGTCACTGCGGCGGATGTTCGAGCCCAAGTCGAATTGGATTTATGAAGGCTCCTTCAGCTTCTCGCCACCGGCTGTTGACGTGACCGAGGACGACAAAACGTACAGGATCACCGCGGAGGTGCCCGGTCTGGAGCAGAACAACGTCGAGGTCATCGTGTCGGGCGACATGCTGACGTTCAAGGGCGAAAAGCACCACGAAAAGGAGGAAAAGGACAAGAACCACTATATGTCCGAGCGTTCGTATGGCTCGTTCCAGCGCTCGTTCGAGTTGCCGGACAGCGTCGACCGCGAAAAAATCAGCGCCGACCTCTCGAAGGGCGTGCTGACGATCACTCTGCCCAAGACGGCGGCAGCACAGAAGCCGACCAAAAAGATCGAGGTCAAGGCCGCGGCCTGAACCGAAATGGCACGGCCGGATGGTGAAACTCCACCATCCGGCCGCGGCCTGGGGAGAAACACCAAGAGACGAGAGCTGCGCAGGTCGTTCTACTGTGGCCTTGACGCCCGATCGGGAGTGGTACGGCGTTTGTAGCTGTGCCCGGATCTTCGTTACTTCACGTTATCAATGCCTATGGCTGAACTCGCCTTTTGCCATGGCCAGATGATGCGGCTGGTGGTGCGAGCCGCTGACCAGCAACCCGATAAAACCGAGTCCGCGAATGTGTTGGACCTCCTTTGGCTCGGTCGCGGTGACGGTGAGGAGTTCTCCATTCGGCAGCGCGGCGATTTTTGTGCTCCAGCCCCGATGGCCGTTCATCGTGCTGGCCCAGGCGGGAACCATCCGCTGAATGGCGACGAGCGTCCGGTCGGTGCCGGTGACGGCGATCTCCAACCCGCCGTCGATCGGTTTTGCGACAGCATCGGCCTTGAGCGTCACCTCGTTCATGTCGATGAGATGCTGGCGCAAGGCTTCGAGATCGATCTTTGACCAATCCGTCGTCGGGTCTGCGTCGAGGATGCCAACGATCTCCTGGATCGCGCCAAAGGCGTCTTGGCCGGGCATCGCCGGCGCCACTCCAAGATCTTTGGCCATGCGGTGGTGATCAGGCGCAGCTTGGCCGAACGCAATGCCGGATGCGGCGAGCGCGAGCAATCCGGCGGCAGCCATGACCCTAAGATTTGACCACATGAATCACCTCATCATCGGGAAGGCAAATCGCAAGATGCCCGAGCCATGCCGGCACTCGGCCGGCAGAGACTGACGAGGTCGGTGCGTCGGCTGGAATCAATTCCGGCGGCGCAGTGCTGGAGATCCACTCGTTCACCCGACCGTGCTGGCGGCTGCCCAAGCCCGGCCCGCGGGCTTGCACAACGGCTTGATCGGCGCCGCCAAACCGCCGGCGCCATCGGATCGAACGATATCCGGCGTCCGCTGGCTTGGGAAATCTTTCGGCGGCGTCCGGCTGGCGCTGTCGGGGGAGGGGGGTCTGGCGCTTTACCTGGCGTTAATCGCCAAGCCCGAAACTGGTCTCGATTGATTCGGCCCGCTTGGGGCAAGAGATCGCACGGACGATGCGCAACGATTTCCTCGAGCCCTCGAAGGGACCCGGCCTCATCGGCTGGGCCTCGCGCCAGGTTTTGGTGTGGGGCGGCGGCGGGCTGGCCCTCTATGCGGTGATCGCCATTGGCGGCCTGTTCAGCGGGGAGCAGACGGCGACGCCGCCGGTTGCGCAGCAACCCCGGCCGACCCAGCCGGTGGCGGCGCCGCGGCCGGCGACGAGCAATTCGCTGACCATGCGCGCAGGGCGCGACGGCCACGTTTATGCCGACGCTTTCGTCAACGGCGCGCCGCTCCGCATGGTCGTCGACACCGGCGCCACCGATGTGGTGCTGACCGTGCGCGATGCAGCCGCGGCCGGTTACAGCGCCGGCTCGCTCTCGTTCACCGGGCGCAGCGCCACCGCCAACGGCGAAACGCGGTTTGCGCCCATAACGCTGCGCGAGATTCGCATCGGCCAGCTCGAAATCGACAACGTTCGCGCCGCCGTTGTCGAGCATCTCGAAGTGTCGCTGCTGGGCCAGAGCTTTTTGCGACGGCTCGACAGCTATGAGATGCGGGACGGTGCGCTCACCCTGAACTGGCGATAGGCGGGCAACTGGCGACAGGCGGGCAGGGGACCGGCGAAACCCGGTTCGGGCCCAAAGCCGGCGGCTAACGCTGCAACATCGCCTCGAGCCGATCGACCCGGTGATCGGCGGCCGCCATTCGTCCGGCATCGCGTTCGCGGATTGCCGCCTCGACCAGTTCGTCAGCCTCCGCCATCTTCCGCTCTCCCGCCCTCGGGGAGATCGTGCCGCGGTCGATTTCTGCCGAATAGCGGACCCGGAGTTGTTCCTGCAGGCGGACCAGGTCGGGGTAGCGGGCCGTGGGAATGGCATCGCGCTCGACCGCGGCGTTGACGCATTCGGCGTGCGGCAGGTAGTTGCCGATCCGTGGCGGGTAGGTCCGGTTGCAGGCATGCCGGTCGGCGCGCAGATCGCCGGGCGGCGCACCGAAATTAGGGTTTGCCATGAATGAGGGCACCGCACAGGCGGCCAGTCCGCCGCAGATCAGGCCGACCCAGAGTTTCTGTAACATGTCCAGTCTCCCCCGAAAGGAAAGCATCCTCCGGTTGAAAACAGTCACGGCAGTTTTCTGTTCCGTGACTGTCCGGTTGTCGCCTGGATGATGTCTAGTTGATCGCGTAGAGGATTTCCGGGCTCGGCGCCGCTTTGCCGAGCTCGACCTGCTTTACCGCGGCGATCAGCTTTTCGTGGGTTGGCGCCGCCCGCCCGATCGCCTTGCCGCGTTCGACGATGACGCCGTTGATAAAGTCGATCTCGGTGCGCCGGCCCTTCTGCATGTCCTGGCCCATCGACGGCCGCTGATGCTCGCTGCGTCCCTGCGAGTTGCGCAGCGCCAGCATCAGCGCCTCGACCTCTTCCAGCGCCTGCTTGTCGCCCTCGGAGGCGCGCGCCAGCTTATCCGCGTCCTGGCCGGCGATGTCTTCGAGCTTGTAGCCGTTCGCCTGGCCGATCCGCACGGCCTCGCCGCCGAGCGCGATGATCAGGCGGCGGATCTTCTCGTCCTGGCGCATCGCGTTGCCCGACAGGCCGGAGGCGGCAGAGACGCCGTTGTGCATGCCGTTGACGCAGAGCTTCGACCAGCGCTCGCCCCACAAATTGTCGGTGACCTTGCAGGTGTCGATGGTGCGGATCATCGCCCCCAGTTCCTCGATCCGGGCGGTAGTGCGGCCGTGTACCTCGCCGACCCGGTAGACCTCGTGCCCCGGCGGGTTCTTTGCGCCGGTGCGGCGGATCCTGCCGGGGGCGTACAACTCGGCGGAGAGGATCGCGGCGATCGCGCCGACCGTCTTGCCCCAGCCGACGATGCCGGCGATGCGCTCCTCGTTGATGCAGTTCTGCAACGACACGCAGTACCCGCCGGGCGCCAGGTACTGCCGCATCATCAGCGTTGCCCATTCGGTGTCGTAGGACTTCATCGAGATGAAGCAGATGTCGATCGGCTTTTCCTTGGCGAGGTTCTGCACCTCGGTCAGGTGCAGGGTCTTTGGCCGGGCGCGGACGAATTCGGCTTCGGTGACGCCTTCGAGGGCGAGCCCGTCCTCGCGGATCGCCTCGATATGCTCGGGCCAGGGGTCGATCAGGGTGACGTCGAAACCGTTATGGGCAAGGTTCCCGCCGGTGTACCCGCCGATCGCCCCGGCGCCGAAAACGACAATGCGCTTGTCCATTGCTCTACCCCTCTATGACCCGCTGGCGGACATGATAAGCTCGGATTCGACCGGAGCAGAAGACCCAAGCCCTTTTCCGACGACAGCCAGGGGACAGAAACCATGGATTGGACCGAACGACGCACGCGCTTTCGCGCTCTTCTCGCCGGCGATCGCTGCGTGCACCCGGGCTCCGTCTACGACGCAATCTCGGCGCGGATCGCCGAGGACCTTGGTTTCGAGGTCGGCATCTTCTCCGGGTCGATCGGCTCGATGACCGTGCTGGGAGCGCCCGATCTGGTGGTCCTCACCCTTACCGAATTTGCCGCCCAGGCCAACCGCGTCTGCCGCGCCGGCAATCTGGCGTTGCTGTGCGATGCCGATCACGGCTACGGCAATGCGCTCAACGTCCGCCGCACGGTCGAAGAACTGGAGACCGCCGGCATCTGCGCGATGTCGATCGAGGATACCGTGCTGCCGCGCCTCTATGGGCCGAGCGGCAAGCCGACGCTGATCCCGGTCGAGGAAGGCATCGGCAAGATGAAGGCCGCGCTGTCGGCCCGCCAGGACAAGAAACTGGTCATCGCCGGTCGCACCAGCGCGCTTGCCATCACCGGGGTCGACGACACGATCAAACGCGCCAAGGCGTATGAGGCGGCGGGGGTCGATGCCATCTTCCTCGCCGGCGGGCTTACCGTCGAGGCGATCGAGGCGGTGTCGGCGGAGATCAAGATCCCGTTGATCACGGGCGGCGGCGCCGGCTCGCTCGCCGATCTCGACTGGATGGCCAGGCACCGCGTCCGGGTGGCGTTGCAGGGGCACGCGCCGTTCAGCGCCGCGGTGCAGGCGGTCTACAACACGCTGAAGGCGCTGCGCGACGGGACGAAGCCGGCCGATCTCCAGGGCATCGCCTCGCCGGAGCTGATGCGGCGCGTCACCCGCGCCGACAGCTACGCCGAGTGGACTCGCGACTTTCTCGGCGGGGAGTGACGGGACTGGGGGAGGGCAGGTTACGTGCGCATTCTTCTGTCGGTTGCGGCCGTGCTTGGGGTCGCCGCGTGCACTCCCGCAACCTGGATGACGCCGCCGCCGGGACAGCTTGTGCTGAGCAATTTCCGTTTTGAACACGCGGCGATCGAGGCGGTCGTCACGGCGAGCCCGGACTGCAGCCCCTCGGCCGGCGGCCCCGTCGATTTCGATCTGCCGTTCAAGGGAACGCGGGTGGTCCAGGCCGCGCCGGCCGCCGATATCTGCTGGCGGCGCCAGACCGGCGCCGGACAGTGGACCGACTGGAACCGCGCCTATACCGCGTCGGGCCGGTCGATCGATTCGCAGCTTTAACCACATCCACCGCCCGCTTAGACTGCGGGGAGATGCCCGGCCGTCGCGATCTTTTCCCGCCCATCGAGCCCTATCGCACCGGGCGGCTGCGGCTCGATTCCCGGCACACGATGTATTGGGAGGAATCCGGCAACCCGCGGGGGATGCCGGTGCTGTTCCTGCACGGCGGGCCGGGCGCCGGGGCGACGACGGTGCACCGTCGGTTCTTCGACCCGGCCGATTGGCGGATCGTCATCTACGACCAGCGTGGCGGCGGCCGCTCGACCCCGCTCGGCGAGACCGTGGACAACTCGCCGGAGCACCTGGTCGCCGACATCGAGACGCTGCGCGGCGAGCTTGGCATTCCCCGCTGGCGGGTCTTTGGCGGATCGTGGGGCTCGACCCTGGCGCTGCATTATGCCGAGACCCACCCCGATCGCTGCACCGGCCTCGTATTGCGCGGCATCTTTCTCGCCCGCCAGGCCGAGATCGACTGGTTCCTCTATGGCATCCGCGGCGTTTTCCCCGAGGCCTGGCGCGCGTTTTCCGGCCATATCCCCGAGGCCGAGCGCGGCGACCTGCTCGCCGCCTATTACCGCCGGCTGATCGATCCCGACCCTCGCATCCACATGCCGGCGGCGCGCGCGTGGAGCCTCTATGAAGGCGCCTGCTCGACCCTGATGCCCAACCCCGAGACGATCGCCGCCTTCGGGGAGGACCGGCTGGCGCTCGGTCTCGCCCGTATCGAGGCGCATTTCTTCACCCACCACCTGTTTTCGGGCGAGGCGGACCTGATCGCGCGGATCGGCCGCATCCGTCATCTCCCGGGCGTGATCGTGCAGGGGCGCTACGATATGGTGTGCCCGATCCACAGCGCCGACGAGCTGGCGCGCGCCTGGCCGGAGGCCGAGTACGTCATCGTTCCCGATGCCGGCCATTCGGCGATGGAGCCGGGCATCCGCGAGCAGCTGGTGCTGGCGACCGAACGCCTGAAGCACAAGTAGGTTTGGCGCGCCTTGGTTTCGCTTGCGGCGGCCGTGATCGCCCGTAATATGCCGCCACGGCCAGACGAGCCGGCCGGACAACGGCTTTGGGGGAATGCGGTGAGCCTATCCGACCTTGCAAAACGCGCGGCGTTGGCGGCCGTTGCGGTGGTGGCCATCGCGGCGGCGCGGCCGGCGGCGGCGCAACTCTCGCTCGGCTCCCCGGGCGGTCCGCCGCGGCTCGAGCTCGGCGCCGGCGCCTTCGACATCACCCCGAGCAAGCGCCGGGACGCCGGGACCCAGGGCGCTTTCCGTGCCGAGTATCATTTCGGCGACGTGCTCTGGGTCGTTTCGCCTTTTACCGGGCTCGACGTGACGACGCGAGGCGGGACCTATCTTTATGGCGGCTTTGGCTTCGACATCAATTTCGGCCCCAATTGGGTGCTGACCCCCAACGGGGCCGCCGGCTGGTATCAGCGCGGCGGCGGCACGCCGCTCGGCTCATGGTTCGAGTTCCGCACCGGGGCCGAGCTCGACTACAAGTTCGCCAACCAGTCGCGGCTCGGCGTGGCGGTGCACCACATGTCGAATGCCGGCCTGACCCAGGTCAACCCGGGCGAGCAGTCGATCCTGCTGACGTACCACATGCCGTTGCAATGAGCCGCAGCGCCGGAAGACGCCGGCGCCGCTTCTTTCTGCGCAACGTCATCCCCAGGGCTTGACCCCGGGCTGATTGAATGCCCGGATCATACCCGGGCATGACATCTTGCTTGGAGGCAACCCATGGACCCCACGGGCCAGGCGGCGTTGATCAGCGGCGGGGCGTCGGGGCTGGGGCGCGCTACCGCTGCGGCCCTCGCCGGCGCCGGCGCGAAGGTCGCGCTGCTCGACAGCGACGGCGCGCGAGCGCAGGCGGCGGCCGAGGAATTGGGCGGGCTCGGCCTCGCCTGCGATGTGACCGATGCCGACGCGACCGAGCGCGCCGTGGCGGCCGCGCGCGAGCGGCATGGCGCGGCGCGCATCGTCGTCAATTGCGCCGGGATCGGCCGCGCCGGGCGTATCGTCGATCGTGACGGCAAGCCGATGCTGCTTGAGCAATTCAAGAAGGTTATCGAGGTCAACCTGATCGGCAGCTTTAACCTGCTGCGGCTGGCGGCGGCTGACATGATCGGGCTCGACCCGCTCGCCGACGGCGAGCGCGGGCTCATTCTGCTGACCGCGTCGATTGCCGCCTATGACGGACAAATCGGCCAGGCCGCCTACAGTGCTTCGAAAGGCGGCATCGTCGGCTTGACCCTGCCGGCGGCGCGCGAATTGGCGCGCTACGGCATCCGGGTGGCGGCGATCGCCCCCGGCGTGTTTGCCACCCCGATGCTGGCGGGCCTGCCGCAGGCAGCGCAGGACAGCCTCGCGGCGGGGGTGCCGTTCCCGCAACGGCTCGGCCGGCCCGACGAATATGCCGCGCTGGCGCTGCACATCTGCCGCAACACGATGCTGAACGGCGAAGTCATCCGCCTCGACGGCGCCCTGCGCATGCCGCCGCGCTGACGAGCGGGTCTACGGGGTCGGCGGTTTGGTATCGCGCTCGGGTGCGACCTCGTCGATGGCGTGTGCCATGCGCACATCCTTTTCGCTCAAGCCATCGGCGTCGTGGGTTGAAAGAATCAGCATCACGTGATTGTAGATATTGAAGATCTCGGGGTGGTGGTCCATCTTTTCGGCGATCAGCGCGACGCGCGCCAGAAAGCCCCACGCCTCGGAGAAGTCGCTGAAGTGATAGTTCTTGCGGATCGCATCGCGGTCTTCGACTTCGCTCCAGCCGTGCAATGTTCTGAGCGCCGTTTGCCGGGCACCGCCGACCAGCTTTTCGACCATGTCATCCTCCCGTGTCGCTGTCGTTCAAGTGCGCAGCGTCGCGGGCCGGGTCAAGCCGGAATGTCGCGCTGATGCAGCGGCGCGCGCCATCGCTCGGCGACCTTGAGGTGCTCGCTCGGCGCGCGCTCGAAACCATCCCCCGCGAACTCAAGCAGCATCTCGGGCCGCTCGTGATCCGCGTCGAAGAGTTTCCCGACGCGGAGACCGAGGAGGCGATGGAGCTCGACAGCCTGTTCGACATTCTCGGTCTCTACCGCGGCGTCGCGCTGCCGCATAAAAGCGTCAGCGACCCGGGCGTGCAGATGGACATGGTTTTCCTTTATCGCCGGCCGATCCTCGATTACTGGTGCGAGAGCGGCGAGGATCTCGGCGCCGTGGTCCGCCATGTGCTGATTCACGAGATCGGCCACCATTTCGGCTTCAGCGACGAGGACATGGAGCGGATCGAGGAAACCGAAGGCTAGGGCGGATTTCGACCGGATCGAATCGACATCTTTTTCGTCTCGGCTGCGCTTGATCCGGCCATCC
>DASQGR010000134.1:0-7140 GCA_035632515.1 Allostellaceae bacterium | reverse complement strand
ATTGCATGCGCGCTAATTCGCTGCTGGCGAAAAAGGGCGTCGCCTTCCATGAAATCAGCCTCGACGAGGAGCCCGGACGCCGCGCCGAGATGGTGCAGCGCGCGAATGGCGGCCGCACCGTGCCGCAGATATTCATCGCCGGCGAACATATCGGCGGCTGCGACGACATGATGGCGCTCGAGCGCGCGGGCAAGCTCGACCCGAAGCTGGGAATTGCGTGATGGCCGATCGCGCGATGACCGGGGCGCCGTTCACCGTCGCTTGCGTCCAGTTCACCGCCGGGCCGGACCCCGAGCCCAATATCGCCATTGTCTCCGATCTGATCCGCCGGGCCCGGGACGCCGGCGCCGATTTCATCACCACGCCCGAGGCGAGCAACTTCATCGAAAGCGGCCAGAAGCGGCGCGACAAGGCGCGGCGCGAGGCCGACGATCCGTTTCTCGCGGCGATGCGCGAGTTGGCGCGCGAAACCGCGACCTGGATCCTGGTCGGCTCGCTGGTCATCGATCCGGCCGGCGAGCCCGGCGCGCAGGGCGAAAGCCGGCTTGCCAACCGCTCGTTCCTGCTCGACGCCGAGGGCGGCACCGTCGCCAAATACGACAAGATCCACCTGTTCGACATCGATCTGCCGAACGGCGAAAGCATCCGCGAAAGCAACGCCTATCGTCCCGGCGACCGCACCGTTATCGCCGAGACCCCGTGGGGCCGGCTCGGCATGACCGTATGCTACGACGTGCGGTTTCCGCACCTCTATCGAACGCTGGCGCAGGCGGGCGCCGATTTCCTGTCGGTGCCGTCGGTGTTCACCGTGCCCACCGGCCGGGCGCACTGGGACGTGCTGCTGCGCGCGCGGGCGATCGAGAACGGCGCCTTTCTGTTTGCCCCGGCACAGACCGGCGAGCACACCGCCGGGCGCAAGAGCTACGGCCATTCGCTGATTGTCGACCCGTGGGGCGAGGTCCTGGCCGAAGGCGGCGAGGGGGTCGGCATCATCACCGCCCGGATCGATCCTGCCCGTATTGCCAAGGTCCGCTCGGGCCTGCCCTCGCTGCAGCACGACCGCACCTACGCCCCGCCCGTGCTCGCGCGCCGCCCGCTCGCGGCGGAGTAGCGCTTCAGGGGAGCTTGCCGCGCGGGCCGCGGACGGCGGCGATGCGCTGGATCACCGCCGGGTAGGGTTGGGTTATCTCGCCCTGCTCGAAGGCGACGACGGTCAGCGTCGCAAAGGCCTCGAGCAATTCATTTGGCCGCAACAGGAAATCGGGATTGCGCGGCGACCGCAATAGCTGGTTGCCGAGCATATAGGTCTCGTAGATCACGATCCCGCCCGGGGCCAAGGCTGCGGCAATCGCGGGCAGCAGGGGGCGATGGAGGTAATTGGTGATGACGATCCCGTCATAGCCACCGCCCAGCGGCCACGGCGCGCCGGTTTCGAGGTCAATCGCCGCGATCGTGCAGCGCGGGCCGGCGAGGGGCATCAGCGCAGCGGTGTTGCGGTCGACGGCATGCACGTTGAAGCCGCGGTCGAGCAGAGGGCGCGTGTGGCGGCCGCGGCCGGCGGCCAGGTCGAGCACATGGCCGCCCGGTCGGATCAGCGCCAGGAAGCGCAAGACCCAGGCGGAAGGAGCCTCTTCACCGTTCGTTAGCACGGGGGAGTCACGATTGCGACGAGCCCTTGCCGCGGTGTAGATTGGGGTTCGAGGAGGTCACGTTGATGATCCGGTTTTCCTTGCGCTGCGCTTCCGGTCATGAATTCGAGGCGTGGTTCCGCAACGGCGAGGGCTATGAGACCCAGCAAAAGGCCAGCGAGATCGCTTGCCCCGAATGCGGCAACGTGCAGGTCGAGAAGGCGCTGATGGCCCCCAATATCGGCCGCTCGCGCGAGCCGGGCGCAGCGATTTCGCCGGCTCAGCTGCGGGCGGCGCTGATCGAATTGCGCCAGCAGGTCGAGACGCATTGCGACTATGTCGGTCCGCAATTTGCCGAGGAGGCGCGCCGCATCCATTACGGCGAGACCGATCCGCGCGGCATCTACGGCGAAGCAACCGCCGATGAATCGCGCGAACTGGCCGAGGAAGGCATTCAGGTCGGCCGGATCCCCTGGATCGCGCCTACCGACGCCTAATTGGGCGACGTCTAGCTGGCCGGTATTTGAGCGCGGCGTCATCGCCGCACCGCCATCACCATGTAGTTTACCGACAGATCGTCGGTGAAAGCCCAGTCGGCGCTCATCAGCCGGTAGCGCAGCCCGGCGAACCGCGTCGGGTGGAGCCCGGCCCGGCGCAGCCCGAGGGCGAACTCCGACGGGCGCAGGAAGCGGTTCCAATCGTGGGTGCCGCGCGGCAGCCAGCCGAGCAGGTATTCGGCGCCGACGATCGCGAGCGCGTAGGATTGCGGGGTCCGGTTCAGGGTCGCGCCGACAAAGGCGCCGCCCGGCTTCACCAGCGCCCCGCAGGCGGCAAGGAAGGCATTCGAATCGACGACGTGCTCGACGATTTCAAGGGCGAGGACGACGTCGAATCGCCGGCCCTCGTTAACCAGCGATTCGGCGGTTTCGACCCGGTAATCGATGGCGAGGCCCGCCGCGGCGGCGTGATCGCGGGCGACCGCGATTGCCTCCTTGTCGGCGTCGATTGCCGTCGTCTCAAAGCCGAGCCGCGCCATCGGCTCGGCAATGAGGCCGCCGCCGCAGCCGATATCGACGAGGGCGAGGCCGGCAAAAGGCGTCAGCGAGCGCGGGTCCCGGCCGAAATGCGCAATCAGCTGGCGGCGAATGAAATCCAGCCGCACCGGGTTGAGCCGATGCAGCGGGCGAAAGCTGCCGGCGGGCTCCCACCAGCTCGCCGAGTGCGCGGCAAAGCGGGCGATTTCCGAGGGGTCGACGGTATCTTCGGTTGCCTTCATGCCGGCCTATTCCTGTGAGCGAATGAGGTGCGGCGCTGGCCATCGGGGTAGGCCGGAACCGCATCCGCGTCAGCGAAAATTACCTGCAAGTGGCCGCGAGCGCCGCAAAGGAGTATGCGGAGGGGAGACAGGGCCGACAATTTCGTCATCTGCGGTGTTGGCGGGTCACGGATTTCATCCCCGGGGGGTGGCAAATTTAAGATGGCGCGGATCGTTCAGAAATTCGGCGGCACATCGGTGGCCGATGTCGAGCGCATCAAGAACGCGGCGCGACGGGTCAAGCGCGAGGTCGACGCCGGCAACGAAGTGGTCGTCGTCGTCTCGGCCATGGCGGGCGCGACCAACCAGCTCGTCGACTGGACGCGGGCGATGAGCGAGCTCTACGACGCGCGGGAATACGATGCCGTCGTCGCCAGCGGCGAGCAGGTGACCGCCGGGTTGATGGCATTGGCCTTGCAGGCTCTCGGCATCGAGGCGCGCTCGTGGCTCGGTTGGCAGGTGCCCATCCGCACCGATGGCGTTCACGGCCGCGCGCGGATCGAGGCGATTGAAACGGCCGAGCTCGAACGCCGTCTGGGCGAGGGCCAGGTCGCGGTGATCGCCGGGTTTCAGGGTATCGGTCCGCGCGGGCGGATCACCACGCTCGGCCGCGGCGGGTCCGACACCTCGGCGGTGGCGATGGCGGCGGCGCTGGGTGCGGAGCGGTGCGATATCTTCACCGATGTCGACGGGGTCTACACCAGCGACCCGCGCATCGTTGATAAAGCGAGGAAGCTCAGTAGAATCACTTACGAAGAGATGCTTGAGATGGCATCGCAGGGCGCCAAAGTGCTGCAGACGCGCTCGGTGGCGATGGCGATGAACCATCGCGTGCGCGTACAGGTGCTGTCGAGCTTCATCGACGCGCCGGGCACGCTCGTGGTCGATGAGGATGAGATTGTGGAAAAGCGGGTTGTCAGCGGGATCGCCTATAGCCGCGACGAGGCCAAGATCACGGTCGAGCGAGTCGCCGACCGGCCCGGCGTCGCCGCCGCGATCTTTGGCCCGCTCGCCGACAATTCGATCAATGTCGATATGATCGTGCAGAACGTGTCGGCCGACGGCAACACCACCGATATGACGTTTACCGTCGGACGCAGCGATCTCGAGCGCGCGATGGCCGTCCTTGAGGAGCGCCGCAAGACGCTCGGCTTCAAGGCGCTCAAGCCGGACCAGAACGTGGTCAAGATCTCGGTCATCGGGGTCGGCATGCGCAGCCATGCCGGCGTCGCCCAGCAGATGTTCCAGACGCTGGCCGATCGCGGTATCAACATCCAGGTGATCTCGACCTCGGAGATCAAGGTCAGCGTGCTGATCGCCGCCGACTACACTGAGCTTGCCCTTCGTGCGTTGCACACCGCCTACGGGCTCGATGCCGGATGACCGCGGAATTCATCGCCAGCGATAGGATCGAGGTTCGGCCGGTCGTCGCTGCGCTGCCGGGTGACGGTGCGCGCGCCGAGCTCGACCGGTTGTGGGCGCGGGGCCGCGATTTCCTTGGCACCAAGCTCGCGATCATGGGCGGGGCGATGACCTGGGTGTCCGAGCGCAACCTCGTCGCCGCGATCTCCAACGCCGGCGGGTTTGGCGTGATTGCCTCGGGATCGATGTCGCCGGAGCTGCTCGACGCCGAGATCGCCGCCACGGCGGCGCTGACCCGGGCGCCGTTCGGGGTCAACGTGATCACGATGCATCCGCAGCTGATGGAGCTGATCGACGTATGCCTCGGCCGCCGTGTCGGGCATGTCGTGCTCGCCGGCGGCATCCCCAGCAATGCGGCGATCGCCCGCATCCGAGACGGCGGGGCGCGGCCGGTGTGTTTTGCCCCGGCCTTGGCGATCGCCAAGCGTCTGGTGCGCTCGGGCGCCGAGGCGATCATCATCGAGGGCAGCGAGGCGGGCGGCCATATCGGCCCGGTTTCGACCGTCGTCTTGGCGCAGGAAATATTGCCGCATCTTACCGAGGTGCCGGTGTTTGTCGCGGGCGGCATCGGGCGCGGTGAAGCGATCCTCTCCTATCTCGAGATGGGCGCTGCGGGGGTCCAGCTTGGCACCCGCTTTGTCTGCGCCCACGAGTCGATCGCCCATCCCAATTTCAAGCGCTCTTTCATCCGTGCCTCGGCGCGGGATGCGGTTCCCTCGATACAGCTCGACACCCGCTTTCCGGTGATCCCGGTGCGGGCGCTGGCCAATCCGGCGACCGAGCGCTTTGCGGCGACGCAGCGTGCGGTGATCGAACGGTTTTCGCGCGGCGAGCTGTCGCAAAGGGACGCGCAGCTCGAAATCGAGCATTTCTGGGCCGGCGCGTTGCGGCGTGCAGTGATCGACGGCGATGTCGATGCCGGCTCCTTGATGGCCGGACAAAGCGTCGGCCTCGTCACCCGCGAGCAGAGCGTGGTCGACATCCTGGCGGAGCTGATGGAGCAGGCGCTGGCGGTAATCGGCGGCCGCCGGTCCAGCCCGGCCGAGCAACCGCATCCGGACGCGGCGCATGCCAGTGCCGCAGGGGGCCGGGACCCGGGCAGATGAACGACGTCCCGGGAAGCAGCCCAGCGGCCTTGCCGGCTACCTCTGCGGGCGGCCCGCCGGTGTCGCTCCCGGTGTCGCTCCCGGGGTCGCTCCCGGGGTCGCTGCCTGGGTCCGCTGCGGTGACCGCCGTTGCCAATAACCCGAGCAACACCGGCACCCGCCGCCTTTTGCGCCGCCTGCGCGATGTCATGGCCGGGTCGGGAACGGCGCAGGAACGGCTCGACCAGATCGTCCGCATTGTCGCCGCCGATCTGGTGGCCGAGGTATGCTCGGCCTATGTGATGCGCGCCGGCGAGGTGCTTGAGCTCTTTGCCACCGAAGGGCTGCGCCCTGAGGCGGTCCATCGCACCAGGCTGCGGGTGGGCGAGGGGCTTGTCGGCGCCATCGCCGCGACGGCGCGGCCGCTGGCGCTGGCCGACGCCCAGTCGCATCCCGATTTTGCCTATCGCCCGGAAACCGGTGAGGAGATCTATCACTCGCTGATGGGGGTGCCGATCCTGCGCGGCGGCCGGGTGCTCGGGGTGCTGGTGGTGCAGAACCGCACATTGCGCCACTACACCGAGGACGAGATCGAGATTGCCCAGACGATCGCGATGATCGTTGCCGAGCTGGTGGCAAGCGGCGAGCTGGTCAACCCGCTCGAGATGGCACAGAGCGACAGCGGCGCGCTGCTGCCGCTGCGGCTCGACGGCATTCGTCTCAACGAGGGGCTGGCGATCGGGCCGGCGGTGCTGCACGTGCCAAAGCTGGTGATCCGCCAGGTGGTTGCGGAGGACGTCGAAGCCGAGCTCGAGCGCCTGCGCCAGGCGGTGGCGGCGATGCAAGGCGCGATCGATGAGCTGGTGGTTACCAGCCGCGGTCTCGGCGCCGGCGAGCATCGCGACATCATCGAGACGTACCGGATGTTCGCCGCCGACCGCGGCTGGCTCGGCCGCATCGGCGAGGCGGTGCGCAGCGGCCTCACCGCCGAGGCCGCAGTGCAGAAGATCCGCGAGGAAAACCGCACCCGCATGATGCAGGCGGCCGATCCCTACCTGCGCGAGCGGCTGCTCGATCTCGAAGACCTCGCCAACCGGCTGCAGCACTATCTGGCGGGCCGGCTCAGCGGGGCCGAGATCGGTACCCTGCCGCCCGAATTCATCCTCGTTGCCCATTCGATGGGGCCGGCCGAACTGCTCGATTATGCGCATCGCCGGGTGCGCGGGCTGGTGCTGGAAGAGGGGTCGCCGACCGCGCATGTCGCGATCGTCGCGCGGGCCTTCGACATTCCGGTGGTTGGCCGTGTCGAGGACGCGACCAGCCGGGTGGAGCCCGGCGACATCGTCATTGTCGACGGCGATCACGGCCAGGTGCTGATCCGTCCGAGCGAAGACATCCATCAATCGGTTGTCGATACCGTCGCCGAGCGCACCCGGCGTCGTGCCTTCTATGAGACCCTGCGCGACAAGCCGGTGGTGACCCGCGACGGAATCCCGATCAGGCTGCTGCTCAATGCCGGTCTCCTGATCGATTTGGTGCAGCTGGCGGCGACCGGGGCTGAAGGGATCGGCCTGTTCCGCACCGAGATTCCGCTGCTGACCCGCGACGCCTTTCCCGACGTGGCCGACCAGACCGGCTTTTACCGCCGCGCCTACGAGCAGGTCGGAGAGCGGCCGATCGTCTTCCGCAC
>DASQGR010000133.1:0-2032 GCA_035632515.1 Allostellaceae bacterium | reverse complement strand
CGACATCTTCTTGCCGCGCGCCGCCAGCCCGTCCATGCGTACGGTCAGCAGGGTGCTGGCGGCCTGCTCGCCGCCCATCACCGAGATCCGCGCGTTGGGCCACATCCACAAAAACCGCGGGCCATAGGCGCGCCCGCACATCCCGTAATTGCCGGCGCCAAAGCTGCCGCCGATGATCACGGTGAACTTCGGCACCGCGGCGGTCGCGACCGCGGTCACCATTTTGGCGCCATCCTTGGCGATACCGCCGCTCTCGTATTTGCGGCCCACCATAAACCCGGCGATGTTCTGCAGGAACACCAGCGGGATGCCGCGCTGGACGCATAATTCGATAAAATGCGTGGCTTTGAGCGCGCTTTCGGAAAACAGGATGCCGTTATTGGCGAGGATGCCGACCGGATAGCCCCAGATCCGGGCAAAGCCGCAAACCAGGGTCTGGCCGTAAAGCTGCTTGAACTCGTCGAATTCGCTGCCGTCGACGAGGCGCGCGATCACCTCATGCACGTCGTAGGGCCGCCGCGTATCGGTCGGGATCACGCCATAGAGACCATCGGCCGGATAGAGCGGCTCCTTCGGCTCGGCGAGCGCGAGGCCGACCTGCTTTGTCCGATTGAGGTTGGCGACGATGCGCCGGGCAATGCCGAGCGCATGGCGGTCGTCGAGGGCGTAATGGTCGGTGACGCCGGAGGTGCGGCTATGCACGTCGGCGCCGCCCAGTTCTTCGGCGCTGACCACCTCGCCGGTCGCCGCCTTCACCAGCGGCGGGCCGCCGAGAAAGATCGTGCCCTGGCCTCTGACGATGATGCTCTCGTCCGACATCGCCGGCACATAGGCGCCGCCCGCGGTGCACGAGCCCATGACGATCGCGATCTGCGGGATCCCGTCAGCCGATAGCTGCGCCTGATTGTAGAAGATGCGGCCGAAATGGTCGCGATCGGGAAACACCTCGTCCTGCGCCGGCAGGAATGCCCCGCCCGAATCGACGAGATAGAGGCAGGGCAGCCGGTTCTCGCGGGCGATCTCCTGCGCGCGCAGGTGCTTTTTGACCGTCATCGGGAAATAGGTGCCGCCCTTGACCGTCGCGTCGTTGGCGACGACCACGCACTCGCGGCCCGAGATGCGGCCGATGCCGGTGACGATCCCTGCCGCCGGCACCGCGCCGTCATACATCCCGTAAGCGGCGAACGGCGAGAATTCGAGAAAGGGCGACCCGGGATCGAGCAGGATCCGTACCCGCTCGCGCGCCAGCAATTTGCCGCGCGACAAATGCCGCGCCCGCGACGCCTCGTCGCCGCCGAGCGCAATGGTTTCGCCCTTGGCGCGCAGATCGTCCACCAGCCCCCGCATCGCCGCCGTATTGGCGCGAAAGACTTCGGAGCGCGGATCGAGCGAGGTGGCGAGGGTGGTCATGGCTGGCGGTGAACCTGGCAAGGCGGGCCGCCACAGGCAAGCGGAAACCGCCCCGCCTGCCCGTGACCGGGCCTGGCCCGTCCATCCCCGCCGCCTTTGGCCTGCGTGAGTCGCCGGAACAAGTCCGGGGAAGGGGGAACAAGTCCGGGCAAAGGCACAAAAACTGATGTAAAGGAACCGGCATGCCCGTCGTACACAGGCAACCGCCCGTCGGGCCGGTGCCGCTCTGCGGCAGGATGCTGCGGCCGCGTCAGGGAGATATTAATGGAAAAAGAGCCGATCTATCGTCTAAGCGCGAAGCCCCACCCGTCGGGCGGCTTTCAACTTCATGCCGAGGCGGTCGACCCGGGTCTGGTGCCTGAAAATTACCCGCCTTACTGGGTCTGCTCGCACGGCGAGGGGGAATTTCACGCAAGCTACGAAGACGCCATCAACTGCCCTCAGTACTGGGCGCTTCTGGGGCAGATAACATAGGGCCGCTCCCCTCTCCCCGCTTGCGGGGAGCGGGGTCGGGGCGAGGAACAACCGATCGGCTGCTTAGCGCACGATCTATTGAGATCGAAGCCTCAAAGCAGTTCCCCCTTACGGATTTGACCCGCTGTCCGCGTCTTCATTTGCGAAC
>DASQGR010000132.1:0-10861 GCA_035632515.1 Allostellaceae bacterium | reverse complement strand
CATGCACCCCACCCTGGACGATGCCGAAAATGCCGTGGCCCTCTCGCGCAAGAAAGGCGCGGCGCGAGCGCTCGGCCCAGCGCATCGACAATTCCATCGAGGCTTCGACCGCCTCGCGCTCGGCCGGGAACGGGGTGCATTCGTCGAACGCCATCGTGATGTCGGCGCCGAGCAGGCGTTGGATGCCGACCGAGCGCTCGGGCATCAACAAATGCCGGCTGCCGTCGAGATGCGAGCGGAACTCGACGCCATCCTCGCCGATCTTGCGCAGCTTCGCCAACGACATGACCTGGAACCCGCCGGAATCGGTGAGGATCGCGTGCGGCCAGTTCATGAACTTGTGCAGCCCGCCTAGAGCGGCAATGCGTTCCGGCCCGGGTCGCAGCATCAGGTGATAGGTATTGCCGAGCAGGATGCGCGCGCCGGTCGCGGCGACCCCCTCCGGGGTCATCGCCTTGACCGTGGCCGCGGTGCCGACCGGCATGAAGCATGGCGTTTCGATCTCGCCGTGCGCGGTGGAAAGTCGGCCGCGCCGCGCCGCGCCGTCGCGCGCCACGATGGCGAAGCCCAGCGTCATCGTTGCGGCTCGATCAAGCAGGCATCGCCGTAGGAAAAGAAACGGTAGCCGGCAGCGATTCCATGCGCATAGGCAGCCTTCATGCGATCGAGCCCGGCCAGCGCGGCGACCAGCATGAACAGCGTCGAGCGCGGCAGATGGAAATTCGTCAGCAACAGGTCGATCGCCTTGAACCGATAGCCGGGCAGAATGAAGAGCCGCGTCTCGCCGGCGAAGGGCTGAACCTCGCCGGTCGCCGCCGCGGCGCTTTCGAGGAGCCGCACGCTCGTCGTCCCCACCGCGACATTCCGCCCGCCACGCGCGCGCGCCGCGCGGATGCGCGCGACGGTTTCGGCGGTGACGATCCCCCATTCGCCATGCATGCGGTGCTCCCGCGGATCGTCGGTCTTGACCGGCAAAAAAGTTCCCGGCCCGACATGCAAGGTCAGCGTCGCCAGCTCGATTCCCTGCGCGGCGATCCGGTCGAGCAGGGCAGGGGTGAAATGCAGCCCGGCGGTCGGCGCCGCCACCGCGCCCGACACACGCGCAAAGATCGTCTGGTAGCTCGCCCGGTCAGCCGGATCGCCGCCCTGAGGCCGCTTGATATAGGGCGGCAGCGGCATTGCCCCGTGCCGGGCGAGGGCGGCGGCGCAGGCGGCGCCCTCCAGCTCGAAGCCGAGCTGCACGGCGCCCTCCGGTTCCTTTGCCAGGACCTCTGCGGCAAAATCGTCGGCAAACGCGATGCGGTCGCCCGGACGCAAACGGCGCGCGCCCTTCGCATAGGCCTGCCAGCGGCCGCCGCCGAGATCGTGCGCCAAGGTGATCGCGACCGCCGCCGCGCCGCGCCGCCCAACCAGCCGGGCCGGGATCACCTTGGTGTCGTTGCAGACGAGAAGATCGCCCGGACGCAGCAGCCCGGGCAAATCGCCGATCCGCCGGTCCGAAAGCCCGCCCGCCGCCGGCACCACCAGCAGGCGCGCGGCGTCGCGCGGCTCGGCCGGGCGGTCGGCAATCAGCCCGCGCGGCAGGTCGAAGTCGAAATCGGCAAGGCGCATCGCGCGAGCTTATAACCGCCGCGCATGGGCATTTGCCAAGAAACCCGGAAACGGCGAACAATCGCGCTTCAAATTGAGGAGATTTGCCGATGGCTGCAGCACCGGCCGCGCGGATGACCAAAACCGGCCCCACGTCTAAAGCAGCCGGCCCGATGACCGCGGAGCGCTATATCGCCAGCCTCAAGGACGGCCGCGAGATCTGGATCGACGGCCGGCGGGTCGACGACGTCACCACTCATCCGGCCTTCAGGGACATGGTCGGCGAGCTAGCGCGGATCTACGACCTGCAGAAAAGCCCGCAATACCGCGACGACATGACCTGCATCGACCCGGCGAGCGGCAACCGCATCTCGGTATCGTGGCTGTTCCCGCGCTCGGCCGGCGACCTCAGGAAAAAGCGCCGCAACAGCGAACTGTGGAACGAGCTGAGCTGGGGCCAGCTCGGGCGCAGCCCCGACATCCTCGCGCCGTATATCATCTCCGCCCTGCACTTGAAGGATGCGTTCAGCGCGGTGAAGCACCCCAAATGCGACTTCGGCGAGAACCTGCAGAAATATTACGAATATTGCCGCGACAACGATCTGTTCCTGACCCACGCCCTCGGCGATCCCCAGGTCGACCGCAGTGCCCAGACCCAGAACGAGCAACGCCCGACCGCCGAAGACAGCGAGGTGGTGCTGCATGTCGTCGAGGAGACCAATGACGGCGTCATCGTCACCGGGGGCAAGCAGCTCTCCACCGCGGCGCCGCACAGCAACGAGGTCTATGTCTCGCTGTCCGCGACCTTTGCCCGGCGCAACGATCCGCGTTGCGTGCTCGCCTTTGCCATCCCGACCGACGCGCCGGGCCTGAAGATCCTTGCGCGTGAGCCGGTGTCGCGGTGGTTCGGCTCGTGGGGGCATCCGCTCAAGATGCTCGACGAGCAGGACTGCATGCTGTTTTTCGAGCGTGTGCTGATTCCGTGGGACCGGCTGTTCATGCTCTATGACTCGTCGCCGCTGGTCAGCATGCTGGGCGCCGACGGCAAGGGTGAGAGCTTCAACTTTCTCGGCTGGTCCAACCTGTGCCGGGTCGAGACGCGGATGCGGCTCATCACCGCGGTGGCGACGATGGTGGCCGAGGCGATCGGCGTCATCGAGTTCCGCGAGGTCGCCGCCAAGCTCGGCGAGATGGCGACCTACTGCAACATCTGGCGCTATGCGATGGACGGGATCGAGCATCGCGCCGGGCCGACCCCGAGCGGGCAATGGACGCTCGGGCCGGGGCGGGCGATGCACATCTGGTTTGCCCAGGTCTCGGGCCGCATGGTCGAGCTGCTGCGCGAGATCTGCGCGTCGGGGATCATCATGCAGCCGAGCGAGAACGACCTCGCCAGCCCCGACATCCGCCCCTATCTCGACAAATACATGCGCGGCAAGGGGGTCGATGTCGACTACAAGTCACGGCTGTTCCGCCTGGCGCACGATCTCGCCGCATCGTCTTACGGCTTGCGCCAGGATATCTACGAGTATTGGCACGGCGGCGATCCGAACCGCAACCGCATCAACCTGCTGCGCAGCTTCGATCAAAGCGCGATGCGCGAGCGCATCAAGGACATGCTGTCCCGTCCGCTGCCCCACGGCGAGGCGGGGTGAGCTTTATCGGAAACCCAAGGAGGCAGCCATGGCAATCGAAGTCCTCGGCATTCACCATCACGCGACGCGCATCGACGGGAGCCCGGAGCAGCTCGCCGCGGTGCAGAATTTCTACAAGGATGTGCTGGGGCTCGGCGCCGATCCCGGACGTCCGACCATAGCCGGCGTGCCGGGCTTCTGGATCAATGTCGGCGATGGCGGGCAAATCCACCTGATCGGCGGCGCCCAGCCATCGACCCTGGCGAAAGGGCCGGGCCAGGACCCGACCATCCCGCATGTCGCGCTCGCGGTGGCCGACATCCAGGCGACCAAGGCCGAGCTTGACCGGCTCGGGGTCAAATATTGGTCGATGACCGGCATCAACGGCCCGCAGGCCGAGCAGGTCTTCGTCAACGACCCCAGCGGCAACATGGTCGAACTGCATCAGGTCGACCAGTGCCGCTGCGCCGCCGAGGGGCGAGAGGAGTAAGCGCGTAGGGCGGATGAGCGCAGCGTCATCCGCCAATAACGAGGTCGGCCGCCAATAACGAGATCGGCGGAATGCGCTTTGCTTTCCGCCCTACTTTTCCAGCAGCTTCGCGCCCGGCGGGGTCGGCACCTCGAAGACGTTGAGCGTCACCGAGACGAACGAGTAGTAGCCGATGAGGCCGGCGAGATCGACGACGCCCTTGTCCCCCCAGCGCGCCACCACCCGGTCGTAGACTGCCTGATCGACCCGGTGATTCCGGTAGTAGCTGTGGGCGAAATCGTAGACGAGCTGGTCGTCGGGATCGTCGAATTTGGGCGCGCGCCGCTCGGCGATCGCGTCGATCTGCTCCTGGGTCAGCCCGGCTTGCAGCCCCAGGCGGACATGCGCCGCCCACTCGAACTGCGCGGTCCAGTAGCGCGCGGTGACGAGGATCGCGATCTCGGTCTGCTTCGGGGTGAACGGCGTGCCGAAGCGGACATGCGCGCCGAGCTGGTGCGCGTGGTCGGCAAGTCCCGGGCTCTTCAGCCAGACATGCACCGGCGGCGGCACCGCGCCGCGCGGCCCGGCCTTGCACGCGTCCCACACGCGGCGCTGCTCGGGGTTCAGCTTGCTTTCGTCTTGCTGCTCGTAGCGGGGCATGGTGTCCTCTCCGACGGGGCGGGTTGTTGGCAGGCGTCGCCGGCAATCATACTGTGCAGCGCAACGATCGAAAGAGGCTGAGGATGCAGCGGCGCAAGTTGGGAAGCCTTGAGGTATCGGCGCTTGGGCTGGGTTGCGCCACGATGACCCCGTTTTATGACGAGCCCGACCGCGACGAGGCGATCCAGACGATCCGCCGGGCGCGCGAGCTCGGCGTCGATTTCCTCGACAGCTCGGACGCCTACGGCGCCGGCCGCAACGAGGAGCTGATCGCCGAGGCGGCGGCCGGCCACCGCGGCGACTACGTCATCGCCAGCAAGTTCGGCAATGTCGGCCTGCAAGGCGGGCCGCGCTTCGCCGACGGCCGGCCCGAATACCTCAAGCAGTGCTGCGACAAGAGCCTGCAACGACTCAAGACCGATGTAATCGACCTCTACTACATCCACCGCGTCGATCCCGATGTGCCGATCGAGGACACGGTCGGCGCGATGGCCGAGCTGGTGCAGGCCGGCAAGGTGCGCACGCTCGGCATCTGCGAGGCCGGTGCGGCGACGATCCGGCGCGCCCATGCGGTGCATCCGATCAGCGCGGTGCAGATCGAATATTCGCTATGGAGCCGCGATGTCGAGGCCGAAATCCTGCCGATCTGCCGCGAGCTGGGCATCGGCTTTGTCGCCTATAGCCCGCTGGGGCGCGGCTTCCTCACCGGTACGGTGACGACGCTCGACACTCTGCGCGACGGCGATGCGCGCCGCCGCATGCCGCGCTTCCAGGGCGACAACCTCCAGCGCAACCTGACCCTGGTCGAGGAGCTCAAGGCCCACGCCGCGGCGGAGAATTGTACCCCGGCGCAGCTCTGCCTGGCTTGGCTCCTGTCTCGCGGCGACTTCATCGTTCCGATCGCCGGAACCAGCCACGTCCGTTACCTCGAGCAGAACGCCGCCGCAGCGGCAATCAAGCTCTCGGCAGACACCGAGGACGCGCTGGAGCATGTCTTCGCTCCCGGCGCGGCGGAAGGGCTGCGCTATCCGCAGGCCCATCTGGAGCGGCTGGGGATTTAAACTCACGGCGTCGTTGCGAGGAACGCAGCGGAGCGATCGGCACGAGATTGCTTCGCTACGCTCGCAATGACGGTCGCGGTAGAGAAGGATACGCACATGGAATTCGGCATGTTCCACGAGTTTCCGTCGGTGCCAGGACGCAGCGAGACGGAGATGTTCGACGAAGCGATGGCGCAGATCGACGGCGCCGAGCGCTGGGGCCTCGATGTGATGTGGCTGGCCGAAATTCATTTCGCACCCGAACGCACCTACCTGTCGTCGCCGCTGGCCATCGCCAGCGCCATTGCCGGACGCACCGAGCGGATGAAGATCGGCATCGCCGTGCAGGTCCTGCCGCTGTGCCATCCGCTGCGCCTTGCCGAGGAGGCGGCGACGGTCGATCAAATCAGCCGCGGCCGGCTGATCTTCGGGGTCGGGCGCAGCGGCGTCGTCAGCACCTACGATGCCTATCAGGTGCCCTATGACGAGAGCCGCGAGCGCTTTGCCGAGATCCTCGCCATCGTCAAGGAGGCCTGGACCCACCCGCGCTTTACCTACGAGGGCAAATATCACAGCTTCCACGATATCGCCTGCGTGCCGCATCCCTATCGGGGCAAGCTGCCGCCGATCCGGGTCGCCGCCAGCACGCCGGACACCTTCCCCGCGATCGGGGCCAACGGCTACCCGGTCTTCGCCAGCACGCGGCACTCGACCTGGACCGAGGTGCGCGGACAGGTGGCGAGCTATCAGCAAGGGTGGAAGCAGGCCGGCCGCGAGGGCAGGGGCCAAGTCTACGTCGCCGGCCCGATCTACGTCGCGCAGACCGACGAGCAGGCACGCGAGGAAGCGCGCGAAAGCGTCGAGCACTTCTACCGGTTGCAGTACGAGCTGATCGCCGAGTCGGCGCGGCGCTCGGGCCGGCAGAACTTCATCGACCGTGCCGAGCATCTGCGCAACCTGACCTATGCCGACGCGATCCGCGACAACGTCATCGTCGGCTCGCCGGAAAGCGTGGCGAAGCGACTGAAGCAGCTGCAGAGCGAGATCGGCTTCGACGGCATCCTCGCCGAGCTCAACTGCGGCGGCCTGATCCCGCACGACCGGGTGATGAATGCCCTGCGGCTGCTGTGCGAAGAGGTCAAGCCGCAGTTCCAGTAGCCGCCAACGTCGTTGCGAGCGCAGCAAAGCAATCTCGGGCAGCAGGAGACTCATTCCGTCGAGATTGCTTCGTCGCCCCGGGGCTCCTCGCAATGACGGTGTCGATTACGGCTTCAACAGCACCTTGCCGATCACCTCGCCGCTTTCGAGCATCGCCTGGGCACGGCCGGCCTCGGCAAGCGGCAGGCGGTCGTGGACCAACGGCGCGATCCGCCCGGCGGCGAGGTGGCCGAGCAGGATATTGCCGGCCGCGGCGCGGATGTCGGGGCGGTCGTCGAAGCTGTGGATGGTGAAGAACCGCACCGCCGGGCTTTTCGCGCCATGCTCGCGCATCGCCGCGACGAAACCGGGGTCCGGCGGCCCGTCGAGCCGCCCGTAGGACACCACCAGCCCGAGCGGCGCCAGCAGTGCGAAATTGCGCCCGAACTGGCTGCCGCCGATCGGGTCGAGGATGAGGTCGACGCCGTGGCCCTGCGTCGCCTCGTGCACCCGGGCGTGGACATCCTCGGTGCGGTAGTTGATCGCGTGGTGTGCGCCGAGCGCCAGCGCCGCCCGCCGTTTCGCCTCCGAACCGCAGACCCCGATTACCCGCATCCCCGCGACAAGCGCGAGCTGCACCGCCGCGCTGCCGACCCCGCCGGCTGCGGTGTGCACCAGCACCGTCTTGGCCTCGACCCCGCGCGCTGCGGTGTGCAGGACATGGTAGGCGACGTGGTAGTTCGACAGGCAGGCCGCGCCTTCGAGATCGCAGCCCGGTGGCAGGACCTGTGCGGCGGCGCTGGGCACTGCGATGTATTCGGCATAGCAGCCGGCGCGCACCGGGAGGTCGCGGGCGCTGATGAACACCCGGTCGCCGACGGTACGGTCGCCGACCCTGGCGCCGCATTCGACGACCGTACCGCTCATCTCGATGCCGGGGATCGCGGGCAATGGCGGCATCCAGGCATAGGTCCCCCGCCGCACCAGCACTTCGGGCATGCTGACGCCGATCGTATCGGCGCGCACCAGAACCTCGTTGTCGGCCGGCGCCGGGGCAGGCACGTCGACATATTCGAGCGCCTCCGGGCCGCCGGGTCGGCGCAGCAGGATCGCTTTCATCGGCCAGGCACTCCGATGCTCTTGCCGGCGGTCGCCGGGTTGGGGGATCATAGCCGTAACGGCGCTGTCGGTGTCATCAGGAGGATCAGCATGCGGTTTGGATTATTCGGTGGCGCGCGCACCGACCCCGGCGAGCAGGCCAGCGACAGCCGCATCTATACCGACTACATCGATTATATCTGTGAGGCCGAGGCGCTCGGCTTTCACAGCGTGTTCTTGGTCGAGCATCACTTCACCGGGTTCGGCCAGGTGTCGGCGACGATCAACTTCCTGACCTATCTGGCGGCGAAGACGACGACGATGCGGCTCGGCACCGCGGTGCTGGTGCTGCCGTGGCACAACCCGGCATTGCTGGCGGAGCAGGCCGCGACGCTCGACCTGCTGTCGAATGGCCGCTTCGATTTCGGCATAGGCAAGGGTTATCGCTGGGGCGAGTTTCACGGTTTCTGCATCCCGATGGCGGAGGCCGAGGAGCGCTATCAGGAGACGGTCGCCTTTCTGCGCAAGGCGTGGACCAGCGACGGGCGCTTCTCGCACCACGGCAAGTACTGGCATTACGAAGATGTCGTGATCGAGCCGGCGCCGGTGCAAAAGCCGCACCCGCCACTCTGGGTCGGCGCGGCAAGCCCGCCATCGATCCGCTTCGCTGCCGAGCAGGGCTATAACCTTTTGCTCGGCCAGGGCGGCGGTCCGGAAACCGTCGCCGAGGGTGTCTCGATCTATCGCCGCGCGGTCGCGGAGCAAGGCCGGGTTTACGATTCCTCGATGGTCGGCCTCACCCGCGCCCTGCACATCGCGATGAACGATAGCGAGCGCGAGGCGGCGCGCGAGTTACGCGCGAAGTTCATGGCGCAGGTCCAGCAGTTGTCGCTGTCGCCGACCGGCGAGTCGCCGACCCTGGGGCGACCGCGCAAGCTGATGTCGCGTGCGGAGATGGACGCGGCGACCGAGCGTGACGCGCTGATCGGCCGGCCCGATGAGATCATCCGCCGCATCAAGCGGCTGCAGGACGGCGGCATCGAATACGTGATGGTGATCGACTTTGCCGGCTCGCTCGACCATCTCAGGACATTCGCCCGCGAGGTGATGCCGGCGTTTGCGGAAGGCTGACCCGCTCTCACTTCGCGTGCGGCGCGGCTCCCGTTCCCCCCAGCGCCTGGCCGAGCAGGTAACCCGCCCAAACGGCGATCAGGCACAGGACGACGGATAACAGGATGTTGCCGCCGGCGCCGAGCCAATTGCCGCTACGGGCCAATTCCAGGGTCTGCAGGCTGAACGACGAGAACGTCGTGTAGCCGCCGCAGATTCCGACAAGGATGAAGGCGCGCAGGTCAAACGACAGCGGGACCGACCCGACGGGGGTCGTCAGATGGGCGACGAAGCCGATCACGAACGAGCCCAAGATGTTGATCAGGATGGTGCCCCAGGGGAATCTCGGCCCGAGCAGCAGCGCGACGACATTGGTCATCCAATAGCGCGCGATGCTGCCCAGGGCGCCGCCCAACGCGACCCAGAAATAGGTGGTCACCCGGGCCGGGCGACGGCTATCGGCGGCCCGACCCGTTCATCCCCGGACCTCCGGTTCACGCTCTGGGATGACGGGTCAGGCCCGGTCAAGGGGAACTCGGCCTTTAGATATCCGCATAGACGTGTGTCTCGGCGCTGCCCCCGGGGTGGGTGACCGCGCCCTTTTCCGCGTCGCCGACGGTCTGCGCGTATTTCCACAGGGTCCCCGACTGGTAGTCGTGCCGCCGCGCGGTCCACGCCTGGCGCCGCGCCGCCAACTCGGCGTCGCCGAGCGCGACGTCGATCGTGCCCTTGACCGCATCGATGGTGATCGTGTCGCCATCCTTGAGCAGGCCGATCGGTCCTCCGACTGCCGCCTCCGGCCCGACATGGCCGATGCAGAACCCGTGCGAGGCGCCAGAGAAGCGGCCGTCGGTGATCAGCGCCACCTTTTCCCCCATGCCTTGCCCCACCAGCGCGCCGGTGGTCGACAGCATCTCGCGCATGCCGGGGCCGCCCTTCGGTCCCTCATAGCGGATGATGATCACGTCGCCGACCTTGTAGTCGCGGTTGGCGACCGCGGCGAAGGCGTCCTCCTCGCAGTCGAAGCACCGCGCCGGGCCGGTAAACTGCAGCCGCTCCATCCCGGCGACCTTCACGATCGCCCCTTGCGGCGCGAGGTTGCCTTTGAGCACGACCACCCCGCCCGTCGGCGAGAACGGGTTCGAGGTCGGCCGGATCACGTTCTGCTTGTCGGGGAAGACCACGCCCTTGAGGTTCTCGGCGATGGTCTTGCCGGTGACGGTGATGCAGTCGCCGTGCAGATAGCCGCCGTCGAGCAGCGCTTTCATCAGCACCGGCACGCCGCCGATGTCGTAAAGATCCTTCATCACGTATTCGCCGCCGGGCTTCAAATTGCCGATATACGGTGTCCGCGCGAAGATTCTCCCGACCTCGTGCAGGTCGAAGTCGATCCCGGCCTCGTGGGCGATCGCCGGCAGGTGCAGCCCCGAATTGGTTGAGCCGCCCGCCGCCGCCACGACGGTCGCGGCGTTTTCCAGCGATTTGCGGGTGACGATGTCGCGCGGCCGCAGATTTAGCCGCAACAGCTCCATCACCGCCTGACCCGAGGCTTCGGCATAGGCATCGCGGGAATCGTAGGGCGCCGGCGCGCCGGCCGAGCCGGGCAATGCCAGCCCGATCGCCTCGGAAACGCAGGCCATCGTGTTCGCGGTGAAGAGCCCGCCGCACGACCCCGACGAGGGGCAGGCGACGCATTCGAGCTCGTGCAGATCTTCGTCGGTCGCTTCCTTGATGCTGTGCTTGCCGACCCACTCGTAGACATCGCCGATGGTCACGTCGTGGCCGCGAAACCGCCCCGGCATGATCGAGCCGCCATACATGAACACGCTCGGCACGTTGAGCCGCACCATCGCCATCATCATCCCGGGCAGCGATTTGTCGCAGCCGGCGAGGCCGACGAGCGCGTCGTAGCAGTGCCCGCGCATGGTCAGCTCGACCGAGTCGGCGATGATTTCGCGGCTGATCAACGACGCCTTCATCCCGGCATGGCCCATCGCGATCCCGTCGGTGACGGTGATCGTGGTGAATTCGCGCGGCGTCCCGTGCGCCGCGGCGACGCCTTTCTTAGCCGCCGGAGCTTGGCGGGCGCGGGCGATGTTGCACGGGGCCGCCTCGTTCCAGGT
>DASQGR010000131.1:0-28336 GCA_035632515.1 Allostellaceae bacterium | reverse complement strand
AAGCCGGCGCGCGCCACCGCCGTGAAAAAGCCGACCCGACCCGCCGCCAAGAGGCCAGCGGCCCGCGCGGCGGCATCGACATCGAGCAAAACCTCATCGAGACGCCCGGCGGGCCCATAGGCCGCATCGTCGGCATCTTTCAGCGCACCGTTGACGGCGGGCGGGTGGTTCCGGCCGACCGGCGCGACCGCGCGGAATATCATGTCGACAAAGGCCATACCGCTGACGCCGCGAATGGCGAGCTGGTCGTCGGCGAGCCCCTGCCCGCCCGTCGCTACGGCCCGCCGCGCGTGCACATCGTCAAGCGCCTCGGCCTGCCAAACGCGCTCGGCGCGATCAGCTTGATATCGATAGCCGAGCTTGACATTCCCCACGAATTTCCGGCGGCGGCGCTGGCCGAGGCGGAGGCGGCCGGGCCGGTCGATGCCGCCGGGCGTGTCGATCTGCGCGACCTTGCGCTGGTCACGATCGACGGCAGCGATGCGCGCGATTTCGACGACGCGGTCTGGGCCGAGCCCGACCCGGACCCCGCCAATCCCGGCGGCTGGCATATGATCGTGGCGATTGCCGATGTCGCCTGGTATGTCGCGCCCGGCAGCGCGCTCGATCGGGAAGCGGCATGGCGCGGCAATTCGGTCTATTTTCCCGATCGGGTCGTGCCGATGCTGCCCGAGGCGCTGTCGACCGGCCTGTGCTCGCTGAAGCCCGCCGAGGACCGCGCCTGCCTGGCCGCGCATCTGTGGATCGACGGCGACGGCCGCAAGCGCCGCCACCGCTTCGAGCGCGCCGTCATGCGTTCCGCGGCGCGGCTGACCTATGAGCAGGTGCAGGCGGCGCGCGATGGCGCCCACGGACTGCCGCTCGGCGAGGAACGCCTGGCCGCGCTGTATGGCGCTTTCGCCGCGCTCGAGCGCGCCCGCATCGCCCGCGGTGCGCTGGCGCTCGACCTCGTCGAGTACCGGGTGACGCTCGACGCCGACAACGCGCCGATCGCCATCTCGCCGCGAAAGCGGCTCGACAGCCATCGGTTGATCGAGGAATTCATGATCCTCGCCAACGTCGCCGCCGCGGAGGAACTTGAGGCGCGCCGCCGCCGCTGCATCTATCGGGTACACGACGCCCCCGATCCGGAGCGGGTCGACGCGCTGCGGCTTGCTCTCGCCGATCTCGACGTGCCCGGCCTCGCCCTCGCCAAGGGCCAGGCCCTGCGGCCGGAGTTGTTCAATCGCGTGCTGACGCGCATCGCCGGGCGACCCGAAGCGCCGCTGATCAACGAGCTCGTGCTCCGCGCCCAGGCGCAGGCCGCCTACAGCCCGCAGAACATCGGGCATTTCGGACTGGCATTGCGCCGCTACGCGCATTTCACCTCGCCGATCCGGCGCTACGCCGATCTCCTCGTCCATCGCGCTTTGCTGGGGGAGGCGCTCCCGGAGGACGACCTCGCCATCGCCGAACACATCTCGGCGACCGACCGGCGCGCCGCGGCGGCCGAGCGCGCCGCCCTCGATCGCTATCGCGCGCGGCTGCTGGCCGGCCGCATCGGCGAGACTTTCGCCGCCCGCGTCAACGGCGTCGCGCGCTTTGGCTTGTTCGTAACCCTGGCCGAGAGCGGCGCCGATGGGCTGGTGCCGATCGCGAGCCTGCCGGCCGATTTCTACCGTTACGACCGCACCCGGATGCGGCTCGTCGGGCGGCATTCCCGCAAGAGCTACGGGCTCGGCGACGCGCTGAGCGTGCGCCTCGGCGAGTCCGACCCGCTCGGCGGACGCCTGATCTTTCGCCTCGAAGAGGAAGGCGCGTCGTCGGCACGTCCTGCGCCAGCCCGCAAACGCAGGCGGTTATCGCGCCGGCGTTGACCCGGCTGGCGGGCGCGGTTGATCGCGACGCGGCGAAAAACTACTGTTGCCGCCGCCACCGCCAAGCCGACGCGACCCGGATACGCCGTCATCGGCAAGCCAAGGGATTCGAAAAATTGCCGAAAAGCGCGCGTTTGCTGCCATGGTCGCGCCCGGCGCCGGCGATTGGCGCGCTGGTGGCGAGTGCGCTGCTGGCGGCCCTCGCCGGGTGCGGCGGCGGCCAAGAGCAGGCCTCATCGAGCGAAGCCGCAACCGGCCACCTCTTCGCCCGCGGCATCGAGCAGATCAGCGACCTGTACATCGAGCCGATCTCAAGCCGAAAGCTTGTCACGGTCGGGGCGATGAACCTGTCCAAGCTCGACGACAGCCTCGGCGTCACGATCGGCGGCGATGTCCGCGACCGCGACCGCCTCGCCCTCACCTATCAGGGCAATGAGTTGTTGGCGGTGCGGCTGCCGGCCGAAATCAGCGGCGCGGATGGCGGCGAGATCATCGCCCGACTGGTCGCTGCCGCTCGGAGGGCATCGCCCCGCATCGCCGCGATGCCCGAAGACGCGATCGACCGCGCGATCTTCGACGGCATGACCGGCATGCTCGATCGCTTCTCGCGCTATTCCCCGCCCGAGGAAGCGCGCGATCAGCGCGCGGCACGCGACGGCTTCGGCGGAATTGGCGTCACGCTGGAAACCATCAGCGAGGATTACCGCATCACCCAGCTGACCCCGCACGGGCCGGCCGAGCGCGCCGGCATACAGGTCGGCGACCAGATCGTCGCGATCAACGGCACCCTCACCGCCGGGCGGCATGCCATCGACATCATCCACCAGTTGCGCGGACCTGTGGCCAGCTCGGTCACGCTGACCATGGCCCGCGCCGGCGTCCCGGGGACCCGCGACGTTCGCCTCGAGCGGGCGCTCGTCAGCGTGCCCACGGTGACCACGATGCGTGACGGCAACATTGCCGTCTTCCGCATCGCCAGCTTCAACCAGAGCACCACGCAACGGCTGACCGAGAGCCTGCGCGAGGCGGAAAAGCAGGCGGGCGGGCGCCTCGGGGGAATCGTTCTCGATCTGCGCAGCAACCCGGGCGGGCTGCTCGACCAGGCGGTGAGCCTTGCCGATTTGTTTATCGCCAAGGGTCCGATCATCGCCACGGTCGGCCGCCACCCGGCGAGCCACCAATATTTCGGTGCGAGCGGCCATAGCATCGAGCCGCACACGCCGATGGTCGTCCTGGTCAATGGCGGCTCCGCCTCCGCTTCCGAGATCGTCGCCGGGGCGTTGCAGGATGTCGGCCGTGCGGTCGTGATCGGCAGCTCCTCCTATGGCAAAGGCACCGTGCAGACGGTGATGCACCTGCCGAACGACGGCGAGCTTACCCTGACGTGGGCGCGGCTGGTCACCCCGTCGGGCTATTACCTCCAGGAGCATGGCGTGGTGCCGACCTTGTGCACCAGTGGACTCGCCGATGACGACCAAGCGCTCGACACCGCGCTTCAGCGGGCCGCCGCCACGTCCGCCGGTGCGGTATCGGCATCGCGGCCGCGCGCCTCTCTCGACGAGCAGGGATGGTCGGCCTTGCGCCACGCCTGTCCGGCGCGGAACGGCAATCCGAAGCTCGATATCCGGCTCGCCGAGCGGGTGCTGTCCGATCCGGGCCGCTACAGCGCCGCGCTCGGCATCATCCACCCGACCAGCGCCATGGGACAACCGGCGCCGGACTCCCCCGCCGCCTTGACAGCGGTCAGGAGCGGACTATCTTCGCCGCAACGATCTCCTTGAAGTCTCGCGAGAACCGGCAATGGCCAAGACCAACACCGTCCAGATCAAGCTCGTCAGCAGCGCCGACACCGGATACTTCTACGTCACCAAGAAGAACCCGAGGACCAAGACCAATAAGCTCGAACTGAAGAAGTTCGACCCGGTCGCGCGCAAGCACGTCGTCTTCAAGGAAGCGAAGATCAAGTAGCGCCGGGCGGGCGGCGAAAGCCCGCGCCCGGGTTGTTCAGGAAGCGACCGCCAGCCGCGACGCCGCGGTTTGCCGGACGACCACTTGGTTGCGACCGCCGTTCTTCGCCCCGTAAAGCGCTTCGTCGGCGCGCTGCAGCAGCCTGTCGACGGTGTCGCCTGGCTCGGCCGCCGCAACCCCCACGCTGATCGTGATCGGCTGGCGCTCGCCGGCCGTCTGGATCCGGAACGGCTCCGTTGCAATCGAATGACGCAGGCGTTCCGCGACCGTGACCGCCGCCGGAAGGCTGGTCTCGGGCATCACCACGATGAACTCCTCGCCGCCGAGACGGGCGACCAGATCGATGCTGCGCACGCCCCGCAACGCGCGCTCGGCGAGCTGGCGCAGCGCATCGTCGCCGGCGGGATGGCCAAACCGGTCGTTGACCGACTTGAAATGGTCGACATCGAACATCATCACCGCCGTTTCAGGAAGGCTGTCATGGGCCATCCGGACCAGCAGCTCTTCGAGATGGGCGATGACGTAACGGCGGTTGAAAAGCCCGGTCAGCTCATCGGTCAGCGCCAGCGACAGGCTGCGCCGATAGTTTTCGCGCAACCGGTCCTGCAGCCGCTTGCGGCGCACCTGGCTGCGCACCCGCGCCAGGAGCTCGTTGCGGTCGACCGGGCGGATCAGATAGTCGTTGGCGCCGAGGTCGAGCCCCTTTGCCAGGCGCGGCAACTCGCCTTCGTCGGCCAGCAGCAGGATCGGCAGCTGGCGGAACGCTTCGCTCGCCCGCCATTGCGACACCAGCCGCAGCGGGTCGTTGTCGGGCATGGACAGGCTGGCGATGATCAGTTCGACAGAGCCGTCGAGCATGGTCTGCGCTTCCTCGCAGCTGCCGGCCTGGCGTACCGTCTGCGCAATCGGCGCCAGCGTGTCGGCGATGCGGGATGCACCGAAACCGTGCTGCTCGACCAGAAGGATATGGGCCGCGCTGATCGCCTCGGCGGGATCGTCGCGTTCTTCCTGGTTGCCGAACCGGCCGCAGATCTCCTCGCGCAGCCGCAGCTCCTCCATCATCCTCTTGAGCCGCACCAGCGAGCGGACGCGGGCGAAAAGCGCGATATCGTTTACCGGCTTGGTCAGGAAATCGTCGGCGCCGGCCTCGAGACCGCGCAGGCGGTCGGCGATGTCGGAGAGCGCCGTCACCATCACCACGGGGATGTCGGTGGTGCGCGGGTTCGCCTTCAAGCGGCGGCACACCTCGAACCCGTCCATGCGCGGCATCATCACGTCGAGCAGGATGATATCGGGCAGCTCCGCGTCGGCCAGATCGAGCGCGGTCGGACCATTATACGCGGGGATAACCTGGAAATACTCGCTCGACAGCTTGGCTTCGAGCAACTTGACGTTGAGTTCGACATCGTCGACGACGAGGACGCGAGCGGTCATGGCACCGGAGCCCGTTTGAGTGAAGCCAAGATGGGCGCCATCAGGTCAAGAAGCGCTCGACAGTACGCAAAAAGCTGGCGACTGAAATCGGCTTGGCGATGTACGCCTCGCAACCGCCCCCGCGGATTTTTTCTTCATCGCCCTTCATCGCAAAAGCGGTCACCGCGATAACCGGGATTGCGCGCAGATCATCGTCTTCCTTCAGCCACTTGGTGACTTCGAGACCGGAAATCTCAGGAAGCTGGATATCCATGAGAATCAAGTCCGGCCGGTGCTCGCGCGCCAGCTTGAGCGCCTCGATCCCGTCGCGCGTCTGCAATGTGCTATAGCCGTGCGCTTCGAGCAAATCGTTGAAAAGCTTCATATTGAGGTCGTTGTCCTCGACGATCAGCACCTTTTTGGAGCACTGACGGACGGGTTCGCTGTCCCCATTCATAACTTCGAACGTCATTCTCGCTGGCCTCAGAGATGGCGTCGATGGAGAAACACGACGCAGTTGGCTCACACGGCGCCCGGGCCGATCGGAATGCCATTCTTAGGGACGCGGACTTAACAATTGGTAACGATGCGAGGCCGCGAAGGTATATCGGGGGTTTGCAGGCGCGCCGCAGATGATTTAGGGAGAACAAAGAGAGACCGCACGATCTCCGTGGGACGAGTTGGACCATGACAGCAGGGTTTCGCATCGGCATCGATCTCGGCGGCACTAAGATCGAGGCTGCGGCCATCGACCGTGATGGCGTCATCCACGCCCGCCGCCGGGCGGCGACGCCTTTCGGCGACTACCCCGGCACAGTCGCGGCGGTGGTGGCGCTGGTGGGTGCGGTCGAGAGCGAGCTTGGCGGCCGCATGACGGTCGGAATCGGCATTCCCGGCACCGTGTCCGCCCGCACCGGGCTGGTGAAGAACGCCAATTCGACCTGGCTGATCGGTCGGCCGCTGGGCCGCGACCTCGAAGCCGCCCTCGGCCGGCGGGTGCGCCTCGCCAATGACGCCAATTGCTTTGCCCTGTCGGAGGCGAGCGACGGCGCGGCCGCGGGCTGCGGCGCCGTCTTCGGGGTGATCCTTGGCACCGGGGTCGGCGGCGGCATTGTCGTCGACGGCCGGATCGTCGTCGGCGCCAACGCAATCGCCGGGGAGTGGGGCCACAATCCGCTGCCCTGGCCGCAGGCGGATGAGCTGCCGGGACCGCCCTGCTATTGCGGCCGACACGGCTGCATCGAGACGTTTCTGTCCGGACTCGGACTCGCCGCGGATCATCGCCGGCACGGCGGCGGCGAGCTCGACGGCAGGCAGATCGTCGCAGGCAGCGCATCCGGCGACAGAAACTGTCACACAACCCTCGAGCGCCATGCCGAGCGCCTCGCCCGCGCGTTGGCCGGCATCATCAATGTGCTGGACCCCGACGCGATCGTGCTCGGCGGCGGGCTGTCGGCGATCGCCGGGCTGTACGACACCGTGCCCAGGCTATGGGGAAAATTCGTCTTTTCCAACACAGTGGTAACGCGCCTGCTGCCGCCGCGGCATGGCGATTCCAGCGGGGTGCGCGGCGCTGCCTGGCTATGGCAGCCCGACGAAATCATCGAGCCGCCGCCATGAACGCCGCCGGCGTTGCCCTCTGCCGCGAATGCGGCGCGCTCGCCGCGAAAGCCCCCGCATCCGGGCGGTGCGGCGAATGCGGCTCGCCGCGCCTCGTCGTCCATGACGAGCTGGGGGTGCTGTCGATCGCGCATATCGATTGCGACGCGTTCTACGCCACCATCGAAAAGCGCGACCGGCCGGAATTTGCCGAGCAGCCGGTCATCGTCGGCGGCGGCCAGCGCGGGGTCGTGCTTGCCTGCTGCTACGTCGCCCGACTCTACGGGGTGCGCTCGGCGATGCCGATGTTCAAGGCGCTCGCGGCCTGCCCGCATGCGGTGGTGATCCGGCCCGACATGGCAAAATACCGCGAGGTCGGCCGTGCGGTGCGAGCCGAGATGCGGCAGCTGACGCCGCTGGTTGAGCCGCTGTCGATCGACGAGGCGTTCCTCGACCTCACTGGCACCGAGCCGACCAACGGCATGGCGCCGGCGTCGGCGCTGGTCGGGCTGGTACGGCGGATCGAGGAAAACCTCGGGGTCACCGCGTCGATCGGGCTCAGCTACAACAAGTTTCTCGCCAAGATCGCCTCCGATCTCGACAAGCCGCGCGGTTTTGCCGTGATCGGCCGCAAGGATGCGAGCGCGTTTCTCGGCGACAAGCCGGTCGGGCTGCTGTGGGGGGTCGGCGCGGCGATGCAGCGCCGGCTCGCCGCCGATGGCATCGCGCTGATCGGCCAGCTCCGCGCCATCGACGAGCGCGAACTGGCCCGGCGCTACGGCAAGATGGGTGCGCGTCTGGCCCGGCTCGCCCGCGGCGAGGACGCGCGCCGGGTCGAACCTGATTCGCGCGCCCGCTCGATCTCGGCCGAAACCACCTTTGCCCAGGACGAAAGCAGCGAGGACGCGCTGGCCCATACGCTGTGGCCGCTATGCGAGCAGGTCTCGGCGAGGCTGAAATCGGCCGGGCTCGCCGCCGGCACCGTGACATTGAAGCTCAAGACCGCCGATTTCCGCATCCGCACCCGTTCGCGCCGCCTCGCCGATCCGACCCAGCTTGCCGACACGCTGTTCCGCACCGCCCGCTATATGCTGTCCGCGGAAGCCGACGGCACCACTCGCTTTCGGCTGATCGGGGTCGGCGCCGATGGGTTGGTCGGCGCCGATACCGCCGATTTACCGACCCTGTTCGACCAGGTGGCCGGACGACCGCGCCGGCTCGAACAGGCGATGGACGACCTCAACGACCGTCTCGGCAGCGGCACCGTGCGCCTCGGCCGAGGCGTGCCATCAGGCTCCCCACCCCGGAAATAGCGCAATCCTCTTTCGGCTTGCGCCGCCAAAGGTTTGCGGGCGACGCGCGTCAGCAGTGCGGCTTGCCGAGCGGCTCGATATCGTCAAGGCGGGCCTTGATCGTGTAATCGCCGTAATCGATCTGCATGTCGCGCGAGACGCCGTTGTCGAGGAGCGTCATCCCGAGCTCGTAATCGGGCTTTTCGGCACTCTGATCGGCGGGGAAGAAGGCGAGCCGCACCCGCCAGCCCGGCCGTTCCAAAAGCGGGCTTTTCTTTGCCAGCTCGGGATCGGGCTCGACCTTGGGGCCGATAACCGCGGACACCAGCACCGCTCCGCTCACCGTGGCGCCGTCGAACACCTGCCGAGAAAAGAATTTCTCGCCGGCTTGCGCCTTTTCGATGATCTGGATGGTGTGGATGCTGGGGAACAGCGCCCCCGCCGGCAATTTTATCGTCTCGGGCTTCGGCTTTTCGAAATTCGCGGTGCCGCCTTTGCCCGGGCCGTCAAGGGCTGCCGAGCCGCGGATCTCCCCGTCGACGGCGCCGTTGCGCATTTCCTTCTGATTGAAGCGGTAGTGCTGCGCGTCCTTCGACTCCCAGGTCACGAAATTCGAGACGATGTCGACATCCTGCGATTCGGCGTAGTCGATATTGAGCTTGTAGCGTTGCTCGACAGTCCAGCCGTCACAGGTCTCGCCCCATTGATAGGCCATCGTGCCGCGCGCGCCGACGACCCCGGATTCGTTGCGCGCGCCGGCAAGGCTCATCGTATAGAGCGCCCGATGCGACGCGATCTCGGCTGCGGCGGAGCCGGCCCAGAACAGGGCCAGCATCAGCACCGCCAAGCCGCCGGCCCGGCCCCATCGTTCAGTCATCGGCAACAAGCCCCCATTTGCCAGCACTTTCGACATTCCCGCCCAGCCGCCGAGGCGGCAGGTTGCTCGCCCTATGAGCGGCCGCCCCGCACCGGCGGCAGGTCGAGCCGAATATGCAACTCCTTCAGCCGCTCGTTCGGGATCGGCGCCGGCGCCTGCATCAGCAGATCCTGGGCCTGCTGGTTCATCGGAAAGGCGACGATCTCACGCAGGTTCGGCGTGTCGGCGAGCATCATGACAATGCGATCGATCCCCGGCGCCGAGCCGCCATGCGGCGGCGCGCCGAACTTGAATGCATTGAGCATACCACCAAACCGCGCCTCGACCTCCTCGGCCGAATAGCCGGCAATCGCAAAGGCCTTGTACATGATGTCCGGGCGATGGTTGCGGATCGCGCCCGACGACAACTCGGTGCCGTTGCAGACGATGTCGTATTGGTAGGCATTGATGGTCAGCGGATCCTGGGTTTCCAGCGCTTCGAGCCCGCCTTGCGGCATCGAGAACGGGTTGTGGCTGAATTCGATCTTTCCAGTATCCTCGTTCAGTTCGTACATCGGGAAATCGGTGACCCAGCAGAACTCGAACACGCCGGATCTGGTCAGGCCGAGTTCCTGCCCGATCTTGAGGCGGGCGAGGCCGGCGAATTGCATGAACGCCTTGGGCACACCCGCGACAAAAAACACCGCGTCGCCGTCGCCGAGCCCGAGTTTCAGGCGCAGCGCCTCGGTCCGCTCCGGCCCGAGATTGCGCGCAACGGGGCCGGCGCCCTCGCCGTCGCGAAAGAAGATATAGCCGAGGCCCGGCTGGCCCTCGCCCTGCGCCCAGGAATTCATCCGGTCGCAGAACGCGCGGTTGCCGCCGGTCGGCGCCGGGATCGCCCGCACTCGCACATTCGGGTCGCTGTCGATCATCCCGGCAAAGATGCGGAACCCGGAGCCGCGGAAGGTCTCGGTCGCGTCGTGGATCTCGATCGGGTTGCGCAGGTCAGGCTTGTCGCTGGCGTAGCGCAGCAGCGCATCGGCATAGGCGATGCGGCGGAACGGCGCGGGGCTCACCGCCCGGCCCTCGGCAAATTCCTCGAAGACGCCGTGCAGCACCGGCTCGATCGCCGCGAACACATCCTCCTGGGTCACGAACGACATCTCGAAATCGAGCTGGTAGAACTCGCCGGGCGCCCGGTCAGCGCGGCTCGCCTCGTCGCGGAAGCACGGCGCGATCTGGAAATAGCGGTCGAACCCAGCGACCATCAGCAGCTGCTTGAACTGCTGCGGCGCCTGCGGCAGCGCGTAGAACTGGCCGGGATGGAGCCGGCTCGGCACGTAATAGGGCCGCGCGCCTTCGGGTGAGTCGGCGGTCAGGATCGGCGTCTGGAATTCGGTAAAGCCCTGCGCGATCATCCGCCGCCGGATCGAGGCGATCACTTTCGAGCGCAGCATGATGTTGGCATGCACCCGCTCGCGCCGCAAATCGAGGAAGCGATAGGCGAGCCGGATATCCTCGGGATAGTCGGCATCGCTGTTGACCGGCAGCGGCAGCGGCTCGGCAGTCGACTGCACCGCCAGCTCGGCGATCACCAGCTCGACCTCGCCGGTCGGGAGGTTCGGGTTGATCGTGTCGTCGCTGCGGGCGACGATCTTGCCGGTTACGGTGACGACGCTTTCGAGCCGCAGCGCATCGGCCGCCGCGAACAGCGGCGACGACACGTCGATCACGCATTGGGTGATCCCGTAATGGTCGCGCAGGTCGACGAACAGCAGCTGCCCATGGTCGCGCTTGCGATGCACCCAGCCCGACAGTCGCGCGCTCCTCCCCGCATCGGCAAGGCGCAACGCGCCGCAGTCGTGGGTGCGATAGGCGTGCATCGCCTCTAATTCCTGGCGGCCATGGAAAAGCGCGGCGAAGACCGCACGAACGCCCCGCCGTTGTCAAGCCGAGCGCCGGTTTCGTGTCTGGAATTGTACGCGGCCGCCGCCGCGATTAGGTTGCCGCGTGATCAAATTTTAATCGGACCCGTCATGCCGCCAGCCACCGTTCCCCTCGCCTCGCTCGGCGCCCGCGCCCGCGCCGCCCAGTTCTGCCAGCGTTTCGGGCTGCGAGTGCCGATCCTGATGGCGCCGATGGCGGGGGCGTGCCCCGTCAGCCTGGGAACGGCGGTGGCCAATGCCGGCGGCATGGCCGGGTTCGGCGGCCTCACCTCCAGCCCCGCGGCGATCGCGGCCTGGGCCGAGGAGTTCCGCAGCGGCAGCAATGGTGGGTTCCAGGCCAATCTGTGGGTTCCCGATCCGCCGCCGGTTCGCGACAAGGCGCACGAGGCGCGGGTGCGTGCGTTTCTCGGCAACTGGGGTCCGCCGGTCCCGGCGGACGCGGGCGACGCGCCGCTGCAGGATTTCGCCAAGCAGTGCGAGGCGCTGCTTGTCGCCGCGCCGCGGGCGGTGTCGTCGATCATGGGGATTTTCCCGGAGACATTCGTCGCCGCGATCAAGGCGCGCGGCATCGCCTGGTTCGCCACCGTGACCACCGCCGCCGAAGCGCGCGAAGCCGAAGCCGCCGGCGCCGACGTCATCGTCGCTCAGGGCGCCGAGGCCGGCGGTCATCGCGGCGCCTTCGACGGCGACAAGGCCGAACAGCAGCTGGTCGGCCTGTTCGCGCTGGTGCCGCGATTGGCCGACAAGGTTTCGCTGCCGATCGTCGCCACCGGCGGCATCGCCGACGCCCGCGGCATCGCCGCGGCGCTGACCCTCGGCGCCAGCGCGGTGCAGATCGGCACCGGCTTGCTGCGCTGCCCGGAGGCGAAGACCCACCCGGCCTGGGCCGCGGCCCTCGTCGATCTGGAGCCCGACGCGACGACCCCGACCCGCGGCTTTTCCGGCCGCCTCGGCCGCGCGGTCGCCACCGACTATGTCCGCGCCCTGGCTGCACCGGAGGCGACGGCGCCGGCGCCCTACCCGGTCCAGCGCGGGCTCAGCGCGGCGATGCGCGAGGCCGGCGGCAAGGCTGGCGACGTGCACCGCATGCAAGCCTGGGCCGGCCAGGCAGCGGCCTTGGCGCGGGCGGAACCGGCCGGCGAGCTGGTAGCGCGTCTGTGGCAGGAGGCCGAAGCGCTGCTTCCGGCAGGCTAGGGTTTCGCGCTATAGGGTTGGCGATGACCCTGATCACCGACAGCGTTGCCCTGGCCGAATTCTGCGCGCGCCAGAGGGGTGCCGACTATGTCGCCGTCGACACCGAATTCATGCGCGAGCGCACCTATTGGCCAATCCTCTGCCTGGTCCAGGTTGCCGGCCCCGAGGAGGCGGTGGCGATCGACACCCTCGCCCCCGGTATCGATCTCGCTCCGCTGCTGGGGCTGATGGCCGATCCCGCGACCGTAAAGCTGTTCCACGCGGCGCGTCAGGACCTGGAAATCTTCTTCCATCTGTCCGGCGCCGTGCCGCAGCCGCTGTTCGATACGCAGGTCGCCGCGATGGTGTGCGGCTTTGGCGATTCGGCAAGCTACGAGACGCTGGTGCGCAAGTTGGCGGGCGCATCGCTCGACAAAGCCTCACGCTTCACCGATTGGGCGCACCGGCCGCTGACCGAGCGGCAGATCGAATACGCCCTCGGCGACGTCACCCATCTGCGCACGGTTTACGAACGGCTGCAGCAGCGCCTCGCCAAGAACGGCCGTGCCGAGTGGTTCGCCGAGGAGATGGCGGCGCTCGCCGATCCGGCGCTCTACCGCGCCGAACCGGAGCAGGCGTGGCGGCGGTTTCGCCTGCGCGGCCGTGCCGATTCGCGCTTCCTCGGCGTGCTGCGGGCGTTGGCGGCGTGGCGCGAGGCGGCTGCGCAGCAGCGCGACCTGCCGCGCGGCCGCATCCTGCGCGACGAGGCGCTGATCGAGATCGCAACCCATGCGCCGCGGCAGATCGAGGCGCTGGCCCGCACCCGCAGCCTGGGCAAGGGCATCGCCGAGGGCAAGCTCGGGCGTGAAATCCTCGATGCCGTGGCGCAGGGCCTCGCCGACCCCGATCCGCCGCCGGCGATTCCGCAAAAGCCGCAAAGCCCGCCGGGGCTCGGGCCGCTGATCGAGCTGCTGCGGGTGCTGCTGAAGCAGCGCTGCGAGGATTTCGAGGTGGCGCAAAAGCTCGTCGCCTCGGCTGATGACCTCGAAGCGATCGCCACCGACGACAAGGCCGAAGTCCCGGCGCTGCACGGTTGGCGACGCGAGGTGTTTGGCGCCGACGCGCTGGCGCTGAAGCACGGCAAGCTGGCGCTGACCGCGGGTCGCAACCGCATCGAACTGGTGCCGTTGCCGGAGGCCGGCAGCTGAAGTTCGCCCGGAGTGCGCTTCCCGCCGCGAAAGGCGCCGGGTTTCGGCGTCGCCCTAAGCCAGCGCCGGCTTGCGGGCACGCCGGCGAGAGGTTTCGGTCTTGAGCCCGAGGGCGCGGCCGAGCGCGACGAGCCGGCGTTCCACCGCCTCCCCCTGGAACAGGCTGCCGGAGGCCGGCAGTTCGAGTGTCAGCGTATCATCGCGGCGGGACAGCTCAACCTCGGACAACAGGTCGAGCGCGCCGCCGCACAGCGTATAGGCGAGGCGCAGGGCCAGCCCGAGGCTGCGCGCCTCGGCCGCCTCGCGGTCGCCGATCAGCGGGCGGGTCGCAGTCTTGATCGGGTCGTCGGGCGCACCGCCGTAGCGGGCATGCAGCACCGAGGCGACGAACACCCGCTCCCGATGGTCGATCGCCCCGATTGGCATCCGCAGCGCGCGGGTGAAGGCCTGCTCGGCGCGATAATCGGGATGCTCGGTCCACGCGATATCGCTTAGCCAGCAGGCTGCCCGGTGCAGCCGGCGCGACTCCTCCGACAGCCCGGCAAAGGCCGGCCCGGTCCACGCCTGCAGCCGGTCGCCGTCACTGCGGCCACGGCTCTGGCTGGCAGCGACGCCGATACATGCCGCGATCAGGGGATCGACCGAAGGCTCGACCGCCGGCAACAGGCTGTAGGCATAGCCTTCGCGCAGCCCATAAGCGGAAAAGACGATATTCTCGGGTGCGCCGACCGCGATCAGCCGGCGCAGGATCATCGCCGCCAGCGGCACCAGCTCCAGCCGCTTGCGATTGACCGTGGTGATCCGCTCGAGCGAACGGCGCGACAGACCGGCGACGATCTCGAGGAAGCTGTCCGCCGCACGCCGCGACACCGTGTATTGGTGGATGATGTGCAGCGGATACTGGGCCTGCTCCATATGCAGCCGGGCGATCGCCCGCCATGCCCCGCCGACGAGAAACAGGGTTTTCCCCCTTGCGGCGCGCAGCAGATCGGCACCCTCGACGATGCGCGAAATGGCGTGGAGCACCGTGCGCGGGTTGTCGCCGAGCTCGGCGAGGCGCAACGGCCCGAGCGGCAGCGAGATGCCGTCGCCGATCGCCGGCTGGCTGGTGCCGTCGATGCGCACCAGCTCGACGCTGCCGCCGCCGAGATCGCCGACCACACCTGCGGCACCGGGAATCCCCGCCAGCACCCCCGTCGCCGACAATCGCGCCTCTTCCGGCCCATCGACGATCCGCACCGGCAGGCCGCATTGCCGCTCGATCTCGGCGGCGAATTCCTGGCCGTCACTGGCCTCGCGCACCGCGGCGGTGGCAATCCCCATTAGGTGATCGACCTTCAGCGCCCGCGCCAACGCGACAAAGCGCTGGAGATTGGCGTAGGCGAGCTCGACCCCTTCCCGGTTGAGCCGGCCGGTGCGGACGATGCCGCGGCCAAGCCCGCACATGACCTTTTCGTTGAGCAGCGGCAGCAGGGTCGCGCCCAGCCGCTCGAACACCACCAGCCGCAGGGAGTTGGAGCCGATATCGATAACCGCAATGCGGTCGGGAGAAACGGTCGCGTTGCGATCTGGCATCGGCCCTCTGAGGTTGTTTCAGCGTGCCACAAGCCGCGGCTGGCGCCGCCGCAAGGCGCGGCCCCGCCCCGACAGGCTCGGATTGGTCATGAAATAGGTATGAGCGGAGAATTCCTCATCAATCGGCACCTTGGCATAAATGCCATCGGCAGCCAGGCTGCTGCTTTGCAGCGTGTCGCGCAAATTCGCCACCATGATCTCGTCCAGCACCTGGCGATGCACGGTCAGGTTCTCGATCGGCACCAGCGCCTCGACCCGCCCGTCGAAATTCCGCGGCATCCAATCGGCCGAGCTGATGAACACCAGCGCCTGGTCGGAGGGCAGCCGGTTGCCGTTGCCGAAGCAGACGATGCGCCCGTGTTCGAGAAAGCGTCCGACAATGCTCTTGACCCGTATGTTCTCCGACATGCGGGGAACGCCGGGGCGCAGGCAACAAATCCCGCGCACCACCAAGTCGATCGATACCCCGGCCTGCGATGCCTTGTAGAGCAGGTCGATCGTCGCAGGATCGACCAGGGCGTTCAGTTTGGCCCAGATCTGCGCCGGCTTGCCCGCCCGCGCATTCTCGATTTCGGCCTCGATGAGCTGGGCGATCCGCTCGCGAAGGTTGATCGGCGCCACCGCGATCTTTTCGAGATGCGACGGGCGCGCATAGCCGGTCATGAAGTTGAACATCCGCGCCGCGTCGCCGCACAGCCCCGCATCGCAGGTGAAGAACGACAGATCAGTGTAAACCTTGGCAGTGTAGGGATGGTAGTTGCCGGTGCCGAAATGCACGTAGGAGCGCAATTCGCCGCCCTCGCGCCGCACCACCAGCGACACCTTGGCGTGGGTCTTCAGCCGCAGGAAGCCGTAGACGACCTGCACCCCGGCGCGTTCGAGATCGCGCGCCCAGCGGATGTTGGCCTCCTCGTCGAACCGCGCCTTCAACTCGATCATCGCGGTGACCGACTTGCCGGCCTCGGCCGCCTCGACCAGCGCGCGCACGATCGGGCTGTCATTGCTGGTGCGGTAGAGGGTCTGCTTGATCGCGACGACGGCCGGGTCGCGCGCCGCCTGCCGTAAAAATTGGACGACGACGTCGAAGCTTTCGTAGGGATGGTGGACGATGATGTCCTTTTGCCGGATCGCGGCGAAGCAGTCGCCGCCGAAATCGCGGATGCGCTCGGGAAAACGCGCATTGTAGGGCGTGAAAAGCAGATCGGGGCGCTCGCCGACGATCAGCTCCGAGGTGTCGTCGAGCCCGAGGATGCCAGCCGTGGTGAACACATCGGTGGCCGCGGCGTCGAGCTTCTCGGTCAGGAATTCGCGCAGCTCGGCCGGCATCCGCGCGTCGAGCGTCAACTGAATGGCATGGCCGCGGCGGCGCTGCTTCAGCGCCACCTCAAACACCTGGACGAGGTCTTCCGCCTCTTCCTCGATCTCCATTTCGCTGTCGCGCAGAACCCGGAAAACGCCTTGCGACACCACCGCAAAGCCGGGAAACAGATGGTCGAGGAACAGCCCGATCATCTGCTCGACCGGGAGAAACCGGATGCGCTCACCGGGCAGGCGGATAAAACGGTCGACCGATGTCGGGATCAAAATCAGCGCCTGCAGGCGGTGATTGTCGCTGACCCGCTCCAGTTGCAGCGCTAGGCCGAAGCCGCGATTGGCGACGAACGGGAAGGGATGCGCCGGGTCGAGCGCCAGCGGCGTCAGCACCGGGAAGATGTCGGCGAGAAAGCGCCTTTCGAGCCAGGTGCGGTCGCCGGGTTCCAGATCGGTCGGGTCGACGACGCCGATACCTGCGGCGCCGAGCTGCAGCCGCATCGATGCCCAGGCAATCTGCTGGTCCTGCATCAGCTTATGGGCGCGAAGGTAGATCGCATCGAGCTGCTGCGCCGGGGTCAGCCCGTCCTGGCTGACGGTCACGATGCCGGCCTGCTGCTGGCCTTTGAGCCCGGCGACGCGGACCATATAGAACTCGTCGAGATTGCTCGCCGAGATCGACAGAAAGCGCAATCGCTCCAACAGCGGATGGCGCTCGTTGTCGGTTTCCGCCAGCACCCGCTCGTTGAAGGCGAGCCAGGACAGCTCGCGGTTGATAAAGCGCGTCGGCAACAGCGCTTCCGCCGGCCGTGTTTCGACGATCCCTACGCCCGTATCCACGGCTGTTCCTCCGGCCAGACTCCGACAGGTTACCCTATACGCAGGATTTTACCGCCCGGTTACGCTGCTGTCATGCGCCCGGCGATGGTGGTCGCGCCGACGGCGGCGGTGTAAAACGCCTTCGTATCGGCGGAAGGGGGACGCAGACGATGATCCGGGCGGCGATCGTGGGAATCGGGCATTGGGGCCGCACCTTGGTCAACGCGGTGCAAGGCAACAGTGACAAGATCCGCTTCACCGCCGGCCATACCCGGACCCGCAGCAAGGCCGCGGCGTTTTGCGCCGAGAAGGGCATCGCGCTTTACGACGACCTCGCCTCGATACTCGCCGACCCCGCAATCGACGCGGTGTACTACGCCACCCCGCACAGCGAGCATGGCGGCCAGGTCGAGCGGACCGCCGCCGCCGGCAAGCACGTCTTCATGGAAAAGCCGTTCACCCTCGAGCGGAAAAGCGCCGCCGCGGCGATCGATGCGATGGCGCGGGCCGGGGTTACGCTCGGCGTCGCCTATCCGCGGCGCTTCCATCCCGGCATGCGCGAGCTCAAGGCGCGCGTGTCGAGCGGCTCCCTCGGCACGATTGCGCATTGCTATGGCGAGCAGAACACCCCCGCCGGCCTGTTTATGGCCCGCGATTCCTGGCGCGCGACCCCACAGGAGGCGCCGGGCGGGGCGATGACCGCGCTCGGCGTCCATAATGTCGATGCGATGATCCATCTGTTCGGCGAGATCGACGAGGTTTACGCCTCGAGCCTGCAACGTGCGGTCGGGTACGATTGCGAGGACACGACCAGTGTCATGTTCTCGATGAGGAACGGCATGTCGGCGAGCATGGTCTGTTCGCTGGTGACCACGGTCAGCTACCGGCTGGCGGTGTTCGGCACCAAGGGTTGCGCCGAGCTGCGCACGCCGAACCTCGACTTTCATTTCATCCCGATCCCCGACGGCCCGCCCACCGGCCGCAATGTGGCGCTGCCGCCGCAGGTCACCGAATATGGCGGGTTCAACGCGCTGCGCGCCGAGCTGGAAGCCTTTGCCGATGCGATCGAAGGCGGACCCGCCTACCCGATCCCGCCGCAGGAGATCCTGCACGGCGTCGCCGTGTTCGAAGCGATCGTGCAGTCTGCCGCCCGGCGCCAGCCGGTCAAGGTCGCCCGCGACTAAAAGCCAGAGAGGAACCCCATGCCCGCAACCGTGCTTTACCCCGAAGCCCGCCAGCAGCCCGACGAGATGGAGCGCGGTATTCTCGGCGCCGATGTGAAGATCGTTAAGCGCGACACCGCGGCGCTGTCGGAGCTCAGCGACGCCGATTGCACCGAGGCCGACGGGCTGATGATCATGGGGTTCGCCGTCACCGGCGCCGACCTCGCCCGTTTCCCGAAACTGCGCTGCATCGTCCGCATGGGGGTCGGCTATGACAAGCTCGACCGGCCGGCGGCAGCGGCGCGCAACATTCTCGTCTGCAACGTCCCCGATTACGGCACCACCGAGGTCGCCGACCATGCGATGGCGCTGGCGCTGACCCTGCGCCGCGGCATCCTGCTGCACCATGAATACCAGCGCCACAACCCGCCGGCTCCGTGGCGCTCCTTCCACCACCCGATGATCCAGCGGCTCGGCACCCAGACCTTCGGTATCGTCGGGCTCGGCCGCATCGGCACTGCCGTGGCGCTGCGCGCCAAGGCGTTCAATTTCCGCGTCGTGTTCTACGACCCGAAGCATCCCAACGGACACGAGCTCGGACTCGGCATCGAGCGGGCGCCGACCCTCGAAGACCTGTTGCGCCAGACCAACACCTTGTCGGTTCACGCACCTCTGACGGTCGAGACCAAGGGTCTGCTCGGCTATGACCAATTGTCGCTGCTGCCCAAAGGCGCCGTCGTGGTCAATGACGCGCGCGGCCCGATCGTCGACCTCGATGCCCTCTATCGGCTTTTGAAAAGCGACCACATCGCCGCCGCCGGGCTCGACGTGCTGCCGGTCGAGCCGCCGGTCGAGCCGATCCCCGAATTGCTGCGCGCCTACCGCGCCAAGGAGGAATGGCTCGAAGGGCGGCTGGTCATCACCCCACATTCGGCCTGGCTGACGCCGCACTCCGAGATGGACACCCGGCGCAAATCGGCCGAGACGATGCGTGCCGCATTGTTGACGAATAATCCGCAGAACGTGATCACGCCGGACATGTTCTAGGGCACGGCGGCACCCGAACCGCCGACAGGAGGAGCGCCGATGCATCGGTTGCATCTGCTACGGCACACGAAGTCGAGCTGGGATGACGGCGAGGACGATCACCGGCGGCGCCTCAGCACGCGCGGGCGCGAGGCGGCGCGGGTGATCGGCAAGGTCCTGCCGGGCACGATCGGCAAACTCGACCTGGTGCTGTGCTCGAGTTCGCTGCGTACCCGCGAAACAGCCGAGCTGGCGCTCGCCGGTTACAAGCCGGCGCCCCGAATTCTCTACGAGGATGGGCTTTATCTCGCCACCGCGGCGACGATCATGCAGCGGCTGCGCCAGATCCGCGAGGGGGCCGAGACGGTGATGGTGATCGGCCACAATCCCGGGCTCCACGAGTTGGCGATCGCCCTCGCCGCTCCTGGCTCACCCGGCTTCAGCACCTTGGCCAACGGCAAATTCCCGACCGGGGTGCGCGCCGGCTTTATCGTCGGGACAAGCTGGGCCGAGATCGACAGTACCCGCCACCGGCTTGTCGATTACGTCACCGTGAAATCGCTGGACGGCGGGGGGTAGCGCTCATCGTCCTGCCCGGGATTGGTCAGGGTGTGCGGATCCTCGGGTCAAGGGCCGCGGGTGACGGGAGGTCACGGGCCGGGCCCCTCTTCCGCCAGGACCGCACGCGCCAGCTTGACGGTCACCGGCTTGCCGGCGCTGAGCGCCCGCTCGGCGAGGCGAGCAGCGAGAGCGGCCGCCGCGGCAAATGACCGCTCCATCCGCGACACCAGATAGGCGATCACGCCCGGCGCGACGCGGATCTGGCGGTCGGCGAAATGCTTGACCAATACCGCGGCAAGCAGCGTGTCGTCGGGCGCGGCGATGCCGGCGCCCGGCAGGGCGCGGAGCCGAGAGCGGAGATCGGCCAGCGTAATCGCCGCCATCGCCGGCGGCGACCGCATCGTCAGCAGCAGGCTCCCGCCCCGCTCGATGACGCTGTTGTACAGATGCAGCAGCGGCTCTTCGGCAGCGCCGTCGGCGTCGTCGATTGCAACCGGGCCGGCAAGGGTCCACGGATCGGTCACCGCAACCGCCGCGCCGGCGATCAGGCTCGCCGCCGCCTTTTCGCACCACAAATGCGCAAGGTGGGTCTTGCCGCTGCCCGGCGGCCCGTGCAGCACCGCCGCCGGCGCCGGCCATCCGGGCCAGCGCTCGATCCAGTCGAATGCCGCGCGGTTGCCGTCAGAAACCAGGAAATCGGCGCGGCCGAAGCCGGTGGGCAGCGGCAGGTCGAACGCCTGCTGGCTCATCGCCAAAACTTATCGATACGGTGTGAGGCCGCGCACCGCTTGCGGCTGGCGCGGGTCGTAGACGGCGCTGCGCCGATAGCGCAGCAGGGCGAAACGCACCAGCACCCCAATCACCGCAGCGGCCGGCACGGCGAACAATACCCCGACAAAGCCAAACAAGGTGGCCCCGGCAAACAGCGCGAACAGCACCCATACCGGATGCAGGTTGATCCGGTCGCCGACCAGCTTGGGGGTGAGGAAATTCCCTTCGGCGGCCTGGCCGACGGCAAAGATCACGACGACGGTGAGGATCGCCTCCCAGGTGCCGTATTGCGAAGCGGCCAGGCTCAGCGCCAGGACAAAGCCGAGCGCGGCGCCCAGGATCGGGATCACCGCCAGCACGCCGATCAGCAAACCGAGCGCCAATCCCGACTGAAGCCCCGCCACCGACAGGGCCACCCCGTAATAGATTGCCAGGATCAGGCACACCAGCGCCTGACCGTGGATAAACCCGACCAGCATGTCGCCGATGATCCGCGCTTGCGCGCGGACCGTGTTCAGCGACTGGCGCGGCAGGCAGGAATCGATCTGCGCGACGATCCGCTCCCAGTCGCGCAGCAGGAAAAAGGTGACGATCGGCGTCACGATCACCAGCGAGACGATGTTGAGGATCGCGATGCTGCTGGTGATCGCCCCTTGCAGGAGCGAGGCGACCCAGGCCAGCGCCTCGCCAACCTTGGTGCCGACCAGGTCGCGCAGCTTGGCCATTTCCTCGGCCGGCAGCTGTTCCTGCAGGATCATCATCGCCCGGCCCAGATAGTCCTGCAGCAGGGCGACGAGGCTCGGCACCTTGGCGATCAGCTGGACGATCTGCCCCTGGATCAGCGGCACCAGCAAGACGAAGATCAGCGCGACGCCGACCAGGAACAGCAACAGCACCAGCACGCTCGCCAGGCTGCGCCGGACCCCCAGGCGCTCGAGCCGGCTCACCGCCGGGGCGAGGATGAAGGCGATCACCACCCCGGCGACGAACGGCAGCAGGATGTTTTGCAGCATTCCCAGGGCAACGACGACCAGCAGGATCGCGACCAGCCAGAACAGGAAGCGATAGGATCGCCCGCTCACGACGGCTGCTCCGCCCCGGCGAGGGCGCGCGCGCAACGCACCAGGTAAGACAGGCCGGACAGCACCGTCGTCACCGCCGTCGCCGCGATCAGCAGCCGCGTCACCTCGCCGTCGGCGAAATCGAAGCCAAGCCGCGCGAGCACGAAAGCGACCAGCGAAATCTGCGCCAATGTATTGATCTTGCTTATATAAAGGGGATCGAACTGGCGTGGAGTGGCGATCGTCTGGATCAGCACGAAGCCGCCGATGATCAGCACGTCGCGGAAGATCACCAGGATAACCAGCCAATTCGGCATCAGCCCGGCGATGCCGAGCGCGAGATATACGCTCGCCAGCAGCGCCTTGTCCGCGACCGGGTCGAGCAGCGCGCCCAATTGCGTGCGGCAGTCGAAACGCTTGGCGATGTACCCGTCGAGCGCGTCGCTGACGCCGGCGCCGACAAACACCCAAAAGGCGAGAGCGAAGCTGTCGTCGAGGATAAGCCAGATCGTCAGCGGCACCGACATCAGCCGCAGCAGCGTGATCGTATTGGGCAGGTTGAGCCCCAGCCAGCTCATCGGGGGGCCGCTCACCGCTTATCCCCGGAACGATCCGCACCGGAGCGGGCGATCCGCCAGATGGGGTCGCCGCCTTCGAGGTCGAGCTTGATTTCGGCAAAGCCCGCCTTCAGCTGATCGAGGGTGCCGACATACTGGATCTCGATCGTCGCCTCCTGGCGCGACAGCGATTTCACCTCGACCTTGCGCACCGCAGGCACGGCGGCGACGCGTTCGCGCAGCTTGACCCAATCGTCGAGCCCGCTGATCGGCAGCACGGCGACGAGGCTTCCCTGCTGGTCGACGGGCGGCTCCTTGACGTTTTTCCAGCCGGTGTCGATGTCGGTCGCGATCCGGGCGGCGGCGCGGGCGAAGAACGCCTCGGCGCTTTCTCCGGGGTTGGGGTCGATCGAATCCGAATGGACATCGGCCGGTTGTCCGAGCTTGTAGCGCCTGACCATTACGTCGAGCCCGCCGAGCTTGTCCGCGCTTGGGTCCGGCGCGGGCCGTTGAACCGCCAGCAGCAAGAGGGCCTCGTCGGCCTTGTATTTGCCGGCGATTGCGGCGAGCGCGGCGGAATCGCCGGCGCGCGCCTTGTCGGCATCGATCGCGCCGATGTCGTCGACATCGCCCATCGGCAGCATCAGCTTCGCCGCCCCGCCGGCAGCCGGTCTCTCCGCCCAGGCCTGGCGCCACGGGTTGGGGTCCTCCCACAGCACCGTCGAGGCGCCGTTCTGATAGACCGGCAGCACGACGATCGGCTTGGCGCCGGTATCGGCGGTCGCGACGCCCGTGCCGCCGGCGCCGGGCTCGGTGATCGCGATGCCGGCGGCCTGCAGCGTCTTCTTCAACTCCGCCGGGCGGAAATGAAAGGTGTAGTCGGCCATGTAGCGCACGGCCGACATCTTCTCGTTGGCGACCTCGAAGCTCGCCACAAGGTCGGTGATCTGGTTATCGCCGAGCTTGGGCGGCTTGGCCTTGCCGGGACCGCCGGCGAGGCGATCGACGATCGCCGACAGCGCCCGCCGCTGGCCGTCGATCCGGGCGAGGTCGCGGGCTTTGGCGACGGTGTCCGAGGTCGCGTCGACCGGGACCGTCGCTGAAAACGGATCGTCCTGCGCCGCCGCGACCCGCGCAGCCGCGGCAACGGCCAGCAGCATCAGCACCCCGGCGACGAGCCGCCGGCTCCGCTTGCCGATACCTCGCGCCAAAGGCAGCAAGGTCATTGCGAACATTCCTTGGGCAAACTGACCCTGATCCCTTATCCTCGCGGCCTGTCGACCGCGGTGCTCCGGTCATACCGCAGTTTCGCCGAGGACGCCATCGACACCCGGATTTGCCGCCGCGCCCGCGGCCCTGAAACAGCATGATTCGGAACAGCATGACCCGGCTCCGGGTCGGCGTCCTGATTTCCGGGCGCGGCTCCAACCTGCAAGCGCTGATCGACGCCGCGGGCGATCCCGCCTATCCGGCCGAGATCACCGTTGTGATCAGCAACCGGGCCGACGCGCAAGGCTTGGCGCGGGCGGCGGCGGCCGGGATTCCGCACCGGGTGATCGCCGCAACCGACCGGGGCGCCTTTGCCGCCGCAGCCGACCGGGCGTTGCGCGACAGCGGCGTCGGGCTGGTGGCTCTGGCCGGGTTCATGCGCCTTCTCGACACCGGCTTTGTCCAGGGCTGGGCCGACCGCCTGATCAATATCCACCCGTCGCTGCTGCCGGCCTTTCCCGGCCTGCACCCGCAGCGTCAGGCGCTCGCCGCCGGGGTCAAGTTTTCCGGCTGCACGGTGCATTTCGTTCGAGACGAGGTCGATACCGGGCCGATCATCGCCCAGGCAGCGGTTCCGGTCCGCGACGGCGACGACGAGGACCGGCTCGCCGAACGTATCCTCGCCGCCGAACACCGGCTTTATCCCCTGGCGGTACGGCTTTTTGCCGAGGGCAGGCTGCGCATCGACGGCAACCGGGTCGCCGCCGCGGGCGCGACCGCACCCGATATTGCGACCATTAATCCGCTGGACCCGCTTGCCTCGGACGGCGGTTGAGCTATACAGGCAGCAGCACGGTCATGGAGAAGCAGGGACGATAATGACGATGTCGATGGATGCAGACCTGCAGCGGCACCGCCAAACCTGGCTCGGTTTCTGCCGCTTCATGAAGATCATGATCACAGTGGTCGTGCTGATCCTTATCGGGATGGCGCTGTTCCTGCTGTAGGGTCAAGACCCGCGCAGAAAATAGCGCCTCGCCCGGGCGGCGAACCCGGGGCACCCACGGTATATGGCGGCCCAATTCGTGGACGGCCGGATCAAATCCGGCCAAAACCCCGCTTCCGGCGCCTATCCGACGATTTCCATCGCGGAAAAGAAGAAAGCGATCTCTTGCGCGGCATTTTCCGCCGAGTCGGAGCCGTGCACCGAGTTCGCCTCGATCGACTCGGCGAAATCCTTGCGGATGGTCCCGGCGGCGGCATTGGCCGGATTGGTCGCGCCCATGATGTCGCGGTTCTTGGCAACCGCGCTCTCGCCTTCGAGCACCTGCACGACGACCGGCCCCGAGCTCATGAACGCAACGAGGTCGTTGTAGAACGGCCGCTCCTTGTGGACGGCGTAGAATTGCCCCGCCGTCTCCGGGGTCAGCCGCAGGCGCTTCTGCGCGACGATCCGCAGTCCGGCCTTCTCGAACCGGTCGTTGATCGCGCCGGTCAGGTTGCGCCGGGTCGCGTCCGGCTTGATGATCGACAACGTGCGTTCGCTAGGCATCGGCTTTCTACTCGTTCGGCGGCGGAGCGGCGGGTTATAGCGAACCGGCCAACACCGTCAACCTGCCAACACCGTCAACCCGCCAGCTTCCGCCAGCAATCGAGCAGAGGGCCGGCCCGGCCCGTAACCGGATCGCAGGCCGGCAGGGCCACCCGGGCGACGTTGCCCGCCGCCTTGTCGCGCGATCCCGGATCGGCGCGGCAGATGTCCGGGCGCTGGCCTTTCGGGTACGAGCCGATGACCAGCAGATCGCTGCTGGCGCTCTCGCGCTTATGCGCGACCCCGGCCGGAATCACCACGACGTCGCCGGCGCGCAGCTCCACCGTCTGTCCGTTTTCGCCGCCGAGCCGAACCCGGGCCGAACCGCGGGCGATGCCGAGCACCTCGTGCGCGGTGCTGTGATAGTGGTGATGGCCGTAGATGCCGTTGCGCCACGCGTCCGGCCAGCCATTGGCGTCGAACATCGCCTCGCAGCGCGCGGCCAGGTCGCCCTCGGCGCCGAGAACGCCGGGATAGACCACCAGCGGCAGCGTATTGTTGGGCACATCGTCGCCGGCGGCGAAGACGTGCGTTTGGATGGCGGGCGACGAGCTCATGCGAGCCTCCGTTCATCAGGTGCAGCGGCGCCTCCGCGCCGCCTTCGGCCGGGTCGTCGATAGCGATCTTCGCGCGGGGTTGCGCGGCGCACAACCACCGACGATCTTCCCGTTATGAACGCGCCAGCCACCCAACTTGAGCAATGCCCCGCGCCGGGGCTGCTCGACCGCGTGCTGTATCGCGACGGGCTGATGCTGGTTATCGACAAGCCGGCCGGCCTGCCGGTTCATGCCGGGCCACGCGGCGGACCCAACCTCGAAGCCGGGTTTGCGACGCTTCGATACGGCCTGCCGCATCCTCCAGCCTTGGCGCACCGCCTCGACCGCGATACCAGCGGCTGCCTCGTGCTGGGGCGGCACCCCAAGGCGCTCCGCCGGCTGGGGGCGCTCTTTTCCGCCGGAAAGATCGAGAAGGTATATTGGGCGGTGGTCGCCGGCATCCCCGGCGCGCCCGAAGGCCGCATCGACGCGCCGCTAAAAAAGCTGACGCAAAAATCCGGCTGGCGCATGGCCATCGACCCCGCCGGGCAGCGCGCGATCACCGATTACCGCGTGCTGGCTGCCGCCGACGGCCGCGCCTGGCTGGAATTGTGGCCACGGACCGGGAGGACGCATCAAATTCGGGTGCATTGCGCGAAGCTCGGCTGCCCGGTCCTCGGCGATCCGGCCTATGGCGGGCCCGGCGATGCGCCGCTTCATCTTCACGCCCGCGCGATCGCCATCCCGCTCTACCCGGCCAGGCCCGCAATCCAGGTCATCGCGCCGGTGCCGCCGCATATGCTCGCTGCCCTCGCCCGGCTTGGCTATGATCCGGCCGCTGAGGCAAGAGAGCCATCGCCATGACCGCCGCCCCCATCGACCTGCGCCGCCTCGGTCCGGAAGACGCAGCGTCCTACCGGGAGATCCGCCTGGAGGCGCTGAGCGAGAGCCCGCATGCGTTCAGCAGCACGTTCGAGAGCGAACGGGATCGGCCGCTCGACCGATTTGCCGCACGGCTGGCCGACGACCTTGTGTTGGGCGCGTTCAGCGGACCGCAATTGGTCGGGGTGGCCGGCTTTTATATTCAGCCGAAGCCCAAGCATCGGCATAAGGGCATGCTCTGGGGCATGTACGTCCGGCCGGAGCATCGTGCCGCAGGGATCGGCCGGATGCTGGTCGAGGCCATCATCCGCCATGCGCGCCAACGGGTCGAGCTGCTCCAGCTGTTCGTGGTAAGCGACAACACCGCGGCGCGGCGGCTGTATGCGAGTCTTGGCTTCGTCGAGTACGGCATCGAGCGCCATGCGACAAAGTATCGGGGCCAATACCATGACGACGTGCTGATGGCGCTGCCGCTCGTGGTAGAGTCCGAACCGGCGGCGCACGGCGCACCGACCGAGGATGCTGGGCATGATCCCGCGCTATAGCCGGCCGAAAATGGCCAGGATCTGGGAGCCGGAAAACTATTTCCGCATCCAGCTCGAGATCGAGGCCCATGCCTGCGATGCGCAGGCCGAGCTGGGGGTCATCCCTCCGGGGGTTGGCGCGGCGGTGCGCGAGCGCGGCGCCTTCGACGTCGAGCGCATCCGCGAGATCGAGCGCGAGGTCCACCACGAGACCATCGCCTTCCTCACCAATCTCGCCGAGCATGTCGGGCCCGAGGCGCGGTTTGTCCACCAGGGCATGACGTCGAGCGATGTGCTCGACACCTGCCTTGCGGTGCAGCTTACCCAGGCCGCCGACATACTGCTTGCCGATCTCGACGCGCTGATGGCGGCGCTGCGGCGGCGCGCCTTCGAGCACAAATACACGCCGACGGTGGCCCGCAGCCACGGCGTCCACGCCGAGCCGAGCAGTTTCGGGCTCAAGCTCGCCGGCCATTATGCGGAGTTCGCCCGCAACCGCGAGCGCCTCGTCGCGGCGCGGAAGGAGATCGCCACCTGTCAGATCTCCGGCGCGGTCGGCACCTTCGCCAATATCGACCCGCGGGTCGAGGAGTATGTCGCCAGGAAACTCGGGCTCGAACCCGAGCCGGTTTCGACCCAGATCATCCCGCGCGACCGCCACGCCGCGTTCTTCATGGCGCTGGCGCTGATCGCCGCCGCGATCGAGCGGCTGGCGACCGAAATCCGCCATCTGCAGCGCACCGAGCTGCGCGAGGCGTCGGAATACTTCGCCGAGGGGCAGAAGGGCTCGTCGGCAATGCCGCACAAGCGCAACCCCGTCCTCTCGGAAAACCTGACCGGGCTATCGCGGGTGATCCGGGCGACCGTGATCCCGGCGCTCGAAAACGTCGTCACCTGGCACGAGCGCGACATCTCGCATTCCTCGGTCGAGCGCTTCATCGCCCCCGATGCGACGATCACGCTCGATTTCGCGCTGGCGCGGCTTACCGGGGTGATCGACCGCATGATCGTCAACCCGGAGCGGATGCAAGCAAATCTCGACTCGCTAGGCGGCCTCGTCGACTCGCAGCGTTTTCTGCTGGCGCTGACCCAGGCCGGGATGAGCCGCGAGGATGCCTATCGCCTGGTGCAGAAGCATGCGATGGCGGCTTGGCACGGCCAGGCCCACGGCGGCGCCCGCTTTGCCGAGCTGCTCAAAGCGGATCCCGAGATCGCCCGCTATCTGGCCCCGGAAGCAATCGACGCCTCGTTCGACACCGCCTATCATCTGAAGCACGTCGACACGATCTTCCGCCGCGTCTTTGGAGATGCTGCGGTTACCAGGGAGAAGCGCGATGAGCTCGCTGCGCAGTAATAACGGCCCCCGCATCAAATACACGCCCGAGGAATCGCCCTACGAGGCGATTACCGTCGACAAGCTGACCCCGATCATCGGCGCC
>DASQGR010000130.1:0-5619 GCA_035632515.1 Allostellaceae bacterium | reverse complement strand
TGGGGGGGGGGCGGGGCGCGGCTGGCCGGGCCGCTCGTCGGCCTCGTCGCCGGGGTGCTCGGCGGCATGTCGGCGATGTTCGGGCCGCCGATGATCGCCTATCTGGTTGGGCTCGGCACCGATCCTGCCAGTTTCGTCAAGCAGATGGCGATCCTCGCCCTCGCCGCCAGCACGACCCTGCTGCTGGCGTTGAGCGGGGCCGGCGCCCTGTCGCCGGTGGACCTCGCGATCTCGGGAGCGGCATTGATCCCGATCCAGCTCGGCATGCCGGCGGGCCGCTGGCTGCGCGGGCGCATCAAGCCGGGCGTGTTCCGGATCGCGGTGCTGGCCGTGCTCGCCGGCGGCGGGCTCGATTTGCTCAGGCGGACGTGGTTTTGACTACAACACCATGGAGTAACCCCATGCTCCCTCAAGACATTCTCGGGCTGATCGTCCGGCTGTTCGGCCTTTTTGTCATGGTCTACGGAATTTACAGCGTCTTCTATGCGCTCTTTCAAATCCTCGGCGTCGCGCCGGAGGCGACGTCCCCGGCATGGCGGCATGCGCTGTTCGGCCTGGTCCATTACGCACTTGGATTTCTCGTCGTCAGGACCGCGAAACGCATTGCCGCCTTTGCCTATAGGGGCGATGCCTAGCCGGCGAGATGCGCGGCGAGGCGGTTGATGCTTTTTTGCCGCCAGCCCGGGTCCATTCCGGCGATCATCTGCGCCGCCATCGGCACCAGCGCGACGGCGCGCGTATGCAGCGTCATCTCGGTCTTCCCTTCGCTCGGCAAAGATGACGGTGGTCAGCCCGTCGATCAGCGGCTTGTCGTCCGCGTCGACCGCGAAGTTGGTGAAGACCAGCCGGTCGGGCGCGACCACCTCGCGGTATTCGCCACGCATCGGGTATTCGGCGCCGTCGGGCGCGCGCATATAAAGAGCCTTTCGGCCCCGTCAAGAGGCCGCCGAGGCGTCGATGAAAAGGGGCTAGAATTCTCCCTCGGCCTTCATCATCCGCACGGCATTGCGCAGCGCCGTGGCCGTATCGTCGAGCTCCGCCTCACCGTGGGTGCAGGAGATGACGCCGCCGGGGTGGCTGCTGAAATCGACGCCGCCGAGCATCGTCGCCAGCCGCAGCTTATGGACGAGGCCGGCGTTCTTGACCCCCTTGAAGTGCTTGGCCTCGAGGCCGAGCGGGTCGAACCGGGTCGGGGTGACCTCGATCCCCTCGGGGTTGGTGAAAAGCTCGATCGACGAGAACGTGCCGTAGGCCGCCCACGGCACCCGCTCCTCCTCGAACACCTCGTTGAGCCGCCGGCGCAGCGCGTCGCCATAGGCGTTGGCGCGGGCGCAGGCATCGGTCTCGGCGACCTGGCGCAGCGTGGCGATCCCCGCCGCGGCCGATAGCGGGTTGGCGTTGAAGGTGCCGGGGTGATTGATCTTCTCCTTGCCGGCCGCCTCGGTGATCTTGAAGTCGAGGAGGTCGAGGATGTCCTTGCGCCCGGTGACGGCGCCCCCCGGCAGCCCCCCAGCGAGGATTTTTGCCAAGGTCGTCAGGTCCGGCTTGATGCCGTAGGCGGCCTGCGCGCCGCCCGGCGACACGCGGAAGCCGTTGACCACCTCGTCGAAGAGCAAGAGCACGCCGTGCTCCGCCGTGAGCCGGCGCAGCGCATGGAGGAAATCGGGGTCGATCGGCAGGCGGCCGCCATTGGCTCCGGTCGGCTCGATAATCGCCGCGGCGATCTCGCCGTGATGCTGCTCCAGCAGGCGCGCGAGGCCGGCCTCGTCGTTCTGGTCGCAAAGCAGCACGTTGCCGGCCACCGCGTCGAGCACACCGGTTGTCGCGCTGCCGTCGAAATGGCTGGAATGGCCGGTCGTCATGTGGTCGTGCCAGCCATGGAAATGATAGTTGAAGCGGACAATCTTGGGCTTGCCGCTGAAGGCGCGCGCAAGCCGCACCGCCATCAGGGTCGCCTCGGTGCCGGAGCTGGTGAAGCGCACCCGCTCGGCCGAGGGGATCAGCCGTTTGACCAGCCCCGCCCATTCGATTTCGAGCTCGTGGCAGGCGCCGTAATGGGTGCCGCGGTCGAGCTGGGCGTGCACCGCCGCCATCACCTGCGGGTTGCAGTGGCCCAGGAGCATTGCACCGTGCCCGCCGAAATAGTCGACGTAGCAGTTTCCGTCGACATCCCATTTCCGCGGCCCCTCGGCGCGGGTGATGTAGAGCCCGTACGGCTCGATGTAGCGCGAATCATGGGTGATGCCCGAGGGGAACATGTCGGCCGCCTGCTGCGCCCGAGCGGCCGAACCCGGGGTCGCAGCGCGATAGGCGGCGATGATCGGCGAGTTGGTGGTGATGGTGTCGGGCATGACGCGGCTCCCCTTGGGCGGCTTTGGTTCTTTTAGAACATGTCGGGGCGCTCTCCCAGCGTCATGCCCGGACACGTTCCGGGCATCCACGACGCCCCCTCAACCTCGGACGTGGACGGGCAGGTTAAAACCCGGCCATGACGGAAGATCGAGACCGGTCTACCCTCCGCCCGGTCATGGAGAGCAGCGATGACGGAACCCTACGGCAGCGAGTTGACGGCCCGGTTCGGCTACGACCTCGATCTCGGCGGCGAGGCGCCGGATAATCCCTGGATCAGGCAGGTGCTGCTGCGTCGCACGCATCGCCGCTATGATGCGCGGCCGGTGCCCGAATCGCTGCTGCGGCTGATCCTGGCAGCAACGTTCTCGGCCTCGTCGAAATCGGATTTCCAACAGGCATCGGCGATCCGGGTCGAGGACCGGGCGCAGCGCGACAAGCTCGCCGCCCTCGTCCCCGACATGCCGTGGATCGGCAATGCGCCGGAGTTCCTGGTTTTTCTCGGCGACGCGCGGCGGCTGGAGCGGATCAGCCGGCACCCGGTCGCCAACGGCACGCTGGAAGGGTTCTTCAACGCGACGGTCGACGCGGCGCTCGCCCTGCAGACCTGCATCCTTGCCGCCGAAACGCTGGGGCTCGGCACCTGCCCGATCAGTGTCTTGCGCAATCACGCGCCGGCGGTCGGCGAGATTCTGGCGCTTCCCGACAAGGTGTTCCCGGTCGCCGGGCTGTGCCTCGGCTACCCGGCGCAAGACGGGTTCGTCAGCATGCGCCTGCCGCCCGAAGCGACGGTCCATCGCGACCGCTACGACGACAGCGGCGTGGCGCAGGCGGTCGAGGCCTACGATCGCCGCCGCGACGCCCGCCACTCGATCAAGGACCGGCAGAAATCACCGGAGGTATACGGCACCGCCGCGTTCTACGGCTGGTCGGAGGACAAGGCGCGCCAGGCGATGACCCCGGAGGGCGTCGGCTTCGCCGTCTGGCTCAAGGCACGCGGTTTCAACCTGGGGGAGTAACATCCTCTCCTGCCCATTCTGGGGATGGTCCGAACCCCAACTACGAGGCTCCGCGTGGGGAACGGGCGCCTGCGCCGTCTCAACAGGGGGTTGCGGCTGCGCCTGCCCGTCGCCGTCGCGACGACAATGCAGGCAAAAGAAAAGGCCGCCTCCCGAGGGCGACGGCCTTTTCCACCGAATAACCAGCGGCCTTCGCGGCCGCGCCGTGCCTTTATTCAGGCGTGGATCTCGGCAATCGCAGGGATCCTGGTCACGGCTGCGGAGAACCGCGGTTGATGGTGAGACACAGGATCACCTCCTTTCTGTTGTGGCGACGAGGCTTTTATTTTACAGCCCCTGGTAGGGATCGGGCAAGCGCCCTCATCCAGGGCAAAAGCCAGCGGGGACGCCGCAATCTCCGCGCGTGACAATGCGCCGCACGATCCGGCAGGGCCGACACATCCGCCGATAGTGGCAAGCCCTCGCTTCGTGGCATAAAGGCGCCCGCAACCGGATAGTCGGATACGGACGGGCCAGCGAATCATGTCGGTTACAGAGGGAAATGCCGCCGTGCGGATGAGCGTCAACGGGATCGAATTGGAGGTGCTGCGCCGCGGCACGGGCGCGCCGGTGGTGCTGCTGCATGGCATGGACACGGTCAGCTCAAAGGCGCCGTTTCTCGAGCTCTTGGCGCGGCATGTCGAAATCATCGCCCCGTCCGGGCCGGGCTTCGGCAATTCGCCGCGGCCCCAGGATTTCGACACGATCTACGACCTGACCCGGCTCTACCTCGCCCTGATCGATCAGCTTCCGTACGAGAAGGTCACCTTGATGGGGCTGTCGTTCGGCGGCTGGCTGGCGGCGGAGGTGGCGGTCGCCTCGTGCCACCGCATCGCCAATCTGATTCTCGTCGATCCGGTCGGCATCAAGATCGGCGACCGCGAGAGCCGCGACATCCTCGACGTCTTCAACACCAACCCGGCCGAGGTGAGGCGCAAAAGCTGGGCCGATCCCGCCAAGGCCCCCGATTACGACGCGATGACCGACGAGGAACTGGTCATCCACGCCCGCAACTGGGAGGCGCTGTGCCTCTATGCCTGGCACCCTTACATGTACAACCCGCAGCTCAAGCACTGGCTCGGCCGCATTGCGGCGCAGACCCTGGTGCTGTGGGGCGACCGCGACGGCGTGGTCACGCCGGATTACGGCCGCGCCTACGCAAAGCTGATCCCGGGCGCGCAATTCCAGCTGATCGAAGGCGCCGGGCATCACCCCGAGCAGGAACAACCGGAGGGGTTTGTTCAGGCGGTGATGGGGTTCCTGGGTGACTGACACGCCGTCATCGCGAACCTAGCGACGCAATCTCGTGCCGAGGGCGCCCACCGGGGGCGCGCCGCGACGGAGTGCCGATGGATCTTCCGAACCTTTCCACCCTCGACGCGGCGGCGGAGATCGTCCACCGCGTGGTGCCGCCGACACCGCAATACTGCTGGCCGCTTCTGTCGCGCCGCATCGGTGCCGAGCTGTGGGTCAAGCACGAGAACCACACGGCGATCGGCGCCTTCAAGCTGCGCGGAGGCGTCGTCTATCTTGAAGATTTACGCCGGTCGCAGCCGGGCATCGCCGGGGTCATCAGCGCCACCACCGGCAATCACGGCCAGAGCATCGCCTATGGCGCGACCCGGCTCGGGCTCAAGGCGACGATCGTCGTGCCGCACGGCAACAGCCCCGAGAAAAACCGGGCGATGGCGGCGTTCGGCGCCACCCTGGTCGAGCACGGTCACGATTTCCAGGCGGCCTACGATTACGCGATCGCCACGGCGGAACGCGACAATCTGCATCTCGTCCGCTCCTACCACCCGCTGCTGGTTCACGGAGTGGCGAGCTATGGGCTCGAATTGTTTCGCGCCGTGCCGGACCTCGATATCGTCTACGTGCCGATCGGATTGGGCAGCGGGATCTGCGGGGTGATCGCGGCGCGCGCTGCGCTGGGCCTCAAGACCGAGATCGTCGGCGTCGTCGCCGCCAACGCCGCGACCTATGCGCTGTCCTTCGCCGCCGGCAAGCCGGTCGCGACCAACAGCGCCGACACTTTCGCGGGCGGGCTTGCCGTGCGGGTTCCCGACGCGGCGGCGCTTGACATCATCTGCCGGGGCGCTGCGCGCATCGTCACCGTCTCCGACGCGGAGATGCGGCGCGCCATGCGGGTCATTTTCACCGACACCCACACCGTCGCCGAGGGAGCCGGCGCGGCCGCGTTCGCCGCTGCAAT
>DASQGR010000129.1:0-3648 GCA_035632515.1 Allostellaceae bacterium | reverse complement strand
CGCGACCGTGGTCGCGTGGACCAGCAGGGTCTCGGGCATTGCAGTTTTCTCCTCTCCTCGGCATCGCGGGGCGCGAGCGGTTCCACCTCGGGACACCTGCTGCCCGCCTAGGCTTCGGGCAGGCGGATCAGGAAGCGGGCTCCGCAGACCGCCCCGGCGTCGTCGTGGCGGTTCTCGGCCCAGATGCGGCCGCGATGGGCCTCGACGATCTGCTTCGAGATCGACAGGCCAAGTCCCGAATGGGTGCCGAATTTCTCGGCCGCCGGACGCTCGGTATAGAAGCGGTCGAAGATCGCATTGAGCTTGTCGGCCGGGATTCCCGGCCCATCGTCGTCGACCGTAACCAGCACCGCCCGTCCGTCCTGGACGGCCCGCACGCGAATCTCGCCGTCCGCCGGACTGAACGACACTGCATTGCTGATGAGGTTGAGAAAAATTTGCGACAGCCGGCTTTCGATACCGGGCACGACAAGGCCGCGGCGCCGCTCGGGCAGACTCAGCACGACATGCGCCGTCCCTTCGGCGCGGGTCGTTTCGTGGATGTCGACCAGCGTGCGCAGCATTGCGGCGATGTCGGTCGGTTCCATCACGTCGCGGCTGAGCTCGGCGTCGAGGCGGGAGGCGTCGGAGATATCGGTGATGAGCCGCGACAGCCGCTCCACGTCGTCGAGGACGATCGCCAGCAGACGCTGCTGCTTGACCGGGTCGTCGATCCGCACCGCGGTCTCGACGGCGCTGCGCAGCGAGGAGAGCGGGTTCTTGATCTCGTGCGCGACGTCGGAGGCGAAACTCTCGATCGCGCTCATCCGCACCCACAGCGCGTTGGTCATCTCGCGCAGCGAGCGGGACAGATCGCCAATCTCGTCGCCGCGCTGGGTGAGGTCGGGGATCTCGACGTGAGCGCCGCGGCCGGTGGCACGCTGCGCCGCTGCCGCCAGCCGCCGGATCGGACGCCCGATCGTTCCGGCGAGGTAGAGCGACAACAGCAAAGTGACCAGCAGCGCCACGCCGAAGATGCGCAACAGCTCGACGCGGACGGTGCGCAGCTCTTTCTCGATCTCGCCGTTGGCGGTGCTCAGCATCACCGCGCCCAGCACCTCCTTGTAGCGCTGCACCGGCACGGCGACGCTGATGACGAGCCCGCCGTCGCTCGGATCGCGCCGCACCGCCGTTCCGGCTTCGCCGTGCAGGGCGCGCATCACCTCGGGGTAGCCGTCGGCCGAGGGGTTGTCGTGATAAGGCGGATAGTGACCGCGGTGCGGCAACAGGTCGACAATCCCGTTGTAGAGACGGGTGGCGGCGCGCGCGAGCCAGCCCTTGGTGTCGGGCGGGGCCAGCGGGGACACCTGGACAGGGTCTCCGGGTCCGCCGAGCGACCGGCTGTCGGCGATCGCGATGCCCTCGTGATCGAACAGGCGGGCCGGAGTGTGGGTTGGCGCCACCAGCCGCCGCATCATCTGGCGCGCCAGGTCGGGCAGCAGCACCTCGCCCTCATCGGGCGAATCGAGCACCGCACCCTCGCCCAATGCGGCGGCGAAGATTTCGCCCTGAGTGCCCAGCCCCTCGGCCTGCTGGTCGATCAGGCTCGCCTCGAACTTGCCGAGGTAGAGAAAGCCGGCCGCCAGCAACGCCAGGGGCAGCACGTTGACGACGATGATCCGCCGGGTAAGGGGCGAGCCCCCGGTCCAGCGAAACCGCCGGCGCAGACCCCGGAGCAGTGGCCAAGCGATCGCCGGCGCCGTGCGAGGCTCGGCGCCTTGGGGCTGTGCCGGCGCCTCTCCGGCCGGATGCCCGGCCAGGTCTCCCGGCGGCGGCGCCGGCTTAGTGCTCGCGATATCGATAGCCGACGCCATAGAGCGTTTCGATCTGCGCGAATTCGTTGTCGACCGCCTTGAACTTCTTGCGCAACCGCTTGATATGGCTGTCGATCGTGCGATCGTCGACGTAGATGTGCTCGCCGTAAGCCGCATCCATCAACTGGTCGCGGTTCTTGACGTGCCCGGGACGCTGGGCCAGCGACTTCAGGATCAGGAACTCGGTGACGGTCAATTCGACCTGGTCGCCTTGCCAGGTGCACAGGTGCCGGCCGGGATCGAGGATCAGCTGGCCGCGGACGATCGCCGGCTCGCCCTGGGTGTCGTCGCGCTCGCGCGCCAGCTCGCCGCGCCGCAGCAGCGCACGGATGCGCTCGATCAGCAGGCGCTGCGAAAACGGCTTCTTGATATAGTCGTCGGCGCCCATGCGCAGGCCGAGCAGCTCGTCGACCTCATCGTCCTTCGAGGTCAGAAAGATCACCGGGATGGGGTTCTGGCGGCGCAGCTGGGCAAGCAGCTCCATGCCGTCCATCCGCGGCATCTTGATGTCGAGTACGGCCACATCGACCGGCTGGGCGCTCAGACTCTTCAGCGCTTCGGCGCCGTCGGCAAAGCAGCGGACGGCAAAACCTTCCGCCTCCAGCGCCATCGACACCGAGGCCAGGATGTTCCGGTCGTCGTCGACAAGTGCGATCGTATTCGCCAAGGATTGTCCCCCCAAGGGCCGTGCACCAGGGCTGCGTACCGGCGATCGCGCCGCCGGCACGGTATTGTGGTCTGTCAAATATGGCTGCTCGGTGGCGAACAAAAAGGGATGGGCATGAACGAAACCGTTGACCGCGGCGCCGAATGCCGCCGCCTGATCCGGTCGCAGAGCCATGCGGCGCTGGCGACGACCCTGGCCGGCAATCCGGGCGGCCGGCCTTACGCCTCGCTCGTGGCGGTGGCCTGCGACCTCGATGCGACCCCGTTGCTCATGCTTTCGAACCTCGCCCAGCACAGCCGCAACATCGCCGGCGACGGCCGGGTGTCGCTGCTGTTCGACGGCGAGGGCCGGACCCAGCGCCCGGGTTCCGACCCGCTCGCCGAGCCGCGTCTCAGCCTGCTCGGCGAGGCGGTGCGCTGCGACGATCCGCGCCTCCTTGCCCGCTTTATTGCCCGCCACCCGACCGCCGCTGCGTATGCCGGGTTCGGCGATTTCCATCTCTATCGGGTGACGATCGGGCGCGGCCATCTGGTCGCTGGGTTCGGCCGCATCTTTTGGGTCGAGCCTGGCGAATTGTGCCTTGCCGCGGATGTCGGCGCCCTCGCCGCGGCGGAGGCCGAAATCGTCGCCCATATGAACGCCGACCACTCCGACGCCGTCGCGCTGTTCGCCGGGCGCTTGCTGCGCCGGCCCGGTTCCGGCTGGGCGATGAGCGGCATCGACCCCGAGGGAATCGACCTGCGCCGCGAGGCCGAGACCGCCCGCCTCGATTTCCCGGCGCCGGTGGGGGACGCGGCGGCGGCGCGGCAGGCGCTGATAGCACTGACCCAAACGGCGCGATTGACGCCGCCCGATTAATCGATCTCGGCCGTGATCGCTGCGGTTTCGTCGCAATCGCCTCGCTTGCCGGTCGAATGGCAGCGGATTATGGTGCGCGCCCAATTCCGGTATGAAATTCTGTCTTGTATGAAATTCGGCACCGCGCTTGCAAAGCAGCCGGTCATGATGGAGGAAACCCTTGGATAAGGCCGACAACCCGGTTACGGGCCCAAAGCCGTCCTTCGACCTCGAAGCACAGGGGATGCGTCACCTCGGTCCCATCCATTGGAACCTGTCGATGCCATTCCT